>MGTA01000259.1:0-5150 GCA_001799225.1 Deltaproteobacteria bacterium RIFOXYD12_FULL_50_9
TCTGAGTGAATGATCTTGTGCACGACTTTTTGGGATGTTTCAGAACCTGCGGAAGGCCCGATGACGCCGACGCTAAACGCCAAGGTATCCGCCACTAAGCCATCTAGTGTGATCGCCGTTCCTTGAATGCCCAAATACAGCCACCCCCCGTACGGTCGCTGGTCTTTGGGCGGGTCGGCGATCGTTATGTCGGGCGGCGTATATAAATGCTGCCCCAGATAGAACCCGAGCACGGTGTTGCGGTTCCCTGCGTCAGGGAGCAACTTGCGATACCAGTTGAGCTGATCGGGATTCTTATTCGCCGCGAACAGGTAGTCGAAACGCGTCGCGTGCGTGTAGTATCGATCTGTATCTGCAAAAGAGTCGTTCTCGAACTGAAGTCCGAAGTACTCCCGATCGTTATCTTCCGCCCCAACGGGCACCGCAGTCGCAAGACAGACGACGCACATCCACACAACCAGCGCGAATCGCATAAGACAGCCTCCTTTTTGGTCAATAACGTTTCGGCACCAGATCACAAACATAGCACCTTCTACCTGTATTTTAACCGGGCCATTACTGCTGGTAGTAAAGTTAACGACCAGGCCTTCATGCGCGACGTTCTCGCTCTCTTTCTGTCCGCTGCTCCGGGCGGAGGATCTCATGGGACATTCTTACCTATTAATTTATTGAAACAACTAAGAGAAATAAATAAGAACGTCCAGCTTGTCTTTTTAACGCCTTTTCACCGACCGCTAGTTTTCGCATCTGCCTTCCTCACACCATATTAATGAGAAATGGCTCCTGTTGCTTATATTACCACACAGGTTAACTCTTAATTCGGTCAATTGCTCTTCTTGAGCCACAGGAGGCCCTTCGATATGTTAAAGCTAATTCCAGCTATATAGGATTGCGTAGTATCTGTGCTATTTCCGGGTACGGCGTCCTCATCTTTCGTCCATACACTCGCTGCAAAGATGTCCCCGTAAGGTAGGGAATAGGCCAGGCCGACACCCATCGACTCGCTAGGATTCGACGATGCCTTCACGAGAATCTTGAACGAGAGATTCTTATAGAAATCACTACCTGTGTAGTCTCTGTATATGTCGCCCAGTTGCCAATTGAGACCAATATAGAATGAGGCTGGCTTCTCCTTTTCATGAACCGTTTGTGTCGCAGAATCATATACAAGTTGCTTGACGTTGGTAACAGGCATGTCAGCCGACAAATAGATGTGTTCGTCGGGGCCAGCGATCATGGTCCTCTTCAAAATTGACTTGTCTTTATCTTGGACATCGATCGTGATAGTAGATCTCTTGTATTCCTGCTTGTGAAGAACGCATTGTTGCATAGGTGACTGTACAATACCTTCCATGACTCCAATCGTCCCTAAGATGGCAGAGACATCCTCAGCCAAGCGAGATTGCCTTATTGACTCATTGAGCGTGATTTTAGATGCATCATCCGGAAGAACGAATAGGAATCGCGTACCTTTGCTTGTACTAGGTAACCTATTATTCTTGTCAGCCTCTAAACTCCTCAATTCGATCTTGTAGTCGTAATCATTTGTGACGCAGGAGATAATGATGGCGTCTGCGCTCAGCGTAGCCTGTGCTTGATTCACCAGGACAACGCATGAGATAACGAATACCACAACCGCTGCTCTAGTTACACACATGTTCATTTTTTCCCCTCCTTGTAATTCAGATCCGCATCAATGACACGCTCTGGATTTTTGGGCCGCCCGGGTTTGCCCGTCGACACCTGCGGAACCAACTTATGAAACAGCTCGCCAAGTAATTATAGAGTAATTATAGGAGTAATTATAGGGACACCATACTTAATTAGTGTTTGGACTACCAGAGAGACACAGTTATCTATTTATCTATTGAAGTGAGTTAGAAAAACAGGATGTCCCTACTCTGTTTCCTAGCCTCTCGTCCCCATACTAACTACAATAATTGATTAAAAACATCCATAATAACCAATATGACTGTATACACCGGAATATTTTCGGCTTTTTAATGCTCTACTATATTAATTATCGCTAAATATTATGTATAGGCAACTTAGCTTCTCAATTCCGAAATTTCAAAAAACGATTAAATCCGGTAGTGGCTAAATTTATTTACCTATTCTCAAAAATAACCTGCAAAACAAATATACAAATTTATCCTGCATCTCCATTACGTTACCGCCATGCTATAATCTTCTATTTCCGTGCAATCTCCTTGGCAGGAAACAATGGAAAGACGGTTCGAATGGATTTATTATCAGGTTGATGGCCAATTTATTGTTAATAACCTGTCTACTTTATAGACTAGAAAATAGTGGATACTAAGTATAAGGTATCCTGTCAATGATTATTTAAACCTTTTATTAATCGCTAAATATATCAATATTTCATCATATTCTGGTTGCCGTTTTACAAATTACAGTTCCCGGTTACCAGTTTCTGAAATAGCAATTTGCAGGAGGAAAATTTTTACAGATTTGAAAGGTCACAAGATGCGGCTGGTAGCCGCAAAGGAAAATGAAGAGTTCCGAGAGAAGAGGAAGAAAGGAAATGTGATGAATTCGCGAAAAACTTATACTCGCGCTGAGGCGCAGAGAAAAAATTATCTTTTTATTTTAATCGCAGTTACCATTGCGGGCTCTGCACCACACTTCCGGCACCATTCGGCTAACAAGGCTTTAAACCAATAGCCGATCAGGCATGTTCGACGATTGTAGGGGCGAAAAAATTTTCGCCCACAGCGGGCCAAGATTAGATTCGCTAAGGATTGCCGGCTGCAGAACGATAGATTATGAGTCTTACCAAATGGGCTTCCTGCTTCCTGCAAAGAGGCTTTAAGATACTTTTCGGCACACTGTTGGGCGTGAAAGCAGGCTGAATCGTAGTTGGGCGACTTGCGTGCGCGCAACTCCCTCCATGCAGTCGCTAAATCCCCTTCTGCCTTTGTAATCCACTCAATTGTGAGTGGCTGCATACAACTCCTTCCCTGTATTCATGATTTCGTGGAAAAAGAAATCGTTCAAGGCCAGTCGTTTTCGAATCTGCCCGGAGGAACGAACGATGAGTTCGACTGGCAAGGTAGGTTTCAATCGTTGAATAATTTCAGCGGCAATCCATACACCGGAAACATCTCCAGGCATAATCACCAACAGGTCAATATCTGATTCAGGCTTGGCATTCCCAGTGGCATATGAACCAAACAGCACAACTCGTTCAGGCGAAAACTCCCGGGCCACTGCTGCTGCAAATTTTTCAATTTCAGCAAAATCAACAACTCCCATGCCAATTCCCCCGCCAAGCATATTCCTTAATGCATACTATTCGCCATCATCAGACCTGATCACTAATAGTTTCATCTTCATATAACTTAATGATATCATTATCCCTCCACAAATGAAAATCAAGGTAAAATTGAAGGTCATCGGTTTCAATTGTGAATTTGGCCTGTTTCGTTTAAGGTGTTGTCGAATATTTATAAACGCATATATTGCAACCTCTCCAGCGAGAATAAAACGCCAGCATGGAAGTCATCACCACCCATCTCAACGCCGACTTTGACGGGCTTGCCTCCATGATTATGGCGCGGAAGCTCTATCCCGAGGCAATTCTTGCCTTTTCCGGCTCTCAAGAGAAGAACCTGCGCGACTACTTTGTTCAGTCCATCCATTTTTATGATTTCCAGCGGATCAAGAATATCAGCCTAAAAAAGGTCAGCCGGCTGATCCTGGTTGATACACGGCAGGCCAAACGGATCGGCAAATTTGCCGAGTGTCTTGACAATCCCGGCCTGACCATCCACATCTACGACCACCATCCTGAAGCTGCCGATGATCTGCATGGCCAGCTTGAGGTGATCAGGCCGGTAGGCTCGACCTCGACAATATTTATCAATATCTTCCGGGAAAAAGGGATCACCATCAACAAGGATGAGGCCACTATTATGGCCATGGCCATCCATGAAGACACCGGCTCGTTCACCTTTGACACCACGACCGCCGAAGATCTGAACGCCATGGCCTGGCTGCTTGAGCAGGGCGCTGATCTGAACAGGGTCTCGCAGTTTGTCTCGCAGGAACTCACCTCCAGCCAGGTCACCCTTCTGCACACCATGATCCAGGCAGCCAGCACCTATACCATCGAGGGGATCGATATTGTTGTGGCCAAGGTGTCGACCGCCGACTATATCGACGAGTTTGCCCTGCTGGTCCGACGTTTCATGGTCATGGAAAATCTTGACACCCTTTTTGCTCTGGTCCGGATGGGTGACCGGGTCTACCTGATCGCCCGCAGTCGAGTCCCTGAGGTCAATGTCGGCAAGATCACTGCCGAATTCGGCGGCGGCGGCCATGCCTCGGCCGCTTCAGCTACGATTAAAGATATGACGCTTGTGCAGACCGAAGAGAAGCTTGTCCAACTTCTCCACAAGCATGTCTTGCCGAAAAGCGTGGCCGGCGCGCTCATGTCCTCACCGGTCATCTCGGTCAAGCCCGAGGTGGCGATCAAAGAGGCCAATCTCATCCTCACCCGTTACAACGTCACCGTGCTGCCGGTATTTGAAGAGCGCGCCAAGGTCCTTGGCCTGATCTCCAGACGGGTTACGGAGAAGGCTATTTTCCATGGCCTTGGCGATCTGCCGGTATCCGAATACATGAGCACTGATTTCGTCTCCCTGCCGCCGACTGCGACGTTATCCGATATTGAAGAACTGATCATCCAGAACCGCCAGCGCTTTATCCCGGTTTGTGATGAGCAGGGGATCCAGGGCGTCATCACCCGTACCGATCTTTTGAACCTGCTGGTCAATGACCCGGCCCGTCTGCCGAAAAATCTACTGGCCGAGGCAGATCAACCCGACACCATGCGGAACCGCAATGTTAACAGCCTGCTGATCGAAACTCTGCCCAAGGATGTGATTGTCCTGCTCAGAACGATCGGCGAGATTGCCCGGAAAAACAAATGGGCGGCTTACGCGGTCGGCGGCTTTGTCCGCGACCTCCTGCTCCACATCAAGAATCTCGATCTCGACATCGTGGTTGAGGGCGACGGTATCCTCTTTGCCAAGCAGCTTGCCGAACAACTGGGCGGCGAGGTCCGGACCCATGAAAAATTCAACACTGCCGTGGTCAAACTGCCTGATTCGCTCAAGATTGATGTG
>MGTA01000259.1:5201-16339 GCA_001799225.1 Deltaproteobacteria bacterium RIFOXYD12_FULL_50_9
GAATTGAGTTCGATCAAGCTCGACCTCTATCGCCGCGACTTTACCATAAATGCCATGGCCATCCATCTGAACCCGGAACAGTTCGGCACCCTGGTGGATTTCTTCAACTGCCAGAACGATCTGAAGGACCGGCAGATCCGGATCCTCCACAACCTGAGTTTTGTCGAAGACCCCACCCGGATATTCCGCGCTATCCGGCTTGAACAGCGTATGGGGTTTACGATCGGCAAGCATGCGGAGCGCCTGATCAAAAGCGCTGTCAAGATGAACCTGTTCAGCCGAATGTTCGGCCGGCGTTTTTTCAGCGAGCTGAGACAGATCCTCTCTGAGGAGGACCCATTACCGGCCATCCGGCGCATGGATCAACTGGGCCTGCTCAGGCTGTTGAGCCCGAATCTGATCCTTGATCAACGGCTGCTTGTCATCCTTGACGAGACCCAGATGGCGCTCTACTGGCACAAACTGCTCTATCTTAACGAGACCTGCCGGCCCTGGCTCGTCTATCTGCTGGCCCTGACCGCCCGAATCCCGCAGAAGGATCTGGCGGCTTTCTGCAAAAGATTCGAGGTGCCGGAGCGCTACCAGCAGCTCCTGGTCAAGGAGAAAGCCGCCGTCTATCAGATCGAGCGGGTCATCAAACGCCGCACCCCGGTTCGGGCCAGCGAGATCTACTGGCTGCTCCACGATCTTACCCACGAGGGTCTTCTCCACCTCATGGGGCTGACTAAAAAGAAATCCGGCAAACAGGCGATCTCGCTGTTCGTGACCACCCTCCGGCACATAAAACCGAGCAGCACGGGGGCGAGCCTCAAAGAGATGGGCTATCCGCCCGGACCGCTATACAAAACCATTTTGAACGATCTTAAGGAGGCGACGCTGGACGGCCTCATCCACAACCTGGCAGAAGAACAAAACTTTATCAAACAGCACTATCCCCTCGAATTACAGGAAATATCAGAGACCTTATGAATATCGATCACACCATTCGGGAATTCACTATTATTGCACCGGCTTTTCTACTGGCCTTGACCGTTCACGAATTTTCGCACGGCTATCTGGCCTGGCGCCTGGGCGATCCGACCCCGAAAATGCTCGGACGCCTCACCTTGAACCCCATGAAGCACCTAGATTTGATGGGCACCATCTGTTTTTTCCTCTTTAATATCGGCTGGGCCAAGCCGGTACCGGTCAACCCCGGCTATTTCAAAAATCCGAAACGCGACATGCTCTGGGTCGGCCTGGCCGGACCAGGTTCAAATCTACTGCTTGCCGTGGCCAGCGCGATTGCCGCCAAGCTGGTCCTGTTTGCCGCTCCGGTCATTACCCCCTTTATTCTCTGGCCGCTGGCCCAGATGATCGCGGCCAGCATCTGGATCAATATTATCCTGGCAGTTTTCAACCTTGTCCCCATCCCACCGCTGGATGGCAGCAAAATCCTGATGGGGATGTTGCCTGCCAGGGCTGCTGCCTCTTTTGCCCGCCTGGAACCATTTGGTTTTATTATTATTCTCGTGCTTTTTTATACCGGGATCCTGCCTAAAATGCTCAGACCCATCATTGCTATGGCCAATTCCCTGATTTATTGATCTGTTCTGTTGAAGGGTAGGGGCAGCCCCTTGGTCCGCCCCGTTAAAAAAGGGCGCACGCGGAGGTGCGCCCCTACATTTCCTCTTGCTCAATCTCATTCATCATCCCCTTCTTAATCTTTTGCCAAAATGACAAAACCCTATGTCAGATTGGCAGACCGCCGCCAGGTCATTTTAATCAACATATTGATATTAAACGACATATTGTATTGGCACGCTTTTAGCATATTCAGATAAGCAAAGAGTTCAACACCAACAAAATAACCATAGGAGGCACACCATGAATACAAATATGACAGCTACCAAAACAACAACCCTTGTAACCACCCAGGTTGGAATTGATACGGTAACCAAGGCAAGCATAACCATAATGGGAGCAACATCAGCTTTGATCGGTCTCTGGGCAGTTGGTTGTATGATCAGCGCCATGATCAGTGTCGGACCGATATCTTTGGTCAAAGCCTGGTTTACCGCCCTTGTTTGAATCTAAAGAGTACAAAATTACTAAGGAGAAACGACCATGACCGCAGCATTAGCCAAATCAAAGATACATACAAGCCAACAGGAAGTAGCCGGGGTAGCAGCATCAGCAGCAACAAAGAGCAGCATGACAATCATGGCAGGCGCAGCAGCCTTCATCGGCATCTGGTCGGTTGCCTGCTTTGCCGCCGCTGTTCTTAGTCACGGCCCGCTCGCCATGATCAAAGGTTTATTTGGGGCTCTGCTCGGCTGATCCGAACATAACTTTTCAACCTTTAATCAAACCAACAGGAGGTGACATGACCATGATGTTAACAAAAAGCAAAACCGGCATAAAAACTGGAGAGCATGCAGACGCAGTAACCGGGGTTGATTCACTTTCCAAAGGCAGTCTCATTTCCATGGGATTTGTCTCCGCGGTTATCGGCATCTGGGCAGTTGCCTGCCTCGTTGCGGCTGTGGTCAGCAGCAACGGCCCGCTTAGCCTCATGCAAGGCTGGTTCTCTGCCTTCACCGGTCAATAACCAACAGTTTTTCCAACTAATTTCCTTCCCGCCCCTTGTTAAACCACTTTGCCGGGATGAGTCATCGGACTTATCCCGGCATTGCTGTATGATTCAATAAATCCACAGGCATGCAACTTAATTCTTTGGCCGGTTTATCCTGCGGCATCCTTCTGCACTTACGCAAAAAAATGATTTAGCGCTGTTTGCAGTTGTCCCGGCAGAATATTTGTTATATATATTAAAAATGCAGCCATATTCATTTGATTAAATCAAAACAAGTGAGCTTTATAATTTAATGATCGACTCTCCATCTCTTCTGTTTGCCTGCTGGCCTCCCACCGTCCTCCCAGCTTCTGTTATTATCATCCTTGCGGAGGAAAACAATTGACATGACTCAAGTCGAGGGAGCAGCAGATAATTCAAGCAGCATGGACAACAATCCCAAAATTGAAATCATCAAAGAGGTCTTCAAACAACAATACGGAGAAATGCCCCCACCCCTCTCTACACTTATCAGAGATGTGATTGATCTCTACGAGGGCCGCTGGTCAACACATCAAGCCTGCCAGGTTAGCTACCATAACCTGCACCACGCCATTGACGTCACCCTGCTTACAGCCCAGATAACTGCCGGCTGGAACATTTATAAGGGCCATACTCCTCTCCCTCGTGAAATTTTTATCTGCGGCCTGATTGCCGCCCTTTTTCACGACTCCGGTTATATTAAAGAACGGGGCGACATTTCCGGCCGGGGTGGTAAATACACCTTTCGCCATGAAGAACGGAGCATAAATAATGCCCGGGTCTATCTCTCGAAGCACTGCTGGCCAAATGAGTTTTTAAAGCTTGTTCCACGGATTATCTCGGTAACCGAATTCAATCGCGACACCCCTATTGATAACAACTTTCCTGACCACAATGCCGAGATCATGGCCAAAATCCTAGCAACCTCCGACCTGGTTGCTCAAATGGCCGACGTGAATTATATTCAGCAACTCAATTCTTTATATGAAGAGATGAAAGAAGCTTATGAATTTGAAGGAACGGAAAATCTAGCTAGAAAAGGTATCCGAATTTTCCTGTCCGCCAAAGAGATGGTTGATGAGACCATGGGATTCTACGAGTACTTCGTCCTGCCCCGGCTGCAACGTTTTGGCCGAATGGATCAATATCTCGTCACCTTTTTCGGCAACGGCCGCAATCCTTATCTGGAAAATATCGCGGCCAATCTCTCCGGCCAGCTGATGAATCGTCGGGTGCAATGGCGGCGGCTCGGCGAAATCTTCGAAGAACTGGGAGTAGTCACACCCGAGCAACTCAAATTGGCACTGGCTAGACAACAAGAGAAAAAACTTGAGTGCTCACCCCATCCACGCAGAACTAAAAAAACCTTGCACGAACAACTTATGGCCTGGATGGACAACAGTCAGTGCGAGGGAAGCTGCCTGGGCGATCTGCTTATGGAGATGAAGCTTATTTCCCCGGCAAACCTCAGAAAAGGCCTGCTCGACCAGATCCTGCCACCTCTGCTGATCGAACAACTCTCCAGGGAGGAACTGGTTTTTATCCTCAAAATCTCAGTACTTCTGCAAAATATCAATCGCGGCCCCTGGGTTTTTCATCAAATCCTGGAGATGACCAACGAACTTCTGCACTGCGAGGCAAGTTCGATCCTGCTCACCAATGACGAAACCAAAGAGATGCTGGTAGTCATCCCGACCGGCCCGAAAAAAGATATTATACTAAACAGTACCATCTCTACGGAGAGAGGCCTGGCCGGCTGGGTTTATCGACATGGACAACCTGCCGTAGTGCGCAATGTCACCCTTGATGAACGCTTTGACGAGGATTTCGACCGCCGTCTCGGCTTCACCACCAGATCTATTCTCGCCGTACCTCTCCATATCAATGGCGAGATCATCGGGGTCATGGAGGTCGTCAACAAGGACAACGACAATTTCACTATCCACGACATGGACATCCTCACAATGCTGGCCAATGTGATTGCCATCTCCTTGGTCGGAGCCCTCAACCGGAACAACTCCTGACTTTGTTACAACCTGATAAGTTACAAATAAGGTAACTTCTGATGACATTGATAAATATAACTTTCCTCCTCCCCTTAAGGTAAGGGGAGGTCGGGAGGGGTTATGAAACAGTGAACCACCGAGAATAACAAGGCAATTACAAAAAGGATTATGATGCGAAACCCGTCGATCATGACCAAGATATTACTCCTTAGCACTTTTGTGGCGCTCTTCTGGCCGGCTGAGTCTCTTCTGGCCGGGCATGGGGTCAGCATTGACGGTAATCTCAAATACCCGGCCGGCTTCAAACGCTTTGCCTACACCTCCGAGTCGGCAAGCAAGGGCGGTCAGCTCGTCCTCCATGAGCTCGGCAGCTTTGACAAGATGAATCCCTATACCCTCAAAGGCACCGAACCTGCCGGTCTCGATACCCTGGTTTTTGAAACCCTGGCCATCGCCAGTCTTGACGAGCCCTTTGCCGAATACGGCCTGATCGCCAGTGATATCGAGCTTGCTAAAGACAGACTATCCGTCACCTTCACCATCGATCCCAAGGCCAAATTTTCCGATGGTTCAGCCATCCTTCCCGAGGATGTCAAATTTTCGCTCGACATCCTGAAAAGCGATCAGGCCCACCCCTCCTATCAGGCCTACTTTCAGGATATCAGCAAGGCCGAGGTGCTCGACAGCCGCCGGGTGCGTTTTCAATTCGCCAAAACCAATCGCGAACTCCATCTGATCGCTGCCCAACTCCCGATCTTTTCAAAAAAATTCTATACCGCTCACCCCTTTGACGCCTCCTCAATGACTCCGCCGCTTGGCTCCGGCCCTTACGTGGTTGCCGAGGTTAATCCGGGCAAGACCATAACCTACCGGAAAAACCCGCAATACTGGGCTAAAGACCATCAAACCCGACAAGGCATGTTCAATTTCGAAACTATCGTTATCAAATACTATAAAGACCAGATCGTGGCAGTCGAAGCTTTTAAGGCCCATGAATTTGATTTTATGTATGTCAATATCGCCAAACAATGGGTCCGTGATCTGACCGGTGCCAAATTCAACGAAAACCTGATCCGCAAAGAGAGCCTGCCCCATAAGAACAACGCCGGCATGCAGGCCTTTGTCTTTAACCTGCGCCGGCCACTGTTTCAAGATCGCCGGGTGCGCGAGGCTCTCGACCTGGCCTTTGATTTTGAATGGACCAACCAGACCCTGTTTTTTGACCAGTATACCCGCTGCAACAGCTTTTTCAGCAACTCCTTCCTGGCAGCCATTGGTTTACCAAGCGGTCCTGAACTTAAATATCTGACTCCGCTTAAAGCCCTTGTCCCGGCCGAAGTATTCACCTCGCCTTTAACCCCTGTTTCAACTTTGCCGCCCGGTTCCTTACGGGACAATCTGAAAAAAGCGAGTCGACTGCTGGCCGAGGCCGGTTGGACTGTCAAGAACGGCAAACTAGTCGATGCCAAAGGAGCGGCATTCGAATTTGAAATCCTCCTTAGCTCAACCTCCTTTGAACGGGTGATCGCCCCCTATGCCAAAAATCTCGAAAAACTCGGGATCATTGCCAAATACCGGACTATTGATCCGGCCCTATATACCCGGCATCTCCAGGAGTTTGACTTTGACATGGTAGTTCAGGTTTTTGGCCAATCCCAGTCACCGGGTAACGAACAGCGGGATTACTGGCACTCATCTGCTGCTGACCGCAAAGGATCGCGCAATATCATCGGCATCAAGGACAAAGCAGTCGACAATCTGGTCGACAAGGTCATTTACGCCGAAAACCAGGAGCAACTGACAGCCGCCTGCCAGGCTCTGGACCGGGTCCTCTGGCATAACCGTTACGTAATACCCAACTGGTATGTCAACTCCCACCGGGTGACCTACTGGAACACCTTTGATAAGCCGGCAACTCAACCGGTCTACTACACCCCGTTTCAAGCCCTGATGACCTGGTGGCTGAAAAAATGATACCTGTCAGCCTGTCCATTAAGCAAATATGACGACCTATATCATCAAACGCCTGCTCCTGATGATCCCGACGATCTTCGGGATCATGCTGGTCACCTTCATCGTCACCCAATTCGTGCCCGGCGGCCCGGTTGAAAGGCTGCTTGCCCAGATGCAGGGCAATACCG
The DNA here is from genome assembly GCA_001799225.1 of Deltaproteobacteria bacterium RIFOXYD12_FULL_50_9. GTDB lineage: Bacteria > Desulfobacterota > Desulfobulbia > Desulfobulbales > CALZHT01 > XYD12-FULL-50-9. Next base: position 11,945 of record MGTA01000259.1, read on the forward strand.
GTGCCGGGGGCGGAGAGGTCCGGATGAGCAACCCGACCAGTAACTTCTACCAGGGCGGTAAAGGGCTGGACGAAGAGCGGCGCGCCAAACTGAAAACCCTCTATGGCTTTGACAAGCCACCGCTCGAACGCTTTGTCGTCATGCTCAAGAACTATCTGGTCTTTGACTTCGGCACCAGCTACTACCACCACCGGACCGTAGTTGATCTGGTGATCAGCAAACTGCCGGTCTCCATGTCGCTCGGCCTCTGGTCTTTCGCCCTGGTCTATCTGACCTGTATTCCACTCGGCATTGCCAAGGCAGTCCGTGACGGCTCCCGTTTTGACATGGCCACCAGCACGGTCATCCTGATCGGCTATGCCATACCGGGTTTTGTCCTGGCCATCCTGCTCATCGTGCTGTTCGGCGGCGGCAGCTTCTGGAATATTTTTCCACTCCGCGGTCTGGTTTCGGACAACTGGTCCGAACTTGGCTGGACCGCCAGAATTCTCGATTATCTCTGGCACATGGTGCTGCCGATCATCTCAAGCACGATAGGCAGTCTGGCAGTTATGACCCTGCTGACTAAAAACAGCTTCCTGGAAGAGATCCGCAAACAGTATGTCCTGACCGCCCGGGCCAAAGGCTTGAGCGAAAACCAGGTTCTTTACCACCATGTTTTTAGAAACGCCATTATCCCGATCATCACCGGCTTTCCCGGCTCATTCATCACCGCCTTCTTCACCGGCAGCCTGCTGATCGAAACCATTTTCTCTCTGGACGGCATGGGGCTTCTGGCCTACGAATCGATCATGAACCGTGATTACCCGGTCGTCCTCGGCACCCTCTACTTCTTCACCATCATCGGCCTGCTCTCGCGCCTGCTCTCGGACCTCAGCTATGTGCTGGTCGATCCCCGCATCACCTTTGAGAGTGTTGAAGGGCCATGAGAAAAGACAAACCGGCATATCGGCAATGGGAAAGGTTCAAGAGCAACCGGAGGGGCTACTACAGCCTGCTGCTCTTTCTCTTTTTCTTTGTGATCTGCCTGTTTGCCGAGGTGATCAGCAACGACAAACCCTTTCTGGTCTGCTATCAGGGCCACTACTATTTCCCGATCCTTAAATACTATCCGGAAACCACCTTTGGCGGCGACTTTACGACAGAACCGGATTATCGGGACCCGTATATGCGGCAGCGGATCTCAGAACACGACAATTTCGCCTTTTTTCCGCTCAATCCCTACAGCTATGACTCGATTAATCTCGCCACCGACCAACCGGTCCCCTCGCCGCCTACCCGCCAGAACCTGATGGGTACGGATGACCGGGGTCGTGACGTCCTGGCCCGTTTGATTTATGGCTTTCGCTTATCAGTGCTCTTCGGTCTGGCCCTGACCCTGATCGGCACCCTGATCGGGATTGTCGCCGGCGCCCTGCAAGGCTATTTCGGCGGCCGAACCGATCTCTACTTCCAAAGGTTCATCGAGATCTGGAGCGCCATGCCGGAGCTCTATCTTCTGATCATCTTTGCCGCCATTCTTAAACCAAGCATTGCCCTGCTCTTGATCCTGCTCTCCCTCTTCGGCTGGATGGGACTATCCGACTATGTCCGGGCAGAGTTCCTCAAAGGCCGCAATATGGAGTATGTCAAGGCGGCCAAAGCGTTGGGGGTCGGCAACTTCACCATAATGTTCCGCCACCTTCTGCCCAATGGCATGACTCCGGTCATCACATTTCTGCCCTTTAGGATGAGCGGCTCGATTCTGGCCCTGACCAGCCTTGATTTCCTGGGTCTCGGCGTACCGCCCACCAGCCCCAGCCTCGGAGAACTGCTCGCCCAGGGCAAAGGCAATATCGAGGCCTGGTGGTTGTCGATCAGCACCTTTATCGTTCTGGTCGGCACCCTGATTCTGCTCATCTTTATCGGCGAGGCCTTGCGCGACGCCTTTGACCCGCGTAAGGCCTGAGGAAACATGCCTGCCATGCTCTTAGAGATCCAAAACCTGAGTACCGGTTTCAATAGCCAAACCGGATTAAAGCCTGTTCTCGACCGGGTATCATTCGCCATCTCCCCCGGTGAAACCGTGGCGCTGGTCGGCGAGTCCGGCTCCGGAAAATCGGTGACGGCTCTCTCTATCCTGCAGCTCTATGAAAAGTCAGCGGTATCCAGTTCAGGGGTTATTTTGTTTGAGGGGAGAAACCTCCTGGCCTGCAATGAGCATGAGATGCGCACAGTCCGCGGCAACCGGATCGCCATGATCTTTCAGGAGCCGATGACTTCGCTCAACCCGGTCTATTCGATCGGCGACCAGATTATCGAACCGCTGATCATCCATCAGAATCTCAACCGAAATGAAGCAAGGAACAAGGCGGTAGAACTCCTCGCCAGAACCGGGATCAGCAATCCTGAACAGCGCCTGGCCTGCTTTGCCCATCAGTTATCAGGCGGTCAACGGCAACGGGCCATGATCGCCATGGCCCTGGCCTGCCGGCCGGCTCTACTCATCGCCGACGAACCGACAACAGCTCTTGACGTGACCATCGAGGCCCAAATTCTGGCCCTGATCAAGGATCTGCAACAAGAGTTCAACATGGCGGTGCTGCTTATCACCCATGATCTTAATCTGGTCAAAAAATACGCTGACCAGGTCAATATCATGCACCAGGGTCGCATCGTCGAACAAGGCCTCACAGACAAGGTATTCAATGCACCTGTTGATTCATACACCATCCATCTGCTGGAGAGCGTACCCAAGGGCGAACCTGCTATAAAACCGGCCGGCACCCCGCTCATTGAGATCAAAAACCTGAACTGCCATTTTGCAGTCAAGAGTGGCTTTTTTAAAAAACGTGTGGGGACAATCAAGGCGGTGGACTCGGCAGTTCTCACCATAAATCATGGAACTACCTGCGGGGTGGTGGGAGAATCAGGTTCAGGCAAAAGCACGCTGGCCATGTGTATTCTCAGATTGGTAAACTGCCGGGGCGAGATAATATACAAAGGTACGGATATCTTGAAGATGAAAAACCGTCTGCTGCGGCCCCTGCGTCGTGAACTGCAGGTGGTCTTCCAGGACCCGTTTTCCTCCCTGTCGCCACGGTTTTCGGTCGAACAGATCATTGCTGAAGGTCTGACCGTCCATGGTATCGGAGGCAAACGGTCGGCACGAAGACAGCTGGTTGAAGAGACCTTATGCGAAGTCGGCCTGGAACCGGAGATGGCGGATCGTTTTCCGCATGAGTTCTCGGGCGGCCAGCGCCAGAGGATCGCTATTGCCCGAGCAATTATTCTTCGGCCGGCTTTTTTGATCCTGGATGAACCGACCAGCGCCCTTGATATGACCATCCAGGCCCAGATCATCAAACTGCTTAAAGATCTGCAGGCCAAGCTCGGCATGACCTATATGTTTATCTCCCATGATCTTCGGGTCATCAAGGCCATGGCCGACGATCTGGTGGTCATGCAGAACGGCCGGATCGTTGAAAGCGGGCCGGCCCGTCAGGTATTCAACGCCCCCAGCCATCCTTATACAAAAACTCTGCTTGCCGCCGCCTTTGACCTTGAAGCAAGATGAATTAGTTAATTGGTTCGGCAATGGCTCAAACCGTCTTGTTCCGACCTCGGCAGATGGCAAATCACAAATTTTAAGTCCAAACGAATTGAGATGAATTCTAATGCCCGGTCCGGCCAAATCGAGCCCAGGCCAAATCATACAGGGTGTTCAAACGTTTTTCTAATTCCAACCTGTACTGTTCAATATCTTTTGACTTGATCTCGGCCGGCACCAGTAACGGCTCGCCGTACCACATGGAAATCCGGGCAAACGGTTTTGGCAGGATCAACCTATCCCAGCTGCGGAAGGCAATATATCTATCCGCTGACCAAACAATCGGAATGATAGGGACGCCTGAACGACTCGACAGCAGGATAGCACCGGCCTGAACCTGCCGTGGTGGCCCCTGAGAACCGTCAGCCACAATCGCGGCATTCATGCCTTTGGCAAGCCAGACAACCATCTCCTTCAGGGCGCCAAGCCCCCCTTTGCTTCTGGAGCCGCGCACTACTTCCAACCCCATGACCTTGAGGATGCGGGCAATGTATTCGCCATCCTTGCTGGCGCTGACCATAGCCACACACTGCCTGCCACTTTTCAGTTTAAGAATATAGAAGATGCTGTAATGCCAGAAAGCCACAATAAAAGGCTGACCTTGGGTATCGAATTTTGTCAGGTTAGAAATGTTATTTTGCTCGACCCGATTGGAGGCGAACAAAAGACGGGCAATCACCCTGAACAAGAACGGTCCCAGGCGCAAGGCCAGCTGATACAAGAAATTTCTGATCACTGCCATTGCAGCTCCTTTTCCCGCAACAGGCGGATACGGTCACGCAGACCGGCAGCCTCTTCAAAGGCGA
>MGTA01000260.1:0-1512 GCA_001799225.1 Deltaproteobacteria bacterium RIFOXYD12_FULL_50_9
GGAGACCACAATTGCCGAATAGGTCCCACCCGGCACAATAACGCCGGTAGTGACGTTGGCAACGCTGACCGCTCCTACTCCCGGAGTGGTCGCATCAAAATTGTCCGTACCTCCGAAGGGATCCGGTCCTCCGGCTGGTTCCGTATAAGAGATGACATACCTCTGATTGGCATTGCCGGTATTAGTGACCATAAAGGTCAGCGACTGGTTGACTGCCCCCGGGGGAACAGACACATAGCTTGCGTCAGTACGGGTCACGGTAAGATTAACCTTGTTACCCACAGTGAAAGATGTAGTGGAGTTGATCCCTGTTTGCGATACGCCTCCGACGCTATACGAGACAGCCGCCACATTATCGATAGGTGTACAGGCCGGCGTCATCAATGCCATGGCCCGCGGCGGCGCCATGATTGCCAAGGCCCCGGTAAGGAACATCAGCAGAAATCTGTTTTTACTTGTCGTTTTCATTTTTTCCTCCTTTATTTAACTTCCGGAATGATACCATTGACTCACTCTCTATATTTCCCTTACATAACCTTTGCTCTGAACGACACGCTTTCCTGCCCTCCCGGCGCCAGAGGCTTGGACAGGGTCCATCTGATGTGGGTATAGTCTGATGGGCCGGCTGGCCTTTCCTTTCCATCATTTCCCTTTATCTTCAGCTTATCCGGAGTGGCGTAGCTCTTCCCTTTGTCTACCGAGAATTCGATCTTCGTTTCGCTCCCTTCCGCAGTTCCGGCAATATAGAGCAGATGTTCAGGCATGGGATTGTTAATGACAATGTCGGAAGCCGGTTCATTGCCGTTGTTAGCGCAATAGGTCGTAAAGATAACCGCATCCCCCGGTATGACATTCGCCTTAGCCGCCTCTACCCTTCTGACCTCCTTCTCCCCTTTACTGTTCTTGATCGCAACTTCAACCTCAGCGACTGATTTAAGCTTGATAACCCCTTGGTCGGCCGCTATCGCCAGGGAAGAGAGAAACAACAGCATTGCTGAAATTGTCAGTATTTTTTTCATTCGAACACCTCCTTTTTAAATTATCGTCACATCAAACGTTATCGTCTGCACAGCAGACGCGCTCGTCAGATTGCCCAGGTTCACGGTAAGCGTCACCGGAACACCGACCACTTGGCCGACATCGGCATCCGCCGCATCGGTCAGCGCTACACCGTTCAGCTTTAATGTTCCGGCAGAATATGTTGTATTGGTGGGGATGGGGTCAGTGATCACTACGTTGAGTGCAGTTTGACTCCCTGTTGCTGTTACGGTAATGCTATACCTGAGTATGGCGCCCTGCTTCGCCTTGGGATTTACGGTGCCGTTAAACGGGTCTGAGTAGACAATAACAGCCTTGGCAATGGTTACTGATACCGAACTGACCGTGTATTTTCCTGATGAGGAGTGTTTTCCATCCCGCGTGCCATCGCCGGAAGCGCTGCCGGCGATGTCGGCAAATACCACGTCTACCCCGGCCGTATTGGCGCCGACAGTCGGCGCTGTGACAGTGGTC
>MGTA01000260.1:1534-1628 GCA_001799225.1 Deltaproteobacteria bacterium RIFOXYD12_FULL_50_9
CAACAAGGCTGTAATCCGAGGTCTGTCCGTCCGAAGCTGTTCCCGGCGTATCCGCTACTATCAGAAGGTTAAGTGTGCCATCCGCCGCAACATC
>MGTA01000260.1:1647-2975 GCA_001799225.1 Deltaproteobacteria bacterium RIFOXYD12_FULL_50_9
AAGGCATAACGCTGGGTGGTATTGCCGGTGTTCGTAAGCAGAAATACCAGCCTCTGGTCGGTTGCACCCGGAGTCACCGTTACGTCGGCATTTTTGGTTACTGTCACGTTAACCTTGTTGTCGACAATAATGCTGGATGAAGCCGTCGCGGTCAGGCCAATGGTTGGGCCGACGTCATAAGTCGCCGTCGCCGTACTGATAATGGGAATCCCTGAAGCGGTCCCGGCAGCATGTGCCGGTTTTACGGAAATATAAATGATTGCCAGCAATGCTAATATGACTATCTTCTTCTTCATCAGCATCACCACATTATTTAATCTTCATCTTTAAAAGCAGACTGAATGACGGGTTACTTCCGCCGTTTACCCCGTTAAAGATACCGGTTGGGTTGATTCTGACCTCGGTTACATTAGCGTCATAACCGGCGGAATCCGGCGCTACGGGATAGGTATATGGCTCCCCCCCACCGACCGTGCTGGAGTATGTCACGTCGGCAGCATAAGTGTAGGTCAGTCCGCAGTCCGGAGAGGTGCTGCAGGAAAATTTTACAGGCGGATTGCTGCATAACACCGAGACGCAGAGACTCATATTGGCCGGGATCAAGTCCTTAACCACGGTTGTATTATTGTCGACAACGCCATACCCGCTATTCGCTACGGTTATGGTATACAACATCTCTGAACCCGGTATTGCCTTGGGGCTGGCAGTACCGTTTACCGGGTCGTAAGTGGTCACCACTGATTTAACCATCGCGATAATCGGCGACAGTGAAACGGTGTTGGTATCCAGCGTTACTGTGCCGTTCAGCGCCAGAACTCTTCCGGACACGGTTACGCCGCTGGTCAGTGTGATACTTGTGAGTGCGAGGATATTGCCGACAAACACCGTGTTTGTATTGAGAGTCGCAGAGCTGCCGACCTGCCAGAACACATTGCTGTTCTGACCGCCATTGATTACGAGAACCGACGCACCACCGGCGGTTGTGAGTGTGCTGCCGATTTTGAATACCCAGACGGCATTGTTGTCGCCCAGTGCGTCGAGAGTGAGTATTCCACTATTCTGAACTGTCGATGAATAACAATAAACGCCGGGGACAAGCGTTGCTCCGGTCAGATCCGTCGCCCCAAAAGGGCCGAAATCGCATGCCTGACCGAGAGCATTATTATATGCAGAGGTGGCGGCACTCTGGGCGTTTGCCGCGGTTGCATCAGTAAGATGTACCGTTCCGTTGAGGGTGATGCTCGCCATACCGGTGATCGTATTGCCCGGCGAGACACCCAGATCGCCATTGATGGTGGTGATCCCGGTATTGGTCACCGAGGTGCCGG
>MGTA01000260.1:2984-5485 GCA_001799225.1 Deltaproteobacteria bacterium RIFOXYD12_FULL_50_9
TTGCATCAGAACAAGCAGGATTAATACGGGAACAACCCCCATATTGCGCCGTCCGATGCTGATAATCCTTTGCAGATATGAATATTTCACCATTCTCATAAACCTGTTGTCTGCCCTTCTTGAGGACGTAAATCTTGAATGCCGCTTTGCCGGATCAGTTGTGTGGGTGTACCAGCACAGTGCTCAGGTTCTGCCAAGAAGGCATAACGCAACTAATGTGCCAGTGAAGAACTGCAAATAATTTGAATGCAACCGGTTGATTGTACGAATTAAAATTAAAATGGAAAACGTGGGTGGGAAGGAAGAACCGTCAGCGGAATCCGTCAAATTTAACGTAACCGCCAAATACGACGGGTTTGGTTGAGGCAATCATGCGTGTGGTCGACGGCCTCATTCTCGACCAAAAAGTCGAGAACTCATGCCTGTTGGTGCTGCTCAAATATCTCTTCTAATAAAGGGGCGATCTCTTTGAAGGCCTTGAGGATCTCCGGATCAAAATGCTCCGGCATGGTCCTGCCGTCACCCTCGGTGATAATCTTGAACGTCTTTTGATGGTCAAAGGCCGGTTTGTATGGCCTTTGACTCCGGAGAGCATCATACTGGTCAACAATGATGACTATCCTGCCCTCAATCGGTATTGCTTCTCCTTTAACTCCTCTTGGATAACCGCTGCCGTCCCACCGTTCATGATGATTGAAAGCAATGGAGGCAGCCATTTTAATCTTGGAATAAGTTGATCCCGCCAGGATCTTCTCTCCCATGGCGGCATGAGTCTGCATGATCTTACATTCATCCGGTGTATGAGGACCAGGCTTTAAAAGTATATTGTCCGCAATCCCGATCTTGCCGATGTCATGCAACGGACTTGCGAAGGTTATATTCTCTATAAAGTCCATCGGCATATCCAGCGCCTCGGCCATCTTGTTGGCATAAAATCCTATCCTCGCTATATGAGCGCCCGTGTCCGTATCACGAAATTCCGCGGCTGTTATAAGTTTCTGCACCATCTCGTTGCTCATATTTCTAAGGTCCTGGGTTCGTTCCAGCACAGCCATTTCAAGTAACTGGTTATGCCTGAGCATAAAATCATCGAATGCTTTGATTTTTAGAAGATTCTTGACCCGGATGGTTAATTCTACCTGATCAATGGGTTTGGAAAGAAAATCATTGGCGGATGCAGAGAGCCCCTTTAATTTTGATTCCCTTTCGTTCAATGCCGTCACCATAATAATCGGTATGTTCTTGGTCTCCTGGTCTGCTTTTAAAATTCTACAGACTTCATAGCCATCCATAACCGGCATCATGATATCAAGAATTATCAGGTCAGGTCTGCTGTTTCTAACTTTCTGCACCGCCTCATCCCCGTTTGCGGCAAGTTCAATATCATAGCCTAACGGAATAAGCCACCGGGTGAGCAGTCTGAGATTGGCCTCCTCGTCGTCGACGATCAGAATTTTTTCGCTCATCTGTCCAACGCCTCTCTTACTTTTTTCAAAAGATCTTTTGAAGCTATAGGTTTAAGCAAAAAATCAAAACCGGCTTCTACCAATTCCCTTGTTTTGATAATATCCATCGTATATCCGCTCGTAAAGATTATTTTTGTCAGGGGACTCACTTTTCTAATCGCCTCACTGACCTCTTTACCATTTTTCTTCGGCATAATCATATCAAGTATGGCGAGTTTAATTTTGTCCCTGTTTCCCATAAATTTTGCAATAGCATCTTCCCCGTCTTCTGCGATAATGACACTATAGCCGTGGGACTCCAGCACTAATCTTTTCAATTTCCTCAGGGAAACGTCGTCCTCTGCTACGAGGATTGTCTCATTACCGCCATTGTCAGAAACAGCGAACTCTGTCTTATTGTCCTGCCCCGCCGTTTCTTCAACAAGCGGCAGATATATTCTGAATACCGTCCCTTGCCCGGATTCGCTATAGACCTTGATGTAGCCGTTATGCTGTTTTATGATCCCGTAGGAGATTGCAAGGCCGAGTCCTGTCCCTTCCCCGATCCCTTTAGTCGTAAAAAAAGGCTCAAAGATCTTCTTTTGAGTTTCCTCGTCAATTCCCTTTCCTGTATCAGCAACCGTGATCAGCACATACCTGCCTGGCTCTCCATATCCATAATTTGCTGCATATTCTTCATCTATTACCTGAATTCCCGTGCCGATGGTCAGTCTTCCGCCCTCCGGCATTGCATCCCTGGCATTTGTGGCAAGGTTTATCAGTACCTGTTCCATCTGCCCGGCATCGGCCAGCACCATCAAGGGCTTGTCCGCAAGGTCCAAATTCAATTCGATATTCTCTCTGAGAATCCGGACAAGCATTTTCTGCAAGTCGAGGATAATCTCATTGATATTAACGGCCTTCACTTCAACAACCTGTTTTCTGCTGAAGACGAGCAGCCTTTTGGTGAGATGCGCAGCCCGGTCGGCAGCAATGAGCACTTCGTTCATGTTTTCCTTTGCAGGATTATCGGCTTCCAGACTATCCATCACCATA
>MGTA01000261.1:0-731 GCA_001799225.1 Deltaproteobacteria bacterium RIFOXYD12_FULL_50_9
GTGAGGCTCGGATACACGGCTGTCGAAAGCGCATCATACAACGGAGCAAGAACTGGCACCTTACCCACATACAGCAAGGAGAAGTTTTTGGCATGTGCGTCGTGGTTGCCAATCAGGGCATTGAAGACAACGTAGTCAAGTAAACGCAGCACCTGTGGTGCGCTGGGCCGCGTGATGCGGCGCACAAGTTCAAAGCATTGAGCGAGATCTGAGCCACCCTCGTTTTGGTATTTAATTTCGGGCACCACACCCAGCGCCTGGCATAAATCTTCCTGATGTAGCCGTTGCAGACAGCCCTCTGTGTCATAAGTTCTGTCGTAGCGTTCAACCAGTAAAAACCGACGATCCCAAACCGAATGAATACGCGAGCGTGCAGGCTTGAGTTGCATGGCCTCGGCGAGCGCCAGGCAAAAACCCTCGTTGGTTACGCTGTCCTCTACGGCATGTATCGCGGGTTTCAGGATGTGCGAACTCGGTGTGCCATTACGGGGCAAGCCAATTTTATTGCCCTCCACGACCACCGGGAGTTTATCCTGGGCACCGGCCAAGGAGAGGCGTAAACCATCCTTGCCAGCCAGCATCGGGCGACGGGGCAATTCATCCAGGATGGCGATCACTTCTTCATCACTCAGCCATTGCACCCCGCCGCTCTTAGCTAAAAGAGACAATTGCCGTCCTGGTTCCAGAAAAGTGACCGCCCCGGCACATTCACCGCCAATGCGATCCAGCAA
>MGTA01000261.1:742-3215 GCA_001799225.1 Deltaproteobacteria bacterium RIFOXYD12_FULL_50_9
ATGGGCGCGTTTGGTGATCGTCGAAATGGGCGGTCTGCAAAGGCAGCGAACATGACAAAGCCATCGCCTTCGACTGCTTCAGCCATTCAGCAGCGTACCAAAAGTTTAATCGCCCTTCTACCAGTGCCAAGGTGCCGATGCGGTCGGTAAACAGCCAGACTTCAAGTTCGTGAGTCATCGCTGCTTTCCTCAGTGGCTACTGTCAAACCACTCAAGTTAATCTCTCCACCGAGTGCATCAATAACCCGCAAAACAGTTTCAAGGCGCAAGGTTGGCTTTCCGGCTTCCAAATCAACAATAAAGCGCACCCCAACGCCAGCAGCCAGCGCCAGCTGGGACTGTGTCAGGCTTAGTTGTTTGCGGGCGGCACGAAGTACCTGACCGAGTTGTTGAGTAGAACGAATGATAGGCATATTTTTTTCCCGTTCGGTAAAGTATTAAGGTAATTTAACGAATGTGCAAGAAAAATTTACCGATCGGGGCAAATTAGCCGCCGCAAATATGTCACGAACAACAATATTCCCGATCGACAAAGTTATCATGACTTAGGAATGGCTTGGAAAAGTGGATTGGGGACATCCATAAGATTACCTGATTAGCGTTAATCTTCCGCTGCTCAAGCCTGACCTCGGTACTTCTCCTTGCTCTGCCATCCGGATGTCCCCTAAATCTACTTTTTCCCTTGAAAACTGTCTTAAACAGAGCTATATTTGTAGCTGATAATTCAAGGAGGGAATGTATGGATACGATCTACGCCGACTACTCGATCAGCATGTCCGAGTTCAAGAAAAACCCGGCACAGGTGTTACGCTCTGCGGGCGAAAAGCCGGTAGCGGTACTCAACCACAATCGTCCAGCTTTCTATATGGTCACCCCTAAGCTTTTCGAAGCCTTAGTCGAGAAATTGATAGATCTGGATCTGGTTGAGCTTGTCCGCCAGCGACTGGCACACAAAGATACGGCCATCGAGGTGGATATTGACAAAATCTGAAGTCGCTTCAGGTATCCAGAAGTACCGGCTCAAATTTTTGCCGGAAGCACTCGAGGAGTGGAAGGCCCTCGACGGAAGCATCAAGGCAGTGTTGCGCAAAATGCTCAAAAAGCGACTCGAACAACCCCGCCCGCCTGGCTCACACCTGCATGGTGACTTGCGCAATTGTTACAAAATAAAACTACGCAAACAGGGCTACCGTTTGATCTATAGCGTTGAGGATGATGTGCTGATCGTACTGGTGCTGGCTATCGACAAACGCGAAGACCTGGCCGCTTACCGGTCAGCAGTTGAGCACCTGCTTTCGGGTAAACAAGAAAAATAATCCGGTAAAACTTACTTTTTAAGACCTGATCCCCAAAAACTTTTCACTGGAAGTTACCTACCTATTTTTGATGGAAATAAATTTAAGTACTCCGTTCTCAAAATAAGCCTGCGTCTTTACAATTTTGACACAGTACGTTTATCATAAAGCCAAATAATATGAACGCATCTTCTCCGCCATCAATAGACGGCGCTGCTTGAGAAATTCTTCATAATCCTCCAGCCTCATCTCAAAAATCGCTTCTGGGATACAATTCATCCGCAAGTTTCTCTTTAATACATCCATCTCACAGATAGCACCATATTGGATCGCGCCACCGCTGCACTGACCTGTAATTCCGTCAAAATAATCTTTGGGAGCTTTGTTGCCTACCTTGATATTAATCTCAGACTGCATATAGACGTAGTTAGCATTCTGGTTGTAATCTCCACGCTTCAGGCCGGATTTCTTCAGGTAGTCCCTGGGAAAGACATGATGAATGTCGCCCTTATGGGTAATAAGGTCATTCACGGTAATGTCACGGGAGAGAAAACCTTTATCGTTCAGTTTGACCTGCGCGGCCCAGAAAACGTGCAGATACGGGCTGCTTGCCACAGCCGAGTTTAAACTTTGTATTAGAGAAGCATTCCAGAAGGCATCAGACAGCTCGGCATCCTCTATATCCTTAAGGAACTCTGCAAAGGGTCTGCTGGCAATCTGGCGGATATCATGATCGAACTGGGATTCGGGTGATCCTGAATAGCGGCCAGTCAGGATGGACATTACCAACCAGCGTCGCACATAGGACTCGATTTCGTGGGCTGGACAATTCAGGCTGCGTAGCTTGAGGTAAAGTGTATAAGCAAAATTGATCACGTTTTGGGAGCGAAGCATTCCTGAATCGATGAAACCTGCCGAGCGGATGATCATCAGGAAACGCTTGAAATGAGTCTCGTTTATAAAATTCTCCACCCCTCGCCCCAATCGCTCAAAGGACTCCTTGGCGATTGTCTCCTCATACTGGCGTGTCACAAAATTTCGGCCTGACAGAAGACTTACCAAGTCGGAGAACTTGCCACGCTCAAATTCGGAGATAAAGGCCACTCGCAGGAGGTCAGAATACTGGGGATCGTACAGGTCGTCATTCTCATTCTTGAGCCAAGCCATCTTCTGCAAGT
>MGTA01000261.1:3256-5007 GCA_001799225.1 Deltaproteobacteria bacterium RIFOXYD12_FULL_50_9
CGGTGTGGCGGCGAATTCCTGATCGACATCCACGATAGTGGGATAAAATTCCGGCGCGATGGCCAGATGACAAAAATAGTCGATCACTTTACGTAGGGTCGGACCACCGTATGCGTCGTTGCTGGCGATCTTGGACATGGCGAAGTCTGCTTGACTGAGGACCACACCTTTAGAGTTGATGCGGATGAATATCTCCGTCACCGTCTCGATGTCCAGGTCCGAGGCCAGCTCGATCAAACCGATTTGCTTTTTGGCGATCTGCATCAGGTTGGTCAGCGTCACCTCGACCTTGTCTGGATCGGCGTCGGGGTTGACTACACAGTATTCCCGTACACTCTTGATAAGGCCCTGCGAACCGTTGATGAGGGGCGATATATCGGCAATCCACTTCGCATCCTTTTGGATGGCGGGGTTAGATACTTCAAAGCGCTCGTCCTGGGGGTGAAAGGCGATCTTGATCTTGACTCGGCGGTATTCTTGGTTGACGACGTACTGGCCAAGGATTGCCGCTGTCAGGGCTGTCACCCGCTGTTGCCCGTCGATCAGGACTTTCTTTCCTTCCGAAGTTGAACCGTCCTTCAGTTTTACATTTGGATTGCGCCAAGCGATCAGGTATCCGATGGGGTAGCCCTGATAAAGCGAGTCCATCAAGTCGCGCACTTTGGTGGCGTCCCATACGAACGGGCGCTGGATTTCAGGAATGGCAATTTCGCCTGAGTTGACCCATGCGAGGATAGTTTCAATTAGGTGCTGGTTTACTGAATACTTTTGAATTTGCATGGGCGAGTTCCGGGTAAATGGAGGATTTTTCCGTGTGAGAGTCTTCCCACTCTTTACAATGTGTCTATCTTATGGGATATTCGGGGCTTTTTCCCTCCGATCGGCGCTGCTGAAACGAAACCAGCTCCCGCGAGCCCATCAACGATCGGCATACAGCACATATTCTTCGCCGCCGATAATATACCTGTTTTTCAGCAGAAAAGAATTATCGAGAATATGCGAGTGTACCGGGTTGTAATAGATGATGGCAATCTCCCTCGGCTTTCTTTGCAGCGATTCCTGGATGTTTTTCACCACCGCCGCAAGAACCACATCGTCGAAAGGATTGAACAGAAAAAACACATTCTGGTCGTCCTCGATCTCGTAATGAGTGACATCCCCCTCGATCACCGAGATGTCCAGGATAGAGCCGGTTGCCTGCTCGACAATCCTCACATTATTTCTCGCTATCTCGCATAGCTCCGGCGAAAACTCAATCCCCACCGCCTTTTTTATCCCCCGTAAAACTGCAAGCAGCAAGACCCGCCCTTTGCCGCAGCCGAAATCCACCAAGACACTTTCCGGCGGCAAGGGTATGGCGGCCAGGAGCCGATTGAACGACAGGGCCATGGTCGGTTGATAAAAAGAACCATGCTCCTTGTTCTCCCCGGTAACGGTGAGGTCTTCCAGGCTGATTCTATTCCGCGTGTCGGTCTTGTATTTGAAGTCAAAATGAAAATCAAACATCCTGTTGAAAATGATACTCAGGGTGCGGGTGATTCCTTTTTCTTGCAAATTCGCCCAGATATTTGCCAACAGATTCATTGAGTTTCCCTGAGAAAGCAATTCCTTATTCGGACCCGAAGCTCATCGCCGCCCCGGCCTGACCAGCCCGGAGATCCGTACCCCTATTTCGCGCACCCTGTCCAGCACCGCATCCTCATCCATGGTGAGCAGCCGTCTGTCTTGCATCACCACCCGACCATTGATCA
>MGTA01000262.1:0-1128 GCA_001799225.1 Deltaproteobacteria bacterium RIFOXYD12_FULL_50_9
TGCACGCTTAAAACAGCCTTGTGGATATTTGGAATGTGCTCGATCAGATAACGGATCTTGGCGGCATACTCATCCGGCAGGGCATATCCGGTCGTGTCGGGGAAATTAAGGGTTGTCGCGCCGGCATTGATGACTGCGGTAAAAACTTTGCAGACGAAATCCAGATCACTGCGCGAGGCGTCCTCGGCCGAGAATTCAACATTGGTAGTATAACCGACGGCATGCCGAACCGAGGAAGTCGCCAGTTCGAGAACCTGATCCCTGGTCATCCGCAACTTATGTTTCAGATGAATATCCGAGGTGGCGAGAAAGGTGTGAATTCGTGGATTTTCACCGCCCTTTAAGGCCTCCCAGGCAGTATCAATATCCTTTTGGTGACAACGGGCAAGTCCGGCAATCTGTACCCCTTTGATATTGTGGGCAATCGTTTTTACACACTCAAAATCACCCTTGGAGGCCACCGGAAAACCAGCCTCTATAACGTCGACATTCAATTTCACCAATTGCTGGGCAAGCCGGAACTTCTCCTGCATATTCATGCTGGCTCCGGGTGCTTGCTCACCATCCCGCAAAGTTGTATCAAAAATAATTATCTTATCTTTGCCGGTAAGCGATTGATCAGAATAGGAATTAGTTGGCATTTTAACCACTCAACTACAGAAATAGCATTATTATCCGGGGAACAGCCCCCATACTGGCCTCAAGTCAGATAATCTTTTTACTTTCAAGGTTCTTAGTCGCCGCACTTTTTCTGCCTGCCAGCAAACGGTAGGCATCTGCCAGCGGCCCGGAAAGCACATAAGCCAGCATGATGATAAACAGGGTCACCTGTGGTTCGGTTGCAACCACCATTACCAGAAGGACCATAGCAACTAAAGCATGAAAGGTTTTCGCCTTGGTGGTTTCAGGATGCTTGAAACTCAAGTAGCCATGTGTACTTACCATTAAATAAGAGAGGCAGTAAACCATCACCAGCATGATCTTGTCACTCAAGGCATTGTTGATCTCCATAAACTGAAAAAACAGCACTGAGGTAGAGATCAGTCCGGCGGCGGCGGGACAAGGAAGCCCGGTAAATGATTTTGATGCTCCGGAGTCCTGAGTATTGAATCGTGCTAAACGCAAGGC
>MGTA01000262.1:1152-15291 GCA_001799225.1 Deltaproteobacteria bacterium RIFOXYD12_FULL_50_9
TAGGCCAGCAGGGCAGGCGCAACCCCAAAAGAGACTAAATCGCAGAGAGAATCATACTCCATGCCAAACCGACTGGTAGTGCCGGTAAGCCGAGCCACCCTGCCGTCAAGCCCATCAAACACTGCGGCAATAACAATGGCTACAGCCGCATCAAAGTATCTGCCGTTAATCGCTGCAACAATTGCGTAAAACCCACTAAAAAGACTGGCCGTAGTAAATAAATTCGGCAGTAGAAAGATCTTGCCCCGACGAGAATCTCCGGTTTTTTCAAACATCAATTATTGCCTCATTGTATAATCCACCTGTATTGGTAACCACATCAGGTAATTATGCTATAGATGTTCCTTAAATTGTACTTGGACCCGAAAAAACTGCAATAATTAATAAGAACCTTCCGAATTTCATCATATACAAAAGCAACAAAACAATCAGGGAACAATCAGAAGTGCCTATGAAAGATAGCCAAGCACGGTTTCTCCGGCTCGAACTCTCTGGCCGACAGTTATCTCAATTTGAGCCTGGCGAGGAAGATAAAGATCAACTCGTGAGCCGAATCTTATCAGTCCAAAACGCTGGCCACGTTCGAGCCTGTCACCTTTAACAACCCAGCAGACAATCCGTTGAGCGATCAAACCGGCCACCTGAACCATTGCCATCCGCCGACCGCTGTCAGTTGTCATCATGACGGCATTGGCCTCATTTTCAAGGGCGCCCCGGTCGGTATTCGCCGAATAAAAACGCCCCGATCGATAGGATATTCCGGAAACAGAACCGGTAAAAGCCGCCCTGTTCACATGGACATTGAAGACATTCATAAAAATACTGACCTTGTAGACATACTCTTTCAGGAAACGGTCATCGAACAACTCTTCAATCAAAATAACCCGACCATCGGCAGGCGCCACCACAACATCAGGATCATCAGGCGAAATTCTTTCCGGATCCCGGAAAAAATAGAGGATAAAGGCGGTCAAAACCAACGAGCTGAACGCGGCTATTTTAAAGCCGAGAATAGCAACTATGACCGTAATAAAAACGGCAAAACCGATAAATGGATAGCCTTCCAAGGCTATAGGGATACGGGGTTCTTTCATATATAGTGTTGATCAGCTTCATAGCATGTACAAAAAAACATACCAATGTTCATGCATATAACATTTTCAATATTTTTTGGCCCTGACCATGGCGATAGTTCCGGTACGGACAATCTCCTGAATGCCGATCGGCCGCAAAATATCTATGACGGCCTGGACCTTACTTGTCGAACCGGTAACCTCAACAGCGTAGCTCTTGGGACTGACATCAACCACTTTGCCTCTGAAGATATCGATAACCCGCAGCACTTCGGCCCGGGTATGGGCTTCCGCCTTGACCCGAATCAGCACCATTTCCCGCTCGACATGCTCAATCTCATTCATGTCCGTGACTTTAATCACGTCAATCAGTTTATGGAGCTGTTTGGTAATCTGTTCGATAATACTGTCTTCGCCGCTGGTGACCAGGGTAAGACAGGATACTTCAGCTTCAAGTGTCTGGGCCACGGAAAGACTTTCAATATTAAATCCACGGCCGCTGAACAGACCGGTGACACGAGAAAGAACCCCGGGCTTATTGAGTAATAGAACAGAAATTGTATGTTTCATAGGATATCCTGCATCTTCTCCGGTTTTACTTACCATCTTATGCCAAGTCTAAATCAAGTTATAACCTTGTGGCGTTCCTGAGCTCGATTTGAAATGGAATTACGCTAAAAGCATTTCTGTAGTTGAATTTCCGGCAGGCACCATCGGGTAGACGCCTTCCTCTCTGGCAATGACAAAATCCATGATAACCGTGTTATCGGTGGCCAGGGCCTCTTTAATCACGGGCTCCACTTCGCTGGGTTTGGTGGCCCTGAGGCCAACCGCCCCATATGCCCTGGCCAGCGCTACAAAATCGGGTCCCACGTCAAGAACGGTATGGGAATATTGTTTATGGTAGAACAACTCCTGCCACTGCCGCACCATGCCGAGATAACCATTATTAAGGATGGCAATCTTGACCGGACACTTATACTGTCTGGCCGTGGCCAGTTCCTGGATATTCATCTGGATACTGCCGTCACCGGCTATATCAATGACGGTTCGACCGGGAGCTGCTATCTGCGCCCCGATAGCGGCCGGTAAACCGTATCCCATAACACCCAACCCGCCTGAAGTTAAAAAGGCCCGTGGCAGGTTAAAGTGATAAAACTGCGCAGCCCACATCTGATTTTGCCCGACCTCTGTAGAAATAATGGCATTACCCTCGGTCAATTCGTGAAGCTTCTGCACCACAAACTGCGGTTTAATGATGTTTTCATCATAAACATAGCCGAGGGGATGCAGGGCCCGCCACTCGGCTATCTGGGCAAGCCAGGGGATATGCTTATGCACCTCGGCATCACGATTGAATTCGCTGGCCCGATCAAACCAGGCATTAATACTGGTCAAGGCATGTTTGCAATCAGCCACTATCGGGATTTCAACATGGACATTTTTGCTGATCGACGACGGATCAATATCAATATGAATAATCTTGGCATTCGAGGCAAAAGCGTCAATTCGGCCGGTGACCCGATCGTCAAATCGAGAGCCGATCGCGATCAGCAGATCACATTCGGCAACAGCCATATTGGCAAAATAGGTGCCATGCATACCCAGCATGCCCAGGGAGAGAGGATCAGTCCCGGGAAATCCGCCCAGTCCCATAAGAGTCATAGTGACCGGTATGCTCAGTTTTTTAGCCAACTCGGTCAACTCTAGGTTGGAGTTGGAGGCAATGACCCCGCCTCCCGCATAAATAACCGGCTTTTTAGCCTTCAAAATGGCTTGGCAGGCCTTTTCAATCTGGCCGGGATGCGGTTCATAGGTCGGACGATAGGTTCTCATCTTAACGACCTTGGGATCAGGATAATTCAACATCGCCGCAACCACATCCTTCGGCAGATCAACCAGAACAGGCCCGGGCCTGCCGGTCCTGGCAATATGAAAGGCTTCCCGAATCGTCGGGATCAGATCTTCAATATTCTTAACCAGGTAGTTATGTTTCGTACATGGCCTGGTTATGCCGACAATATCGACCTCCTGAAATGCATCATTACCAATCAGTTTTGTCGGCACCTGACCGGTAAGGATTACTATCGGAATAGAGTCACAATAGGCTGAGGCAATTCCGGTCACGGTATTGGTGGCGCCGGGACCGGAGGTCACCAGGGCCACCCCGACATCGCCGGTCACCCGGGCATAGGCGTCTGCCGCGTGTACTGCGGCCTGCTCGTGACGAACCAGAACATGAAGAATATCTTCATGCCGGAACAGTTCGTCATAAATATCGAGCAACACTCCACCAGGGAAACCAAAGATCACCTTGACCCCTTGTTCTTTAAGGCATTTGATTAACGCTTGCGAACCCTTCATTTTCATACCTTCATTTTCCGGCGTTTATAATGAAACAAGCTAACCGCTCGTCTCCAATAGAATAGCACCTTTCCAACCCGAACAAAACCAATCGATAACAGCCAATAAAACCAGGTGAATCCCAAAATATATAGTACATAGAAACAACTGTCAACCTTGTTTGTAGCTCAAAAGCCCATAGACAGGCGCTTTCCGGCTCACAGCCACCAACTGTCTCAGCCTGGCGGCAAAATACCGGCAGCTCGACCGCGGCTTAGAAACTCATCAACCGCCTGTTTACCTTCATCGCCCAGATCTAAAGTAAAATCATTAACATACAAATCAATGTGTGCTTTTATAACCTTTTCTTCCATCTCCTGGGCATGCCGGACAATATAGGGCATGACCTTCTCGGGCGCCGCCCATGCCAGCCTGAGACTTGCCCGAATACTTTCGGCAATCTGCCGATGGAGATCATCCCCCAGATCACATCTGGCGACAATCCCGCCGAGCGGCACCGGCAAACCGGTTTGCTCTTCCCACCAGACACCCAGGTCCTGAACAAGGGAGAGACCGTACAAAGGGTAGGTAAACCGACTCTCGTGGATGATAACGCCGGCGTCGAGTTCACCTGCGGCAACCATCGGCATAATGGATTCAAAGGAGAGGGGCACCAGCTTTTGACACTCCGGGTGAAACAACTGCAGCAACATGGCTGCCGTCGTCAGACGCCCTGGAATGCCGATAACCGTATCCTTGGTCAAACTCAAAGGCCGAGCTGCAACCAGCAATGGTCCGCAGCCTCTGCCCAGGGCGCACCCGGCCGGCAACAGGCTATACTCTTGCAACACATGTCCCAGAGCGCTGAAAGAGATCTTGGTAATATCCAGTTTCTTGGCGAGCGCCCAGGTATTGAGGGTCTCAACATCGGCTAAGATCTCCTCGCTAAAACCGATATCCCCTGTATCTATCCTGCCGTGCACCAGCGCCGCAAAAATAAAGGTGTCGTTAGGACAAGGCGAAAAACCCAAAGTTAGTTTTTTAAAATCACTTTGCACTTTCACTCTTCATTCTACATTCAACATTCTTCATTCTAAACTCTCCCCTGCCAGGCCGGTGAGCAAGATTTCAACTGCCTGGGCGCATTGAGTGATAGCCCCGGACAATTGCCATTTCCCCAGATCACGGTCTTCAACCATGTTGCTTATTGCCCGCAGCTCAAGACATGGGAGAGCAAACGACTTACAAACCCTGGCTATTGCCGCGCCTTCCATGTTCTCACAAATCGCATCGTAACGATCCCTTAGCCAGTTGCCCCGGAGAGCGGTGCCGCTGACACATGAGACGGAAACAAAGGTACCGACCACGGGCGACATGCCCTGTTTAATCAGAATATCCAAACCCCTCCGGAGAAATTCGCTATCCAGCTCAAATTCCTTAAGAGCCCTGGAATCCAACCAGGCAAAGTCAATAATTTCACTGCCGGTCCAGACACCAAGATCACCAACTACCTCTTTCCGGGCGAGACAGAGGTTGAGCAATCCAACCCCTTTGGCCGGATAACCTCCGGCAACTCCGAAAGAAATAACCCCTGAAACTGGCGTGCGATTTTGCGAGAGGTAACGACAGAGTGACAAGGTGGTTTCAAGCGGTCCGACTCCACTGACCAGCAGATCGACATCGGGATAGACAGCCCGTAGACCGCGGACAGGCCTCATCTCCTCTTCTGTTGCGGCAACAAGAAGAAACATTATGAGAACTCACAAAACAAGTTAAGAAGCACTGAAGATTGGAGTGATCAGGTAAAAAGCCTCTTGCTCAAACGATTATTTTTATCAACCAGAACTACGGTAGGCCGGTATGCCGACAACTCATCCTGGGAATATAAGGCATAACTGACGATGATAATCAGATCACCGGGCGCCCCTTTTCGAGCAGCAGCGCCGTTTAGACAGATAGCGCCTGAACCTGCCGCCCCTTCGATAACATAGGTATCAAACCGTTCGCCGTTGTTGATATTATAAATCTTGACCTTTTCAAAGGGGTAGAGATCAACCGCCTGCATAAGTTCCTTGTCAACCGTCAGACTCCCCTCATACTCCAGATTCGCATCAGTGACAGTGGCGCGGTGAATTTTCGACTTTAACATATATCGCAACATTGTTTAACCGACTTCTCCTTCAATTAATCGACCATTATCAATAAGCCGGGTATGCCCGATCCGTACAGCGAGCAGCAATACGGAATCCTGGTCTACAACAGCCTGATCGCTCAGGTTAAAGCGATCAACAACATTAACATACTCAATCTGCACAGCCTGATCAGCTGCAATCAGATCACGCAGCTCCGACAAGATAGTTGTGGCCTCCCTCAGCCCCTGACCGACCAACTGTCGGGCATGCTTGATAGCCCTGGAAAGACAGAGGGCCGAACTCCTCTCTGCCGCGGAAAGATATATGTTCCTCGAACTCATTGCCAACCCGTCAGCTTCCCGGACGACAGGGTGGGCAATAATCTTGATATCCCAATTAAGATCCTCAAGCATGCGCCTGATCACGGCAAGCTGCTGAAAATCTTTGCTGCCGAACACCGCGACGTTCGGCCGGACAATATGAAACAATTTCGCCACAACAGTGGTTACGCCGCTGAAGTGACCGGGTCTGTTCCTGCCGCATAGTCCCTGACTGAGCTGGTCAACCGTTATATGGGTTTGATACCCCGGCGGATACATATCAGCCGGGTCCGGGGCAAAAACAACGTCAACTCCGTTGGCAGCCGCCAAAGCTGCATCCCGGTCAAAATCCCTCGGGTATCGGGCAAAATCCTCTCTCGGTCCGAACTGCAGCGGATTGACAAAAAGAGTGACCACCACATAATCGGCAAACCGACGGGCATGCCGCATCAAAGAGAGATGCCCCTCATGGAAACACCCCATGGTCGGCACTAAGGCTATTGTTTTCCCCGATGCCGATCTTTCGCAAGACCAGGCAGACATTTCAGATAGACCGCGCAGGATTTTCATCTTTTGTAACTACTCTGAGGCGGTGGGCTGTCAGCCGTCAGCGGGCGGGCGGGGCAGTTACAGTTCCCAACCGGGCAAGGCTCTCTTTAACTTTCTCCTGATAGGTCTTACCAGTCACTTTACCGTAACTCTCTTTTGCCTTGGCTACGTCCCCTCTTTTCTCGTGAATTCTGGCCATGGCCAAGTTGGCCGGATCGCTAAAGCCAGTGACATTTGCCAGTTTTTCCAGGTAATTAACTGCCTCGCCCGATTTACCATCCGCCTCATAGGCCATGGACATGCTGTAAAGCACCAGAGGGGCCAAAGAGTTATTGGCTCCCAAGGCATCAAGCACAAGCTTATACTGTTCAATGGCCTTCTGGTAGCGAACAGCCTTAAAATCCAGATGGGCCAACTCCAACCGACTCCACAGACCAGCCTGGGTGCGCGGGTACTCACGCAGCACCAGCTCCAACCCTCTGCTGCGACTATCATCGCTGGTCTCCTTAAGCGCTGCAGCAAGCAAGGCCGTAGATCTTTCAACCTGCCTGGCATCATAATACTGATAACCATTCCAGGCAAAAATCAGCAACAGGAGGCCGGCAGCGCCCGCCTGCAAAAGCAGAGAATTTTTCCGTATAAAAGAGATAACCGGCAATGGAACCTGTAGCTGTTCAAGGAGACCTCTTTTCTCTAACAGTTTATTGTGAACACTTTCCTTATTAAAAAGCTGGTTTTCACTCATTGGTATACGATCCTTATTTGTAACAATAGTTTTTTACAATCGGCCTTATTTCATAGCGCTCTATCTGGCGACAAGCAGAATTTATTAACATAATAGTCAGACAATGAGTTGCATTATAACGATTATCATGGAAAAAGCATCGTGATTTCTGAATCCGGAGTGTATACAACCGGAAAAAACCTTGTCCATTACCAGGGGGTATGCTAGGTATTGCTTATGATCGAACACTTTGGCAAACATATCCAGACCGTATCCGAACTTACTCTCTCCATCAAAGGATTGCTTGAAAACGGCTTTGCCTTTGTTACTGTGATCGGTGAAATTTCAAATCTGAAAGTGCCCCCCTCCGGTCATCACTATTTTACCCTCAAAGATCATAATGCCCAGCTTAAAGCGGTCATGTTCAAGACGCAACAACGGTATCTGAACATAAGAGCGGAAAACGGTATTGAAGTAATCTGCCGAGGCAGGATTTCAGTATATGATGCCAGAGGTGAATACCAACTCCTGGTCGACAGCATGGATTTAAAGGGTGCCGGTCTGTTCCAGATCACCTTTGAAAGGCTTAAATCCCGACTGGCCGATGAAGGATTATTTGCAGCAGCGCATAAAAAGCCCCTGCCTCTCCTCCCAACTCAGATCTCTTTGATTACGGCCCCGAACGGTGCAGCGGTATTTGATTTTCTCAATGTGGCCGAAGCTCGATTTCCAGGCATCCCGATTGAGATATTTCCCGTCCGCGTCCAAGGTGCGGGTTCTGCAGATGATATTGTCAACGCCCTGCAGCTGCTAAACCTACGCAGCAGTTCTGATGTTATAGTTCTGTGCCGTGGAGGAGGGTCTATTGAAGATCTCCGGTCCTTTAATGAAGAAGCAGTTGCGCGGGCTATTTACGCCTCAGAGATCCCGGTAGTTTCGGCAATCGGACATGAGATTGATTTTACCATAGCGGACTTCGTTGCCGACGTGCGCGCCCCAACGCCCACCGCCGCCGCGCAATGCGTTGTCCCGGATCGGGCAGTGCTGCAGAATGCGGTGTCCGACTCAAAACAACGGCTGGTCCGCGGTCTGGACAAAAAACTGGCGGCAGCCGGATATCGCCTGCAAATCTATCGGCAAAAACTTGGCGATCCATCATCCTCCCTTGCCCACCATCTCCTGCGTCTCGACCATACCATTACCACCATGTTGCATGCCGCCACCAACAGACTGCATCGTGACCGATTATCTCTTGAGGTCGAAAAATCCCGCCTGTTTTTGCATGATCCTCGACTCCGGCTGGCTAACCGGCTACAAAAGACCCGGTCACTGCACCAGAAGCTGATAATCTTAGGCAAACAGCATATTGCCGGCAAGATATCACGCTTTCAGCAAGCTGCAGCTCTGCTTAATGCCGTAAATCCACTGACCATACTGGCGCGCGGTTTTTCAATCACCCGTTCGACTGTGACCGGACAGATCATCCACGACAGCAGAAAAGTCAGCCCGGGGGAAACAATCGACGTACGCCTGCAACATGGGGTGCTGTTTTGTGAGATAACAGGAAAAAAAGATGATGAGAACCTGACGGACAGGATCAAAACTGTGCCGGAGTAAATAATGGTCGGGATGAGAGGATTTGAACCTCCGACCCCAGCGTCCCGAACGCTGTGCTCTACCAGGCTGAGCCACATCCCGACCCTAAGCAAAAATCAGTTCCGCACACAACACATAATCACTGGGGAGTGATTTCAAAACCTCTTGGTCCCGCCCCAGCAAATAATTATAAAAAAAGCCCGTAATCCGGCTTGAATCCGGTTGGCAACTTTCTACTTAACAGCATCAACCAGTTTGCTGCCCGGCTTAAAACGTGCTACCTTTCTGGCGGCAATCTTGATCTCTGCTCCGGTCTGTGGATTCCTGCCCTGTCGAGCTGCTCTTTTAGAAACTGAGAAGGTCCCGAATCCGACCAATGTAACCTTGTCTCCCTTTGACAAAGCTCCGGAAACCGCGTCAAGCAATCCGGTCAGTGCTTTTTCCGCTGCAGCTTTACTGATATCGCCTGCATCCGCCATCTTCTCAACCAGTTCACTCTTATTCATAATCAGCAATCCTCCTGTAAATATTTTGAGCACTACAAGACGGGCATGTAATGCAAAAGTTGGGTTTTTGCCGATTTAATCCAATGCAGAATCTTTGTCAAACAAAAAACACCCATTTTGACAATTTAAGATCTTAGGATTCAAACCAAACATCCCTATTTATCAAGGAAAATCGGCATCAACTTCTATACCCGGGCGACCATTTAAATCAAGGAACACCTTCTCAACACCCAGTGAACACATATAATCCCTGGTTTCAGCCATTGCCTTACTGCCGACAAAGCGAGCTAAATCCGTTTCACATAACTCTATCCGCACAGACAAGCCGGATAGCCGGACTCGACAGCCCAAAAAACCGGCCCGGCTCAGCTGGTCTTCACAACTATTGACCAGCAACAATCTATCAGCGGTTATTTCGGAACCTGCCGGTATGCGCGTGGCCAGACAGGACGATGAGAGCCTGTTCCAGGTCGGCAACTCAAGCCGGCGGCTCAATAGTCGAACCTCCTGCTTACCAAGCCCGGCGGCAATCAAGGGAGATCTGACACCCAATTCTCTCGCCGCCCGCAACCCTGGACGATCTTCACCCAGATCATCAGTATGGGCGCCATCTAAAAGGCAATGCCCGGCCGGCAGAGTTGCAAGAAACAGGGAGTAAATTTTTTTTTTGCAATGATAGCAACGGTCCGGAGAATTTGCAACGAACTCCGGCCAGGATAAGGGATCGAGCGCCTGAACCTGGAACCGCCCCCCCAGCGCCAAGGCGGTCTCCTGAGCCGAACTTCTCTCCTCAGACTTCAAAAGCGCTGAATCGGCAAAAAGCGCTGCCACAGGTTTTCCCGTGGCAGTAACAGCCGCGCCAAGCAGGAGAGAGCTGTCAGCGCCGCCTGAAAAAGCAACAGCCACCGGAGCCAAATCACCAATGACCTGTTGCAGCCGTTCATATTTAGAGACTAACAAAGCATCAATTACCGACCCCACCCGGCAACTCCAGTATCATTTATCAGGAAGCATACGTACCGGCTCAACAAGGGTAAAGGCCTCTTCAATGATCCATTTTTTTAATGTTTCAGCAATCTCCCGGGCTTTTACGACACTGGAAAGCGGCGCGGTCTGCACCTTCTTGCCATTCACTTCGATCTCTCCGCTCTTCAGCTGGGCATAGCTGACTTCACCATAGTTCCGGGCCACGGCATGCGAGTAGTCATAAGAGTAATCCACCACCTGGGTGTAGATATCGGCATCCGAAACCCCGGTGAAGGCGGCCATCTCGGCATTCAGGATGGGAATCGGCACCCCCAGGCCAACCGCTATAGTGCTGCCGTAGCCCTGCATGCTCACGCCCTTAAGCCATTGACTCGACATCTTTTTCAAATCGCCCTGGACCATAAGAGTCCCGGCCGGTCTTCTGGTCGTGCCGTTTTCAGAACGCAGGGCATTGGGATTATGCTGAGTCCCCTGCCATGTGACATATCCTATAGAACCGCCGAGAAAAATCCTGGTGCCAAGTCCGATCGTCCGATAGAAAGGATCATTCATCAACGGGCTCAATTCACCGGCGCTACAATAGTTGGCATTGCGGCCGTGCGGTTTCAGGGTGCCCATATAGGTATAGATGGTTCGATCAGAAAGATTGATGGCGCAGTTGTAATTTTGATAACAATTTCTTGGGTTTACCATCAAGGCAAACGGCAGATCCTTTAAAAATACATCCTTCTCGATCAATTTGTGCGGATAACAATCCGTCCCGTAGCCCAGAACACGCAAACGCACGCTGCGACCGGCAACCAGATCCTCAATCACATGACCGCCGCCATATCTGAATTCGCCCGGATAGACCTTGTTCAAAGGGTCATCTTCCGGCATCTCGGTAGCGCCGATATAGATATCGACAGCAGCCAGGCCGGCATAGGCAGGTATATCGTTGAGCCAGACCTTCCACCCTTTAGTGGTTGGATTGGAATGACCGAAATTAATAAAGGCGCCACTCGAACACATCGGTGAAAAGGTGCCGGTGGTTACCACGTCAACCTTGCGGGCCGCCCCCTCCGCCCCATGTTTTTTGACAATACCCACCATCTCCTCGGCAGTAACAACAACTACCTCGCCGGCCCGGATCTTGGCATTGATCTCCTCATAGGTTTTCACACACTTGCCTTTGCTCAGCTCAGAAGCACTCATATCGCACCAAAATCCTGTCGAAAATAAAATGATTGTTTAGAAAGTTAAGAAACAAATTAAAAACCGGTTCAATCCATGACTGAAACAACCGTATGTCCGGCAGCTTCAAGATCCTTGACAACAGGATCAAGATTGCATCTCTCCAAACGAAAGAAGTAGACCTTCCGTTTCGACGCATGACTTTCGGTTGCCACACTGACAATCTCACAGTTGTGCTCTTTAATAATCTTGGTGATATCCTCGACACCGCCCTTTTCCCCGGCAATGATATCAATCCGCGATGATGAACGGAGCAGGCCCATGACTTCAATAAAAGCCGAAAGGACATCAGAGGCGGTAATTACCCCAACGAGTTTCTTCTTGTCGAGGACAGGAAGACCGCCGATCTTGTAATCGTGAATAAGGCGGGCTGCCGTCTCAATACTGGAATTGACATTGATGGTAATGGGATTCAGCACCATGACCTGATGGACCGGAATATCCTCAACCATGGAAGGGAAGGAGAAGTGCCGAAGATCGCTCTCGGTAATAAAACCGACCAGTTGATCGTCCTCGACAACCGGCAGATGACGTATAGCGTGTTTTTTCATCAGCAGATAGGCTTCCTGCAGCAAAGCTGTCCGCTTGATGGTTACAGGAGATCTTTTGATCCAGTTTTTGACTTTCATAAGTTCCCAGGCGTGAAGGTCTTAAAAAAACGCTGCCCAATCCACATATTGACTGTGTATACGCAAGGTAAAATAAAATCCGGATTATTGCAAGCAGGAACCCCACCACCAACCAATTAAGCTTTTATCGCCTGAATTCCAACAACAATTCTTTTTCTTTCAGGCTTTTTCTCTTTTCTTCTGCCAAGATATGCTTTATTTTTGTACCGTTCATGAGTTTATAAGAGAGTTAACCGCGCCTGAATCCCACTAAACCCAGGATACCAGTTACAATGACAAAAGGCCCCTCCCCTTCCCTGATCAAGTTGCGTGAGCAGATAGACACTATTGACGATCAGATTCTGGCATTGCTCAAAGAGCGTCTAAGCCATGCCAAGGAGATCGGCCGGATCAAGGATAAGAATAAACAGGCGAAATGGGATCCGTTGCGGGAGAGAGAGATCCTTGAGCGGATCAACCGGAACAACCGGGCGGAGTTCCCTGAGCAACCGCTTTACAGCATCTTCCATGAGATTATTACCACCTGCAGACTTTCTCAGAAAGCCGTAGACATTGCCTTTCTGGGCCCGGAAGCAACTTACTCCCACCTGGCCGCCATGAAACATTTCGGACATCAAGCCCTCTACCGGCCCTGCGAAACCATTGAGGATATCTTTATTGAAGTGACCGCCGGCCGGATCCGCTACGGGGTTGTCCCGGTCGAGAACTCAATTGAGGGCGCGGTGACTCCCAGCCTGGACGCTTTCATGAAATACCGGGTCAAGATCTGCGGAGAGGTGCATCTTGAGATCAGCCATAACCTGATCAATCAGACCGGCGAGATGGCTGATATTCAGGTTGTCGCCTCCCACTCCCAGCCCCTGGCCCAGTGCCGGCAATGGCTCAAAAAAAATCTAGCGGCTATCCCCTGCCAGACCGTGTTCAGCACCGGGGTCGCCGCCCAGATGGCGACTAAGGATAAAACCGTTGCCGCCATCGCCAGTTCGCTCGCGGCAAAGATCTATCAGTTGCAGGTGGTGACCAAAGGGATAGAGGACTACCGCGGCAATACCACTCGCTTTCTGGTCATCGGCCAGAAAGCGCCGAGTCGAAGCGGCAAGGATAAAACATCGCTGCTCATCGGTCTGCTCGACCGGCCGGGCGCCTTGAACGACACTCTGCAAATCCTGGCTTCCCGGGACATTAACCTCACCCGGATCGAATCCAGGCCGGTCAAAGGCGGCATGCCCTGGAAATACCTCTTCTTTATCGACATGCTCGGCCATATTGACGATCCGATCATCAAGGATGGCTGCGATCAGCTCCGCACCGGCTGCTCCTATTTCGAATGTCTGGGCTCCTATCCGGCAGCCCAGGAATCATCCGCTGATTTGTGACATTCTACCCGGGAAGAAAATCCACATGTTAGTACTTGGCATTGAAAGTTCATGCGATGAAACAGCTGCGGCAGTACTGGCTGACGGCCACAATTTGCTGGCTGACGTGGTTAATTCGCAGGTTGAAATCCACGGCAGATACGGCGGCGTAGTCCCTGAAATCGCCTCGCGAAAACATATTGAAAACATCTATCCGGTTGTTGCCGAAGCCTTGGCGCAGGCCACGGTCTCTCTGGACCGGATCGACGGCATCGCCGTCACCCGGGGCCCCGGACTGATCGGTTCCCTCCTGGTTGGCCTCTCTTTTGCCAAGGCCCTCGCCTTTGTCAAAAAAATCCCGCTGGTCGGCGTCGATCATCTTGCCGGCCACCTGCTCTCGGTTTTTCTCAGCGATAAAAAGCCCTCCTTCCCCTTTGTCGCCCTGGTAGTTTCCGGAGGTCACTCCAGCATCTTCATGGTCGAAGATTTTCTTACCTATAAACTTATGGGCCGCACCAGGGATGACGCGGCCGGCGAGGCCTTCGACAAAGTGGCAAAACTTCTCGATCTGGGCTATCCCGGCGGACCGCTGATCAGCAGACTGGCAAAGGCCGGCAATCCGCAGGCTATTGACTTTCCACGAGCCCGGCTTGAAAAAGAGAACCTTGATTTCAGCTTCAGCGGCCTGAAAA
>MGTA01000263.1:0-2513 GCA_001799225.1 Deltaproteobacteria bacterium RIFOXYD12_FULL_50_9
GGCTTAACTTAATAAGCCCACAACAAGGACAAACCTTATGGGGGAGTTTCATATAAAAAAAAATATAATAAAAAATCCACTGGGACACTGGCTGGGGGAGTGGGCCTGTTACACTCAGATCAAAACAAGGCCGTTATAAATTATTAACTATTTTGGAGGTAAGAGCATGATTTCCTGTTCAGAAAGAAACGAGTTGATTATGGATTGGTCCAGCGTGGTTAACCACCCCTGCAAGATTATGTTTACGTCCTGGGAGAAAGGTGTGCAATGGTCCGGAGAGAGTGACGGAGTAACCGAAGAGTACGATCGCTTTGCAAATCCGGGCATACCGCTCGCCATGATTAGCGATGATCCTGATGCTTATCCATGGCTGGAGAGTATTCCGGCCCGCCTTCTGCCGCATCTGCTTGAATTTGAGCAACTCTGGCCGGATTTGCTATTCCCGGCCATGTGGTTTTTGAGTCGTTATCCAGGTTCATCGGAGTTGTTGATGAGTTCCCCTCTGCTTGTGGCGCTGCTCCTGCAAAGCGCCAAAGCTGCGGGGTGGGATGAGTCAACGACAGCTGAGCTTCTCTCGGCGCCGAAATCGCAGATAGTTGCGGCCTGCGACGCGTACATCAACAAGGCGGATGGGCAGCCTGTGCAACAGCTGACCTTCAAACAGTCCCGGAGCAATGAATTCAAGCTGCTTGGAAAAAGTCAGGATCGGTCGGCGGATCAACAAGCTGGTGATCTGCACTATCTGGATTCTATTTTGTTGCGATGGCGCAATTTTTTGCCGAATTATGCAACGAGCCCGAATCTCTAAGATATTTGTGCGGCAGGGCATCGGCACATTTTTTCGCCATCCGGATCGGCCCAGCCGGCAGGACATAATTGACTATCAGGCCGTGTTGTAATATAGTGACCTCGGGAGATAATCCCGTTAATTCTTGGTCTGCTTGTCTGCAATCACACCCACCTGTGATCTGTTGCGGCCAATTTGATAAGCGCACGGCACCAGCAGGAGATTCCTGCACCAGGACGATTACCCTATGGCCAATTCTGCCCATAATATACCGATCTTTGTGGTTGACGATGAACCGGCAATCCGTGAAACGCTGGAAGGCGTCCTCTCTGACGAAGGTTATGTTGTCTCATCTTTCCCGGATGCGAGCAGTTTTTTTAAGACCTTGGAAACCCAAAAACCGTCACTGGTGCTGCTTGACATCTGGCTGCCGGGGACCGACGGCATGGCCGTGCTCGGCCAACTGCGGCGCATCCATCCGGAAATCCCGGTGATCATGATGAGCGGGCATGCCGGGATCGAATCAGCCGTGAACGCCATTAAAATGGGGGCTGCTGATTTCCTGGAAAAGCCGCTGCACCTTGATGTCCTGGTCGACAAATTTGCTGAGCTCCTGCACCACTCTAAGAGGCTGAAAGAGCCTGCGGTTGCGGAGGCACGGCCTGTTGAACCCCTTAATCATGATGAAATAAAAATCGGCGCAGCTGAACTGGTCGCCAGCGGCCGTTATCAATGCACCTTGCGCGACAATGTGGTGCTGAACGGCACTGGTCTGCTGACCGGCCGTAAGACCGGGATCATTGTCAGCCCGCTTGGCCCGAATTCCGGCATCGTCTTTCAGGATCTGGACGGAACTGTCATCCCCGGCCACATCACGGCCCTGGAGAGCTTGGCCCCTGGAACGGTCTCCCGGGCTTTTTCGGCAAACTCCACTGTCCTCGTCCACAACAGTCATATCCGTACCGTGGAGCATCTCATGGCTTCGCTCAGTATGGCGGGCATTACCAATGCCCTGGTCAAGGCGGACTATGAGATTCCCAACATAGACGGGTCGGCCATCGATTTCTGCCGGTTGATCAAAGAGGCCGGCATTGTTGAACAGAGTGTTAAAGGTTATGATGTGGTTATCCGCGAACGGATCCAGGTCGGTATCGAAAATCCGGATGAAAAATATCTCTATATCGAGCCCTATGACGGTTTTGTGATCACCATGCGGGTCAAATACGCCGCCCCCATATTCGAGCAGGAATTTACCTTTGATGCCGCCGCCGACTCCTTTGAAAAGGAGATCGCCCCGGCCCGGACCTTCAACACCTTTGAAAACATCGACATGGCCCAGAAGCTCGGCAAGGTCGGCAGCGGCTACCTCAACTCCCATATAATCATCCATGACGGCAAGGTGATCAACACCACCTTACGCTTTCCGGATGAGTTCGTCCGCCATAAGATTCTCGATCTCATCGGCGATCTCTTCCTGGTCGGCTACCCGATCCGCGGCCGGGTGGTAGCCAATATGACCTCCCACGGTTACAATCAGGCCCTGGCCCAGAAAATTCATCTCGCCCTGCAAGTCTGAAGTTGTCCTGTCCGGATTTTTCAGATCCACTCTCCGGCGCCGGCAATCCGGTCAGGAGCGGCGGTCCGGCCAGCCGATCTCTCTGGCCGTGGCCGGGCCGATCACCGAGAGCCCGAGTCTGTCGGGCATGGTCGCCTCCCGCTCCGAAAT
>MGTA01000263.1:2522-6050 GCA_001799225.1 Deltaproteobacteria bacterium RIFOXYD12_FULL_50_9
GCTCGGCGTAGCCATCCGGAAAAAGCGGCAGGCCGCTGACCGGGTCGTACTTGTCGGTGGCGCCCAGGGTGTGCAGGAACTCATGGGTGATTATCACGTTGTTGCTTGCCGCCAGCTGTTGGTCGGCAAAGGCCTTGACTACCCCTACCAGTCCTTTCTGCAGGCCAAAGGAGTGGTCAAGTTGTTTGTACTGCTCGGGATCGTAGTAGAGGATAAAGATCTTGATGTTGCCCGGGCCCGGGTAGTTGTCGGCTCGCCAGGCCCACCACCGCATTTTGAGGCTCCAGAGCATGATCTCCAAGCGGCTGCCGCCAAAAGGCGCGGCCGGCGGCAGGGATTTGACCTCATGGGCCAGCTCGACGTTTACCGGGTCTGCCAGGGCCAGATGATACTCCGCACCCTCCAGGGCAATGAATTTGGTCAGCGGTTGAAAAGCCTCGCGATCGAGGCCGGCGATATAGTGAGCGGTAGCGGCGCTGTTGTCGGCGTTGATCGGGTAGATAACCACCCCCAGGTTGATGTCCCAGTCGGTGCTGCGCAATCTGGACAGCCAGGTGTTGAGGCCGACAATTACCAGGATCACCAGCAGGATGGTTATTCTTATTGCCTTAAACATCGGTTCTCTTCAAGATCAGCAGCAGGCGTTTTATGCCTGGTTGCGGACAGAATCCTATACCACTGGGATCTCCTATGGGAAGAGCTCCGGATAGAGTCTCTTAATGCATTCCGGACAGATGCTGTGAGTGAAATCCGCCTCGGAGTGATCCCTGATGTATACCTCCAACTGGTTCCAATAACCCTTGTCATCCCGGATCTTTTTACAGGACGAGCAGATCGGCAGAAGGCCGGAAAGGGTTTTGACCTCGGAAATAGCCCGTTGCAGTTTATCAATCAGTTGGGATTTCTCCGCCTCGGCCTGTTTGCGGAACTCCACCTCTTCGGTCAATCTCTTGTTGGCTTCCTCAAGCTCAGAGGTTCTTTCCCGGACCAGTTCGTTCAGGCGCAGATAGAGATCAAAATACTTGCGCGATGACTCTTCATTCTCCTCTCTGGTAAGCCGGAGTTCATTCTGGAGATGCCGGAGATCCGTCTCAAGCTCAGCCACTCTTTTTTCCGGTATCGCAGAGTTCTTCACTTGAAGTACCCCTTGTCGTCAATCTGGGCGAGCTCTATTCTCATCTGTTCGATTATCCGGTTAAGGGCGTACTCGGAAAGATTAAGCGCCAGGCAGAGGCTGTGACACTGTTTGTCGTCTCCATGCACGATGCCCCCATACCAAAGCTCATTATTAAAGGCGAGACAGTCGGCAATAAAGAGAACCTGAGCGAGGAGGGCATGCTCGCTTGAGGCGTTCTGGGGCGAATGGTGATGGCTGATCCCGGCGCTCAATTCGCCCGGGAAATTCCAGTGTTCGGCCAAAATGCCGCCGACCATCGCATGATCAAAGCCCAACCGCTTCTGTTCGATCTCTTCGATACTCTGCCGGACCATTGTGCCTTCCCGAAGGATTTCGGCAAAATCGTTATGCAGAAGTTGATCGAGGACGATGAAGCCGAAATCGTGCAGTAAACCGGCAGTATAGGCGCCCGCCCCCTTTTTGCCGAACTCCCAACGGTAGATGAGTTTAGCAAAAAGAGCCACGGCAAGGCTGTGTCGCCAGAGCATGGCTCTGGTCAACCCGGCCACCTCCTTGCCGTGGCTGGTAAAGATCTCATTGCATTTCTGAGTAATTACAATCTCTTTAAGGGCATCAAAACCTATCCAGACAATGGCCTGATCAATCTCGGAAAGAGTTCTGGGCGAGCCATAAAAAGGTGAGTTCGCCACCTTGAGCACCCGGGCGGCAAGGGGAGGATCAACCTCGATGATGTTCTTCAGTTCCAGCGGAGTGCTGTCAGCATCGCTGATAACCCCTAAGATGCCGGCGATTATCCCCTTTATGGAAGATATGCCGGACTCGTCAGCCCGCTTAACCAGCGAGAGCAAAGCGTTGCTGTTCTGAGATGCTGTTTGGTGCATGCGGTTAACCCCCTTTTTTTCAGGCTATCTAAAGGGTGTCACTCTGTCAAAGTAAAAATGGTTACTAAAGATCATGATGTAATTATCTATTGCGCTAAATTCGCTGAAAATTGATGGGCAGGCAGAGATCGCCGGAGAGAGATGCGGATTGCTGCGCTATGAACCGATTTTTTTTTATTGACAGTGGCCTGGAATAATAGCTATCATAATAAGTAATAATATTTACTATAAACTAAACAATTATTTGATTTTATTAGAAAGGAGGAGAATATGGATAGATATGAATGCCCATGCGGCCACGTCTATGACCCGGAAGAGGGGGATTATGAGCATGGCATTGAAGCCGGCACAGCGTTTGAAAACCTGCCGGCCGACTGGGTCTGTCCGAAGTGCGGGGCGGAAAAACAGTATTTTTATAAAATTTAAGCCGGGAGATGTGGTTATGGCGCTATTCAAATGTGATAAATGTGGAGCAACCAAGGAAGGGCGGTGCAAGCCGAAAAATTGCCCGGCCTGCAAGCTGGCCGACACGATGATCAAGCAGGATGAGGCAGCCGGCTCCTGTGGTTGCGGCTGTAAGAAGAAAAAATAGGGAGTGCCGTGCGCTATCAAGTTCATATCGATACATACGAATGCAACAGTTGCGGCAGTTGCGTTGCCCTGTTGCCTGAGCTCTTCTGCCTGAACGATCTCTCGGGCAAGGCGGAGTTGACCGACAACAGAGAGTACACGGCCGACAAGCTGGCCCAGGCGCAGGCGTACTGTCCGTCGCACTGTATCGCGGTTGCTGAGGACGGGGATTGATCCGCCTGGGCAGCGGGAGGTTTATGTCTTGAACTCCGCTAGCTCCAACCGTGTTCGCCGATCAGGCTGACGAAACGGACATACTCGATACCCTGTTGGGTTATCGTGCCGTTAAGCTTGGTTACCACGACCAGCTGCTGGCTGTTCCGGTCACCCACCGGGATCACCAGGCGACCAGGGTCTTTAAGCTGGGCGATAAGCGGAGCCGGGACCTGCGGCCCGGCGGCGGTGACGATAATGGCGTCAAAAGGGGCCTGTTCGGGCCATCCCATAGTGCCGTCATCCACTTTGCTGACAATGTTGAGATAGTGCTGGGCGTCAAAGGTTCGCCTTGCCTTGATCAGCAGGGATTTGATCCGTTCGATAGTAAAGACCTTGGCGCAGATATTGGCCAGAACAGCGGCCTGATAGCCGCAGCCCGTGCCGATTTCCAGCACCGACTCATGCCCCTGCAGCTGCAGGGCCTCGGTCATCAGGGCGACGATATAGGGTTGGGATATGGTCTGGCCTTCGCCGATCGGCAGCGGGAAATCGCCATAGGCCTGGGCCTGCAGGGCATCGTCGACAAAGAGATGCCGAGGGACGGCAGACATGGCGTCCAGCACCTTTGGATCACTGATCTTTCTGGGGATAAGCTGCTCCTGGACCATTCTGGATCGGGATTTTTCATAGTTGCTATTTTCCAGGCTGCTCACCATGTTCTTT
>MGTA01000263.1:6061-13302 GCA_001799225.1 Deltaproteobacteria bacterium RIFOXYD12_FULL_50_9
CACATCATAGTTCTCATACCCCATTTTGGCGCCGACAAGCGGCAGCTTCCGCATCAGACTCTTTTCGACCTGATAGTATATCCAGATTTCGGAGCCATCAGCTTCCCGACGGGTAATGGCCGGTTGGCCAAGATATGACAGAACATCTTCTTTGGTGCTTTTTTCGGGCAGAATCAGGCAGACATCCGAAGCCAGATGGGGAACTCTATCCTGATAGAGACAGCCGGAGAGCAGGCATGCCTGCACCAGAAGCAAAAAAAACGTGAATATCTTTAATCCCCGCACAATTTTTTCTCCCAATAGAACACCCTCTTATGGTAAATATAGTGAATGGTTCAGCTGATTTTGCATGACCATACAGTACGAAATTACAACAACCTATGATTGCGACAAAAAATGCCCTTGACCAAGCGAGGATACATATACTACATTTCTAGCAAAATCGCCATAAGCTACAAATTTTGCCGGTCTAGAAAAAAACGGTATCCCGGCAATTTTAATTGATAAAATCGCGACAGATAACGGGCGGTCCAGGTATCGGATAGCGTTTTTTGTTTGGGACAATCTCAGCTATCTCTATAGGATAGCTGATGATAATATCATTTAAATTATGTCTTAGCGATATAATGTTCTTGCATTTGACACCCATCTTCTGTCATAAGAACAATATACGGGCCGTGTCAGCCGCGTGAATCTGCGGTCAATTAAATATTTATGATAAGGAAAGATCGATGCGATGTCCTAAGTGTGGTTACATCTCCTTTGATCATCTTTCTGCTTGTTCTGCTTGTTCCAATAATCTGGCCGTCATTGCCGCTGAATTGCACGGCACCTCCATTGAA
Organism: Deltaproteobacteria bacterium RIFOXYD12_FULL_50_9; assembly: GCA_001799225.1. GTDB lineage: Bacteria > Desulfobacterota > Desulfobulbia > Desulfobulbales > CALZHT01 > XYD12-FULL-50-9. The sequence goes on from MGTA01000263.1 coordinate 6,904, forward strand.
ACCGATCTGTCGCTGTTCCTGGGATCTGTAATCGGCGAGGAGCCGTCTGAAGAGGAGATGCAACTCGAAGAACAAGAAGTAGCCCAGGGCCATGACGAAGATCTTCTCCTGAAAAGTGTCGATCATGGTGAGTCTGAAATTACCATCCAACTTGATGAACCGACGCCGCCTTCCCCAAAACCTGAAGAAGAGCTCCTGGAGATGGATCTTGGCTCCGCAGAGGGGTTGACCCTGGATCTGGATGAGATCCCGGATCTTGATCTTTCACAGATAGAGGAAGAGGTCGGAGCAACGGCAGAGCCGGGTGATCAGACTGAAATGCTGCTGTCCGAGGCAAGTGAATTCCCGGAAGGCCGGGAAGAACAGCTTGAGCTCAATCTGGATGAGATCGATCTCTCCGATCTGGCGCCGTTCGATGAGGATAAACCAGAGGCCGCACAGGCTGATACCGAACCGGCCGAAGCCGAAATTGCCTTCGATCTGGGATCGATATCTGAATCAGACGAAACTGTCACTCTGGACCTGGGATCGGTCAGCGACCAAACTGTAACGCTGGATTTAGGCTCGGTCAGCGAAGAGCCTGAGTCTGAGATACCGACTCTTGATCTTGAAGATTTCATGCTTGGCACCGGGCTTGACAAGAACGAAGACGACAACCTTGATGCCAAAGCCGGCCAGACCAATAAAGGGCAGAGTGCCGGCGCTGCCGCCGGCGACGACGCGGATGAGTTCGATCTGATGAACCTGGATTTGTCGGAGTTCTCCCTCACGGAGGAGGGCAAGGAGAAATCAGCTCCGGGTGAACTCAAGCTCACCCTGGAAAGCGAGGATGACAGAAGTTGATCAAATCGCGCTCTTTCTGCGGTTTTCCCCAAAGATTACTCATGTCCAGCTTAAATTAATGCAAATTCTACCTTCTGCAGGGTTCTGGCCCAGGTGCATGGCCTTCCTGATTGACGCGGCCATTATCTCGAGCCTTCACTTCAGCTGTTTCTTCATACTCGGCCTTTCAACATATCAAACCGTGCTAAAACGATTTCCCGCCAGTCTTGGGGCTATTGCTGTTTTCCTTATCCTTTTTCTGTTCTCCTGTCATCTGTTGGCCATGGCATATTTCACTGTTTTCCATGCGATTTCGGGCCAGACTATCGGCAAGCTCTGTCTGGGGCTCCGAGTAGTAAGTCAGGAAGGCGAGCGATTGTCGGTCGGTGCCGCCTTTCTCCGCTGGGTAGGCTACATTGTTTCCGGATTGCCGTTGGCAGCCGGTTTTTTGTGGGTGGTGGTTGACGACAAAGGCCTGGCCTGGCACGATAGATTGGCCGGGAGTGCGGTGGTTGAGTTGGCAGAAACCACTTGACATCCCAGGGTGCATTAAATATAGTGCCGACAAGTTTTTGCCGAGATAGCTCAGCTGGTAGAGCATCGGACTGAAAATCCGAGTGTCCCTGGTTCAATCCCTGGTCTCGGCACCAGTAATAGCAAGGGTCTACATGCCAAAACATGTAGACCCTTTTTGTTTTATGGTCGTTCTATGGTCGCTTTCGGAAAAAACCCGTTCCGACCGAGGTTTTTTGATGTCTTTTAAACATTACTTCCTTATTTTTGTTTAAATAGGCTTAAGTGTCATTTAGAAAAAAAAGATATTCTTGAGCCAATTGCCTCTTGCTTATATCGGGGCACAATCTACTAGCACGCTCAACGACTATTGCCTTAAAGTCTTTATATAGCGGTTTTATGTCACTATGATAAGCATTGCTAACAATAACTGTAGCTCCTTTTTTCGCAGCTTGATGAGCGTATTTGGCTAGCAATTCTTGATCACGCCAGGAAAAAATTGATTCATTGTATCGGCGAAACCCGTTATCATTATGAGTTACAGTATATATCGGATCACAGTAAACAAGATCACCCTTATGGGCCTGAGCTAGAGTTTTTTCGAAACTCTGAGATAAGATACTTACTCCCTGTAATAATTTGGATGCGTTAAATAGCACACCTCCATTCCACAAGGGGGCAAGAGTACGATCTCCACCTCCATAGGGGACATTAAAATCTCCCTTCTTATTAACTCGATATATACCAGCAAAAGCAGTTCTGTTAAGATATAAAAAGCACACCGCGCGATCAATTGGATCATCCGGTCGAGCCTTTCTAATCTCATAATATGTCTGACGGCTAACTTCTATTTTGCTTAATTTACTATGCAATTCTTGTGGGTTATCTCTTACTTGGATGTATGTATTAATTAAGTCATTATTGATATCGGAAAGAATTGCTGTCCTAAACCCAAAGCCAAAAAAAACAGCCCCCCCGCCTAGAAATGGCTCCAGGTACCGATTAAATTGTTTTTTTGATAAAATTTCTATCAACTTGGGAAGAAGCCATCGCTTACCTCCTGCCCACCTGAGAAAGGGTTTAAATCCAGAGTGCTGTATGCTCATTTTCATTTTTTCTCTATAACTAACTCAACAAATAATCAAAATTTATTATCCATAACATTAGGACCGTTAAGATTTTGTAATCTTGCTTGGATATTATACTTTTCAACTAAATACTTTGTAGTTGTCGGCACGGTATTTTCCCAGTCATTGTTCCCGTGGGCGATACTTAACCTTATATTCTTTCCTTCAATGGATTTCTCTAATCTTTCCCATAGTACAACTACTTTATACCCCATAGAAGTTAGCATAGAAATCTTGTGCCGGTTCCATTCTTCGCAAATTGTAGTGAATATAGGTATACTTGTAGGCAGAAAGTCATGGAGTAATCTGGGAGTTTCTATTGGGAATGGGAAAAGTCCGAAATCGCTCAAGGGAATATTTTCATTAACGAGGGCATTTGTGATCATCTCCACCCTTTCAAAATAACTGAAAGGGTTATTGAAAGGCAATTCGCGGTGCCTATCTTCTGGACTTTCTGAAAGATTTTTTATATTAAATTGTGTGATTCCAATCCAAAGATAATGGCAACGTTTTTTAGCCTCAAGTAAATATTCCAAATGTTCATTATGAAGAGGCTGAAATCGTCCATGTGCAGACCCCCATTTTTCCATTAAGACGTTTTTGGGAGATAATCCTGAAAATTCCATGCTATTCCTTCGTTCCACTGTTGCTCAAAATACAAATTTAATGGGTGATAAAAAGACTTCTCTTTTTGAGCTCCAATACTCTTGATGAGATGTAACTGTGGGAAATCTGAACCATCACCTTTCCCAAAGATATTGTAGCTTAACAAACAGAGAGAGTCGTCAATTAACATCAGTCGAAAAATAGGAGTAGCTTGATAAAATCGTACTTCGATATTGAAATTTCTATTTCTTTTTAACTGAGCTATGGTCTGTAAAGACTTCAAAACGATGTTTCGGTATTCCTCCACTGGACGATTTGCCCGCATTGCTGCTTCAGTTAGTTTTTCATTTGTAGGTTCGAACAAAAGAAAACGAACTGGATTATCATCACTGCACCGTTCCAGTGCTTGTTCAAATTCGATTATTTCGGTTAGTTTTGATGCGCCAATACCAAGAAAACTTAGGCTGTTTTGACACAGTTTTAAGGAGGCCTTATAATCTATTCCGCTCTTGATTTTTTCATCTGCTCCATAAATCCCTACTGCCCTAAATTGGTTTAAATCTCGCCACAGGAACACAAAAACTATTAAGGATGTGAATAGTGGTACACTTATTTTCAAATGCGCTGAAAAATTTGATATAAATGGCAAATAATATATTCCTATATTTAAAGCACCCCAAGTTATTATTAACAAGATAACAACTAGTTGCCAGCGCCGTGGATCACGTCTTCCAAAATTTGTAAATAACCACAATCTTAACCTGTTAGCCAAATATAGTATTGCCCAGCCAATAGCATTCGCTATTAAATTGCTAATAACGTTTTCAGTCACAACTATGCCCTCTGGAAAAAACTTCTGGCTCTTTTATTCTATCCTTCTCCATTTCTATAATGAATACGGACCAGTTTTCGAAGTCGTCAATCCTAGCTGTCATTTGCTCCAAAGTTTCAAATTTAGGATCCATTAAAAAGCCGCGTTCACCTATTTCATATTCAGGAGTATTCAATTCAACATCATACACGATTCCAAGATGTTGACTGCTCATTTCACGACTGTTATCGTAAAGTAAACCTCTATAAACCATTTTGGTTGTATTCAATCCCGGCAGTCTAACCTCTTCCTGTAACTCTCGAATAAGAAACATTTTTCCATATTCAGGCTTAAAGACATCATACAATGGCATTATATCTTCGGGGGTAAGATGCCCACCAAAAAATACTGAATAAGATCCGTGCAGACGATTTTCAGGAAGCCGTTTTGTCCTTTTATATGACAGATATCTGTTTTTATGTCGCAGGATAAACACAGAAACAAGTTGAATTACTGTTGTATCTGCTTCAGCTAAACGGCGAAGCATAGGCCGGCATTCACGCAACAGTTCGCCACTATTTTTCAAGGGACATGGATGTAACCCTGGCCCAGGCAAATATCTTTTCAATGAAGTAGTTGGGAAGACTACAGCATTTTCATCTAACAAAGCCTTTTTGTACCTGTCCGCAACATATTCTTGTGTTATTGATTTCCAAATGCGCAATGCAAACTGTGCCTTTCCAGTCCGTATAAAAACAGATGAATCCTTTTTGTTAAGTATATCTGTAGAAATTTTTGACTTCATGGTCTGTGATGGTGTTTTGCCATTAGAATGCAACCAATTCATCTTTTGAGCAATAGCAGTAATTTCTTTTGCAGTAAGAGGCTTCTGCTCATACACAAGAACTTTATTTGCAACATCAAGAAAATGTCCCATATCAATAAATCAAATAATTATTAGTGGTTAAGTTTGAAAATTTGGTTCCTGATTATACAGAATAAATTTTACTAGTTATGCAATGTAACATTCCCACTCATTCGCAGCACAGCCAATACCTCAGCGATCTCTCGTCCCTTAGCCTCAATGAAGTCCAGTAACTGTTCAGGCGTCCGTTTGTCTTCTACATTTTTGGCGTTCGGGTTGACGGCTTTTAGATCGTAGACCGCGTTTTCAATTTCCTCCGCCTTGGCAGCCTGTTCCCTAGCTTCCTTCGACAGGCCAGCCATCTTTTCTATAGCCTTGTTTACGGTGGCAGTATCAGTAGGCTTCACTTTTTTAAGTTCTTTCACCCTGTCGGACCATTGGGCTACTTCCTGTTCTTTCTTGCGGGCCAGCTGCTTAAATGGTTCGGCAGCTTCAGCCGCTTTTTGTTTTCGACTCACCATGTCGATGGTCCAACTCTTCTCACTGTCGCCCCGTGTCGGCAGAAGTTGAAAGAACTCTTCAAACTTGTCCAGGGTCATCGGTGTTTTCTTGCCGATTTTAATGGCCGACAGGTCGTAGTACCAAACCTTTTCCGTATGCTTACTTTTGGTGAAAAACAGCAGATTGGTCTTGACACCAGCGCCAGCCGCTGTGAATACACCACCTGGGAGACTGACGATACACCACAGGTCGTTCTCTTCCAGGAGCTTACGCTTGACTTGGACAAACGCCGTTTCGTTGGTGCGGAACAGCACCCCCTCATCCAGAACAATGCCGCAGCGCCCTCCATCCTTCAGATGATCCATGACGTGTTGCAGGAATAGCATCTGGGTCGCGCCGGTCTTGTAGGCAAAGTTAGTCTGGGCCTCTTTACCTTCCTTGCCGCCAAAGGGGGGATTGGTCAGCACGACATCAAACTGGGCAGGGGCGTCCAGGAACAGCCCATCGTAGGTTTTTTCATTGGTGAGGGTATTGCCGTGCCATAGGTTTGGCTGGCTGATGCCATGGAGCACCAGATTGGCTAAGGCGATAGGGAAGATCAGATTCTCTTTTTCCCGTCCAAAAAAAGTCTGATGACGGAGGGTTTCCATTTGTCCGGCTGTCTCTTTACCACCCTGATCGCGCATATACTCGAAGCTTTGGGCTAAGAAACCGCCAGTGCCGCAGCCGGGGTCATAGACTGTCTGCCCCACTTGCGGGTCAATGACCCGGACCATGGCCCGGATGACTTCGCGAGGGGTGAAGAACTGCCCACCGTCGTTGCCTTTCTCGCCCATTTTTAAGAGCAGGCCTTCGTACACCTGGGAAATCGTGAAGACATGGGTGTCATCCACGGTATCCGAGCTGACCATCTGCACCCGGTCCAGAATCTCGCAGAAGTTCCGCTCGGTGTCGATTCTGACTCGCTCCACGCCGGACATGATCTCGCTGATGACCTTTTGGCGGGGGGTAGCTCCAGGCTTATCTTTGAGGGCTTTGAGGTGGGGCAACAGCTCGTTGTTGACAAAGCGGAACAGATCGCCGGAACTGCCATCCTTGTGCAATTCTTTACGCTTCCAGCCCTGTTTGCGGGTGCCATCGTTGGTAAGGGCTAT
>MGTA01000263.1:13370-22984 GCA_001799225.1 Deltaproteobacteria bacterium RIFOXYD12_FULL_50_9
TGCCGAGGGCGGCATCCTCCTCGGCCTCATGCGTCTCTTGTTCGTCCAAAATACGCAGAAACAGTATCCAGGTCAGCTCTGGCACATACTGCATGGCCCCGGCGCAGTTTGAGCGGCGCATGATGTCGCAGATGCTCTTGACGGTGGAGTTTACCGATTGTTGGGTGGCCATAACCTTGCCATTGCCATTGCCGTTTCCGTTCTTTTTCTTACCTCGTGCCATGGCTTATAACTCTCCCGCGAATGCCTGACGCAGTAGGGCAGCTGGAATTTCTTTGATTGCTCCAAGTTCTGACTCAATGCTGGAACAGAGATTGGCACTGGCAGACGTCTTCTCCTCTATCATTCGAGAAAGTCGTCGTTGCTCATCTATTGGTGGGAATAGCAATTCCAAACTACGCAGATCCTCGGAGTTGATTGATGCTTGACCTATCGCTCGCTTGGCGACCTTCTCTATTTGCTGCCGTACCTGGCTGGTTCCAAATTGCTGGGCTACGAACTTTGGGTCTGTGTCATTTCCAAAACGAACTCGAATCAGCATGTTTTCGAAAGCGTATCCATCAGCTTCCTGGCCCACCCATGAGCATTTTCCAACCAGCTCAAAACTGTTCACCCTGCTCACCAGAAGGTCATCCTTATGTAGAACGAACCGTTGCTTTTCAGAGTCATCGAGAGAAACCTGAGCGAGGGTTTCCAGATTGAGCTTCCAGTGGCTGTTTGGAAGGTTGTACATCCGAATGAACGGCTGCCCATGCCCGTAGTGTTCAGCTGACTTGTAGATACCGCTCTGTATAACTGTAGCCAGATCGCCAAGTCGGTTGCTTGACCACCTTTGGGCCTCCTCACTCTCGAACACCTCCCGTAGGTACGCCGCTGGCAACTCCTTGGCAGCATTCAGCCGTGCCTCTGCCGCTGCCCGTGCCTTTTCGACTACCGCCATCTTCTCGGACAGGATTGCGGCAATATGTTTTTGCTCGATGTAAGTGGGTAGGGGAATTTTAATAGCTTCAAACTCTGGCTTGGTTATGTGCTGCATTGTTGCGCCGTGAACTTGATTACGGATCTCAGCCATAGCTTCTTTGATGGCAAAATACAGATAATGGCGGTCTATCTTTTCTTTATCCTCCTCAACCTTAAAGATATGCTGATTCAGAACCGCAGTGCCTCTATCCCACATAAATGCATCGAGTGAAGCAGACCAGGAGATGAGTAGATCACCATCATTGACAGCATTTCGGGAATCTATTTTACCCTTAAAATAGTTGTATACTGCCGAGGGCGTGTTAAGGTTTTGGATGCGAATTATGGGTATACCGGCTGTAGCCCAATCTTCTGGCTTGAAAGCTCGACCGTTATGATAATTGGCTACTTCACCTAAGTGCACCCGTGGCCACTCAACAGACCGTTTCAGTCCTGTCAGTATCTTGCTCATGCCGCGAACATCCTCGCCTTAGTCTCCTTCAGCAACTCCGCCGGATTCCCGGCAGTCTTCAGCCCTGCCAGGCCGCCTGCATTTCTGACATCAGGGGTCTGAAAAATCTCCCGACTCTCCAGGCCATCGGTGCCACCTTTCTCAAATTGCTTTGCTACTGCTTTAACCACGGCAGTGGCAGTAGCTGGTAGGTCAGTCAGCCAAACCTCATTTTTGTAAATGAAAGCCAACGAACGGTCGGTACGGGTGCGTGGGACTGCCCCGTATGCAGCATCCACCAGTACATCATAGAGATCATACTCTTCCATCTCTTCAACCATCCGCAGCACCCCTGGGTTGTAGCCAGACATCACCAAACGGGCAATCAACGGCTGTCGATTCACCGGCTCTATCCACTGGCTGCGGAACTTTTCGATGGTTGGAGCTTCTTCCACCAGTTTTGCTGCCAATCTGGCCTTGTACTCTTCTACCGTTACTGGCATAGCCTTGCCATCCACCTGAGTAACAATGTAACGTCCGGCAGGTGTTACCACAACCTCGAAACCCTCCACCTGAATGATCGTCGGACCTTCACCACCACCGCCACCATCTCCTCCTCCACCGCCAGAACCTGGTGGGGGTGTAACGAAATCCTCACCAAACAAGCGGGTGGCGTTAGTGTAGTCGTAGACCCGAAACATCAGCTTGCCACTGGGAAGGTCGATTCGGGTACCACGCCCGATCATCTGGTAAAAGGAAATGGGGGACTTGACGTACTTGAAGAAGACAATATTCCGTACGCAAGGAACGTCAATCCCGGTGGACAGCAGGTCTACGGTGGTGGCAATAAAATGGTGTCGAGTAGCTCCTTTCAGATCGGGCAGGTAGTCGTTGCCATCATTAGCCGCAGTACACTTGAAAGCGTAAGGCTCTTTGCGGGTCTCCCCCTTTTGTTTGCACCAAGCAGCATAAAGGTTATTCATGGCGGTTGCTACGTCGTCGGCATGACGGTCACGGGCGCAGAAGATGATCGTTTTTTGTTCCGGTCCGCCGGTTTCACACAGATATTTGAACAGGTCTTCACACATGGCTTTAACCCGGTCAGGCAGCAGAATCAACCCCTCGAAGTGAGTGTTTTGATACTCCTCTTGAACTTCTTCCGTGCCAACAGTTACGCCAGTCTTGGCATTTTTCACCGTGTGACTGAGAATTTCTTCCTTGGTTAAACTTTTCGCATCCAGGCTAACCCGGCCCTTAATGATCTCACAGGCAGCCAGATAGCCATCTTCGATGGCTTGGGCCATATCGTACTCATAGACAGGCTCACCGAAATGCTTGAAATTATCGGCACTGATCTTGGCGTCAGCCTCAGCGTCCTTGTTCCCCTTAGGTAAAACTAACTGACGGGGGGTGGCGGTAAGGCCCACTTGGACAGCAGCAGGGTTGCGGGTCAGCACCTGGGACCATTTTCCCCAAGCCGAGCGGTGACACTCGTCAATAACGATATGGGAGAAATAGTTCTCTGGGTAGTTGGTGGTCAGAAAGTTGGCATCCGCCTCATCTGAATCAACATCCAAAGTTTGGTATGTGGCAACCACCACGCGGGCATTCTTTTCAGGGTTGCTGCCAGTTGCGGACATCGCATCAGAACCAAAGACTTTCTGTAAAGCGGCGAGTCCCTGGGTGCGCAGTTCATCTCGGTCGCAGACAAACAAGGCTCTACGGAGTAAACCGGCATCGGCAATCTTTTTAAGGAGATTGACTGCAATAAAAGTCTTGCCTGCACCAGTGGCCAGAGAGAGGAGGGCGCGTTTTGCTTCACCCTTAGCGTCACAGCGGGCAATCTTTTCCAGTACGGCACGAATAGCAGCATCCTGGTAGTAGCGTCTGCCAGCTTCACCACCGTGATAGAGAGCAAGTAATGGTTTAGCAGCCGGGGAGTCCAGAGAGAAGCCCATACCCGCTTCATAGCGTTGACGCAGATCATCAGGGGACGGGAACTCCGTCATAGAGCGAGGGGTGGAGGTTCTACCTGAAAAGCGGTCGAACTCGACAAACAGGTGTCCATTAGAGGAGAAGGCAAAAGGGACGTTGAGGCGTTTGCAGACGGCGTAGGCCTTAGCTTGTTCCAGACCATGGCCGGGGTGCTTCCCTTCCGCCTTTGCTTCAATGATAGCTACAGCCACAGCTTGGGTAGAGGTGGCCACTTTGACCCGCAAGGTGTAATCAACTTTTCCCTTGGCATTACGTCTGGCCTTGCCGGCAACGATCTCGATGGTTCCAGCGCTTTCTTCACGTTTGATATGGTCTTCTGACCAACCCCGTGCGTAAATGGCGGGGTCAATCAGCTTGGACCTAGTGTCTGCTTCGTTATGGCTCATAAATTAGTCTGCATAATAATCTACCTATCTTTACCAGCATAGACCTCTTCGTTAAAGCATTATTGTTACATTTGTTGGATATAATATTTTATGGCGTCTGGTAATCAGCATTTTCAATATTACCCGTATCTATCCGAAAATCAAATAAATATTATTAATTAAATGGTGATCACCACCATGCGGGTTCTATTGCAAACCACCAGCAACAATCATAACTTATTCAATCTGCATAATTCAATTAAGAACGAGGTTAACCATGTGGAACATTCCGGCCCAAGAACGTCTCAATCGCATCCCACGACTTTACGAAACAGAACACATCCCAGTCGAAGACAAGCTCATCTTCCTACACTTCTTCATTCTTGGCTGCGACTGGTATATAGCCGAGTATGACGGCGACGACCTGTTTTTCGGCTATGCCATCTTGAACAACGATACCCAGAACGCGGAATGGGGATATGTCTCATTCAATGAGCTTAAATCCATCAAGATTACCTTCCTGGAGATCGATTGCGAACTGGAAGAGTACTGGCAGATTAGAAAGGCATCCGAGATAGACAAGATCAAAACATAACCACTGGAGATGACATGCCTGAAAAACAATTCGATGAAACAAGTCTTTGGAATAAACTGACAACCCTACCGCAACAGGCAGGCTGCCAGGTTATCAAGCTGGCTATCACACTATTTGTGATCCTAACATCAACCGACGCACCAAAATCAACCAGGGCAATAATAATTACCGCCCTGGCTTACTTCATCTTTCCCTTGGATGCTATCCCGGATTTCCTCCCCGGTGGTTATATAGATGATATCGCTGTCATGAGCGGAGTTTTGGCAAAGGTCAATTCCTACTTAAACGCCGATCTTAAGGCAAAAATAGCTGAGTATATGCCTGAAAGATGTCTGTGATCCGAAACAACTAACAACACATAACAATTCGAATATCAAAAAGCCCGTACCGTCACCGGTACGGGCTTTTTGCGTTATCAGAAGGAGTATCAACCATGAAGAACCATTTCACTATGCCCCACTTATCAGAAGAGTTCGAGCGTGCCGGTGAGAACCTTGCAAAATCACTCTCCGGGATCAACCTGACCATGTGGAAGGATGTCCACTACGACGATTTCGAGATGCAGGCCTCCTTCTTTGGCGAGGACGGCCCCGACTCAAACCCGGTGGTCGATGAAATCGTAAGCAATCTTGACGAACTGCTCGATCACCAGGATTCAGACCAGGAAGCCTCTATTCACCCCGAACTCATCATCGGCATGTTCGATCAAGCCCTGCTCAGGTTTATTCATCAGATTTCATTACGTCCGCCTGTCGGTTATGATAAGGAAATTTTGAGCCTGCCTGCCCCTGTCGGCAAATACTTCAATCCTGCTCATCGGTTTCCTTCAACTTTAAACCAGCCATCCTTACCTTGCCAGGCTAAAAATAATAAGGCAATAATAAGGCAATTTGGGGTTGCCTTATTATTGCCTTATTCATCATTCTTCCGTGTCAGAAACCATCTCGCGCTACGCCCACGGCCATCAAGTTCAATTAACCCCAATTGCCGAAGCTGTATCAAATCATTTCGAATTGATCGATCTGAAGGGGCACTTCTCAGGATCTGACGAACCCTCGCAAAGTTAATTTCCTGCGCACCCGCCAGCAGTTGCAGGATTTCTCGCTGCCGTTCGGTCAGATCATGGGCAACCCGGCGGGGAGCGATATAGGCACTCGGCAGAAACCGGACGCCAAAGGCCCCTGTCTCTTCCACGAACTCCGGTTCGGGATGGCCGGCCTTGATGCACAACTCGACAATCATCTGGGTTCCCCGCCCCCATCGTTCCACGAGACGCCTGCGGAAGAAGGTATCCGCCACAAGCTGATTTCTGGGCAGCGATCGATGATTTCTTTTCAGATCTACAAGTGTCAGACCAAAAGGCAATGTGCCATCACTCCAGATTTCAAGACGGTTGTCGAAGATGGCCACGCTGACCGAACCGCCGGTAATGGTATAATCGCGATGGCAAAAGGCATTGACCAGAGCTTCCCGCAAGGCTGCAACGGGAAAGAGTGGTTCGTCGATACGCTCCATGCGGCCAGACTCAAATCGGCCGGCAATTGGCAGGTGGCGCAGCAAAAACGACATTGCCTCATCCAGCAGCTGAAAAGCATTGCCATGAAGTTGCCGGTTGTCCAAAAACTCGGCCTTGTCCGCGCCCTTGAAGCGGGCCAGCCTGAGCTGGCACTGCGGATAATCGGGAAGGAAACTAGTCCCGAACAACACGACTGCGGCATTGAGAATACGGCCCTCACGCCTTAACCCGAGTCGATTCAGAATATCAGCCGGGTCCGAGCCCGTGGACTCCGGCAGCCTCCCGGCTTCTATGCCAAGGCGAACGGTGCGGAGGATCTCATCACGGTCTAGGCCAGAAATCTGCATAGACAGGGCCGGGTCACTTTCCCAGCGGCTGTGGCTGTGCGCTCGATACAGCAATTGTCTCTGGTACTGCTCCTGGGGCATGGCGGCCGTAGTTGAGCCCACTCGCCGATATGCCCGCCCATTGAAGGTGAACGGCGCACTCCCGGAAGATACCGATGCCCCAAGGGCAATGATCTCCTTGCCGTCATCCAGGGGAATTCGATCGATAATAATGCGAACGGGTGGCTCGAACTTTTCAAGTATTGCAGCGATGTCACGCAACGTGGTATCAGAGACGAGCTGACCGGAGATTTTTCCCGCCGGTGTCACACCGATAACAACTTGACCGCCCTTGTGATTAAGGAAAGCGCTAAGCGTCTCTCCGGCACGCATAAGCTGGCCGGTAGATTTTTTAAACTCGAGCGTTTCAGATTCGCCGCTCTGTATTAATTTTTTCAGTTCCTTAAGTTCCACTCATTCTGCTCCATAACAGTCTGAGGTTGGTCGTCAATCATGGACACGAAAGTTCCGATGCCGTGGGTTTGATATTAATAAAATTAATTGATGTCCTAAAAAGTCTGTTTTTAGAAAAACGAAGTCAAGGATAGAGCGCATGAACAAAGTATAAAATATAATTACTCAAATATTTCAATTAGTCCGTTTCCCTTAGGGATGTCAATAAAAATCCCGAAAAGACATGATATTTCTATCTGTTAAGTAATGAAACCGTTTATTGGCAAATTATGTTAGGATTTCTGCTTCAAGCATAATTATACCATTACCTTGATCAAATCTACCGCCATTCCTCCCCGCTTAGCAGTTATGCCTATGTGCTTGACTGGAGTCAGCAAAGCTGCATCTTGCACCGGAACCGTAACTATCTGAAAATAAAATACATATTATTGCAATGGTAGCAGGCAGACCATTAGATGACATTTTTAATTCTGCCAATATCAGCACCGGCACATTCAAGCCGCAGCAGCATCAAATCACCTTAAAAGCAAACGAGGTCAACCATGTGGAACATTCCAACACAAGAACGTCTCTATCGTATCTCACGACTTTATGAAACAGAACACATCCCTGTCGAAGATAAACTCATCTACCTGCATTTCTTCATCCTCGGCTGCGACTGGTATATCGCGGAGTATGACGGCAACGACCTGTTTTTCGGCTATGCCATTTTGAACAATGATACCCAGAACGCGGAATGGGGATATGTCTCATTCAACGAGCTGAAATCCATCAAGATCCACTTCCTGGAGATCGATTGCGAGCTGGAAGAGTACTGGCAGATCAGAAAAGCTTTCGATTCACTATGCCCCACTTATCAGAAGAGTTTGAACGTGCCGGTGAGAACCTTGCAGAATCAGTGTCCGGGATTAACCTGACCATGTGGAAGGATGTCCACTACGACGATTTCGAGATGCAGGTATCCTTTTTCGGCGAGGATGGTCCAGATTCAAACCCTGTGGTCGATGAAACATTGAGCAATCTTGACGAATTACTCAATGATCAGGATTCAGACCAAGAAACCTCTATTAACCCCAATCTCATCATCGGGCTGTTCGATCAAGAACTGCGGCAATTACTCACCAAACGGCAGGTAAAAATAATCTGGAATCAGGGCTGGCAGTCTGAAACCGTGATTGACCCCCAGCACCCTGAAAATTGCGGGATGCTGCTTGTCGAAGACCAGTAGTACAGGAGCGAGACCGGAATTGCCAACGCAGCAGGAGTCCGTCCAGCACCGGCAACAGTTATAAGGCAGGGATCAACGGTCTTCACCTCCGGAGCTCCTTTTTTTACTCCAAAATTTATCAGGAAGATCATGCGATATGGAAATTCCGGAAGACAAAATATGGCCAAGGGCCAAAAAGCAACATAGAAGTTCCAGGTTCCAGACAATCTTGCGGCATGCAGTGCTGTGCGAACCCTTCTTCTTTGCAACGGAATCTTTTCTGCGCACCTTGACCGTGATTTCGCTTCGCTTTTCTCGGGAAAAAGTCAGTGTCGGGAAAAGTTATGTCTCGATCTTTCTGCCGCCCTGTACGATTTGCCATACACCGCCCTTATCCGGGCCTACACGCCGAAGCACTCCATCCAACTTTAACTTGGCAAGCTGTTTTTCTACCGCACGGCGCGTAAGGCCAAGATGTCGGCTCAATTCTGCAGCGGTTATTGCATTGTCCTCACGGATTGCCTCAAGAATTTTCACCGAACTTTTCACCGAACTTTCCTGGGCAGTTTCACCAGCACTGCCTGTCAGAAAAACCTCTACATTCTTACGTTTGAACGTTGCAATAAAATGGGTGCCAAGCTCTTCAAATTCAGTTTGCGGTTCACGTTCCAGAATCATCTTGATGCCACGTCCCCACTTTTCGATAAAATGGACCCGATGAAACAGCTCAGCCATCATTTCGTTACGCCGTTCAGAAAGCATGTTACGTCGAATGTCAAGAATGGTCAGTCCGCCATACAGCAGGCCAGGGCTTCTGATCTCCAACCGATCCTTGAAGATTGCAATATTAACCGAATCGTACTCCCGGTAATCCCGATGACAGAATGCATTGATAATCGCTTCACGAAAAGCTTCTCAATCTATTTCAGGGACATCTACCCGCAACAAGCCTTCCAGTCGCATACCAATATTGATATGCTCCATGATATATTCTTCAGCCTTACTGATCAGAGAGAAAACATCGCCATAGAAATCTTTCATGTCCAGAGTAACGGTTGTGTCCAGCGTACCGAATACAGCACAATGGTCAGGTCAGCAATCGTCAGGATAGTATCTTCATCAGCCTTGTGAATATCAGCGAGCCACTCTTCCGGCACTCCATAACTGAGCAAAACTTCATTAGTGATGTTCTCGAACAAAGGTGGTTTAGGGGGAGCTACCGGTATCGTCTCAACAAATTGCTGTATGGTGATTTGTTCAACCCGTTCCCGAATCTCCACAAACTGTGCAGCGCCTGTTTTAGGATGGGTTTCCAGCTTGCGCCTTGCCGCCCATTCATATGCGTCGTCGTGGTGGTTCACATAGCAGAGGAGGAGACTTTCATACGTCTTATGGACGATCATCCTCAGATCGCTTGAAACCTGTACCGACCAGAAGTTTTTATCCTTGACCTTGTCGAGTTTGTGCAACTTCATAGCCGGACTGGCCGGATTCATTTGCAGATCAAAGGCTGTGGTCTTTACAGCCTTCTGCTCATCGCCTGTCAGTCTGGCGAGGCTGTCGGTAAAGGTGTCGGCTATACGGAAGTTCATGAGTTAAGGGCTATTTTCAACGAAGTAACGGAGGTCCAGCAGCGCTGGCAATGATTGCAGCAAGTTCTTTCTGTTTCGCTTTCTGTAATTCAGGGTCGCTTTCAATCCATGGCCAGCCTTGAATAACAGCATG
>MGTA01000263.1:23030-30774 GCA_001799225.1 Deltaproteobacteria bacterium RIFOXYD12_FULL_50_9
GATTACGGACGCCTGCCGCTGACTCCCCGATTACCCAGAGCGTTGCCAAAGGTTCCCGCCCGTGTCTCGACACAGAAGTTTCGCGGTCCTTGGGATTCGGTAATAATGCCGCCGGTTTCACCATCGTGCTGTTGAACTGGCTGCTCTGTGTGAGGAACCTGGAAAGATCCTCACTATCATTTACATGCTTAGGCAAGCCGGAGCGGAGCATTTCCCTGCCTCAAAATGGATTGGATCTCAGCAAGTACCCGCGGCGGGATAGAAAAGCCATCAAAACGAGCAACACCATGTCCTTTGTCAGTGCCATCCAGCCAGGCATACGCTAACCGATTACTCGGACCAACACTCAAAGAGAACAAACGATGACGGTTTTGAATCCAATCCAAGGATATTGAACCGTCAGGCTCTGGCGCGCATTCAGGTGTTCGTATCCCTTCTGGCAATGCGCGGATAAAATTTTCGGCGTTCTGCAGTGATGTTAAATCAATAGGGTTTGCCCCGTAACCATCCCAATCCGGCATGGCACATTCGTATGTCAGCTTCCGCAACTGCGAGATACTCGCAGACTTTCCTCCGAACAGCGACAGTGACTCCTCTGCTGCCCGCACAAGTGCCGATGCGGCTTTGGTCACTATTTGTGCCTCAGCAGAAACGGCGCTGCCACACCCGGTATAGGCGTTCAACGACGTATACCCTACCAAACAATAAAGCCCTATGGTTGTTGAAATAGGTTCAAGCATTTTTCCGTTAATGAATTTCTAAAGATACGATTTTTTAAATTCTGTAATGATTGAATTTTAGTAAGAATCCAATCCCAATCCGCTGCTTCACCATTTTCTAAGGATGCAACGGAATTGTCAAATATAATTGGGAGTTGATCCCCATCCCTAGGTTGTGAAGTAAGTACTATATTAATTTGATGACCGGTCTGCTCTTCCACTGCGGTATGCTGATTAAAAAAACCAGTAAAGGTCAGATTTTCCTCATCGGGCAGACGGGGGCCAACTTTGAAGAAATCGTCTAAGTTGACATTTCCTCCAGAAAATGGCAGCAAAATGCGGTTAATATAGCGCAGACGAATCAACCGGACCTGTACGGGAGCTGCTAGCTCAAAATATAAACGCCACGTACGTTCGATCTCCGGCAGGTAATCATAGAGATTGGTGTAAGGGAAAAGCCGGTTGAACGAGAACCCCTGCGCCCTTATTTGAACAAGTTGTTTCTCATCATCCTGCAAAAACTGAAAAGCCTGCACCCCATGCCGCACTGATACTTCCGGCTGCCCGCCAGGAGGCGTTGCGATTTGATGTTCTTGAATCAATTGTGTACGGAATATTGGGTAGCGCTCACAAAAGCATTCAAGAGCCTTACCTTGGAGAGCAGCAAGCTGCTGCCCTGGCGGCAGGTCGCATTCGATATCCATGACCGCTTCGACAATCGGCGGATGGCGCAATTTTAGCTGAGATTCATTCATCATGCCTAATACTGTATCAGATTATTGGACTTTGAACACCTTTAAAACTTCCTCAGTCAAACATGCAATGATAGACAAGGCCATGAAGATTTATGGTTGTTACCATCGGCGGCAGTTGTTTCCAAAATGGAAATAGCTGCATTTTCTACTAGCTCACCGGATGCAAAGATGTTCCTTAAATGTTTGGTAATCGTGGGAACTTGAACCCCAAACAGCTCGGCTAAGGCCTTCTGGGTAAGCCAGGCCGTTTCATCCTTAAAAAGGACCTCGACTTTCTTGTTGCCATCGGGTGTGGCGTAAAAAATAATTTCGTTATTTATGGTGTCTCATCTGTCCGGTCTGGCCGGGGTGAGTTGCTGATTAAAGGCGGTGATCTGCATGGCCGTCTGTTCCTTGTCGATGAGTTTGGCAAGACTGACGGTAAAGGTGCCGGCGATGCGGAATTCCATCAGACTCTCCAGTCGTCTGCTTGATTGATTAGCGTAATCACCCTCAGCCTGCCGATTTAATCATGCCTCATAGCTTTGCCTTTATATTATGCCTTTCAAACAACTGCTGAAAAAAATCGATTGCCATCTGCTTAGTCGCCGGTCCGATGGCCTGCTTCCCCTTGGCTAAGGTTACGTCTTTGAACTCTGCGCCACCGAACCTGTATAATTCGTATCCTGTCAAGCGCAAACGTCGATCTTCTGCGACCATATCCCCGTATTTGACAGGCGAAACCTTATCGCTAACAGCGTAATGGTGTTTTCCATCAACTTCGATCACGATGCGGACATTGCGGTCTAGCAAGAGCAGCAGGTCCATGCGTTGGCGTAAAAGTACAGGATTACTGCCGCGCTCTTTTATTGTGCGAGGGTCGTAGTGCAAATAAACTTGGGGAATAAGTGCCGGAAGCTGGTCACCCAGCAGCTTAGAGAACACATGGTAATAGGTATCGAATAACGCAAACTCACCAGGTGATGATGTTTCCTTCACAGAAAGCAAGAGGCGGATATACAGAGATCGTTTGGCCTCTGTCAGATTGGGGAGTTTTTCGCGTTCCTGCCACCATTCGGCTAAAGTAGTCCACAGCAAACCTGAATCGGTCAGGAAGCGGTCGTATAATAATGCGTCGGTGTCGTTACGAATTCCGATGTCGTTATTAATAGCGTCGGTGAAATACAAGTCCGGCTTGGCCTTAATCGCGGCGAATATGAGATTCTTTGGGGCTCCGATCACACCTGTAGCGGTCCTCTGCACCGCATAAATAGGGTGCCCAGACTGTTCGTCGACCACTACGACATTGAACCCGTCGACTTTCAAGATATCATTTAAGGCATTAGCTAAGTAGGCTTGATCGTCACCACGTCGTACCACAGGGTCTAGCAACTTTTCCAGCAAGACAAAAATACGGGTTTGGCTGCACGTAAGCGCATCGCACCTGATCAGCAATTCTTCGTTCGAGAAATCGTCATTGCGAATATAGTGCTGATTAATCTCCTGTGCGAGCGTAGGAAGAAAGTTAAAGTTATTGAGTCCTTCATAGGACAGAGGCTCCGACGAAATAATGTTCAAACCATCGAAAAGATTACCGCCGCCGAACAGGGGATCAAGGTCGTTTAAGACTTTCAGCACATCCCGACGAGTTATGTCTGTGATACGATGTTCGGCGTGAATAGTCATCTCGCTGACCACATCAGATAATGCCGTGTTTTCAAAATTTTTGAGTACATCGTCGGCAATTCGCAGTAAATCAGGCTTTTCGAACCCTATGAGACGATTCTTCACATAAATCCGCTTGCTGCTATGCGCCTCATTATCCTCACCTGGCGCCAACCCAAGCCCTGTACAGACTTTTGGTATGTTATAGGACTTAACATTAGCCGCCAGCGCCTCTGCAATACGGTTGCGCAATGTGTCCAATGGGATGAGTTGTGTCTTCGCTCTTGCTGCCATTTATGCGTGCTCTTAGTCCCGATTTATATAATTTCAGTTAAATCAGTTTTGTCATTTCTGCATAAGTTAAACTACCCTGAACACCTTCATTACTTCATCTCCCAAATGGTTGATGACCTTCACTGCAATACGTCCGGATTCCGGTTTGTCGAAGGGGCGGGAGGTGTCGCTGTTGAGAATTGCCCATGCGTCTTCATTGATTTCTGCCTTGAGAGTAGTCTTGAGGGATTTGTACGGGTCGCCAGCGCCGAGAAAATAGGCATGACGAACGAAGAAGCTCTCTTCGTTATAGTCAGTATCGATAAACCAGCAGGCGATACCTTCAGCACCATCACTTCTCACCTCACCGGTGTTGGGATGGAAGACGTCAACGCCGTTGATCTTGACCCGGATCTGATTGTTTTCGACTTCGATGAGGTCGATATCAGGCTCGCCGAAAATGACGAAAAGATTGCCCTTGCCAGTATTCTTAAGGTCGTCTGCCATGTGGAGGTCGGCATTCATCCGGGCTTTGAGCACCGGAATACGGCCAAGTTTGTCAAACTCCGAGGAGCGAGCGTCGTAGTTGAAGGCGCAAGCAATAAGGGCATCAAAACCGGCATCACCAGCTTCATGAGCAGCTTCTACTAAATCTGGGCGGGAGACAGTACCAAATTCGGGGCCAATGAAAATGGCAGCGCGTTTTTCTGTGCCGGATTCCGCCGTGCCTTCAAGATAGCGACCCTCAGCACAAACCCGGTCACCCGGCCAGGGAGTGAGGGAGGAGAAGGTGATCTTGTCCTCCTTATGGGCTTGCTGTACCCCGGCAGTTTTGAGGTTCTCCAAGATCATCCGGACAAAGACAGACTCATCGTGGGTCTCTGTGCTGGCTGTCTGCTGTGGGTCGATCAATTCGTCATTCTCGTCCACGGCCAGCACACGGTGCGGGGAGAGGCTCTCAACGGTAAACGGCCCGGCCACTCGAACCTTCTTTTTATCGTCGTATGGTTTATCGTAGAGATATTCAAACTCGGCTTTGGCTGCGATAGAGGCGTCAATTGCCTTTTGCCGGGCAATGCGCTGTTGCCACCACTGGGCATGCAGCTTTTTCGCATCGGCTGACCATTTTTCATCGGCCTCGCGGGGAATTACCCACTCTTCCCAACTCTTGTTCACTGCCTGATTGAGCTGTTGGTGCAGCGGTTCCAGCTTTACCTGAAATCTCTCCCAGATGATATCGATCTCTGTGTTGTTGGCAATGGAACCGAGCGTAACATATGGAACGCGCTCGTAAACAAATCCCTGGCGGATATCGCCACGTATTGGCTGACTTGATGGAGTGCTTCGGCTAACCTCTGCTTCCTTTATTTGACCATCGCGACTGTCGGCAAGAAGGTAATACGAATAGCGAGCACCCATAATTCTGGCTCTGGCAAGTGACAAAGCAACACGTGAAGTATCAATGGTTATCCAGCGGCGGCCCCACTGTTCAGCGACGTATGCAGTGGTTCCTGAACCACAAGTAGGGTCAAGCACCAGATCGCCGGGATCACTTGCCATCAAAATACAGCGTTCGACTACCTGTTGCTCAGTTTGGACTACATAAATACGATCTGTAGACTTACCTGAAGTATCATCCCAAACGTTAGTCATTCTCTTGAATGGGCTGTCTACATGGTATTTGCGAAACCAAGGTGGGCCACCTCTTGCTTCAAGTCTACCAGCCTTATTTACACGGTTCATTCCATCAATTGTTGTTTTCCAGTGGGCGTTATTGCCAACTGTGAATTGTTTACCTTCAAACTCCAGGTATTGTTTCTCCTTCGAAGCTCCTGCCGATGATGTTTTCGAAAGAGCATAGACTTGCCCACCATCTGGAACCAATTTGGGATCACGCCTTTCAGAAGGGGTTAACGGTCGAGATAAGTTTTCAATTGTAGCTCCCCAGGAACCACCTCGCGTTTCAGTGACCCATTCAAATAAAGGTTTTTCCCTTAACAATTTGCGGAACTTTGTATCACCTTTGGATTTGCTGTACCAGAGAATGAAAAAATGATTGTCATCCAGAAATAGGCTTGGAGTTGCTGTCTTTCTTACCGAAATCTGGGAAACAAAATTTTCATCACCAAAAACCTCGTCGAGGAGTGCACGAAATCGATGAACATTAGCATCGCCAATTTGTACAAACAATGAACCACTCGGCGCAAGAAGATCTCGCGCTGCAGTGATGCGATCTCGTGCATAGGTTAAATATGAATGAATTCCATCCCGCCATGTATCACGAAAAGCCTTCACCTGCTCCGGCTCACGAGTTATATGCGCAACGTTACCGTCGTCAACCGTTCGACTGGTGGTGGACCATTGGAAGTTGGAGTTGAACTTTATGCCATAAGGTGGGTCAAAATAGATGCACTGCACCTTGCCGCGTAGCCCTTCCCTCTCGGCAAGCGAGGCCATCACCTGCAAACTGTCACCCAGTATCATGCGATTGGTCCAGTTGGCGTCGTGCTGGTAGAACTCTGTCTTTGGCTATGCCGTTAAAGTCGGCGAAGAGATCGAGTTGCACCTTCTTACCTTTTTTCTCCTCCTCCTGAGTGCGGCGTAGCAGATCGTCAATCAAAACCTTCGGGTGGACCTTCTCCTGAATATAGAGCGGCGGGGCATGGACCACCAAGTCAGACCAATCTTGCTCATCCTTGCCGCGCCAAACAAGTTGCGGGTCGAGGTCACGGTTTCGGCGCTCGTAGGCCAACCTGATGGGGTTTTGCTCATCCTGGCGCATCACCGACTGGTATTCAGCAGTAGGGATATTCTTCCGAGTTGCTTCATCGTGGGTGATGGTTTCGACTGTCAGCTTTGTTGCCGGCTTCTTGGACATGGCTATTGATTGTTTCCTTGGAGGGGTTCTCGAATTAAAATATCATTCAGTGCGATATTAATGTAATAGTTAGAACGACCGATTTTCTGTTTGCGCAGGAAACCTCCAGAGGACAGGGCATCCAGATATCGGCTGGCGGTCAGCCGGGTAACCTTAAGATCCCGTTCGATGAATTCGATCTTGGTATAGGGATGAGTGAACAGGTTGTTGATCAAATCCTGACTGTAGAATTTATATTGATCCCGGATACGGTGTTTGGCAGCCATTAAGGCAGCCTTGATGGCATGGATGGTGATTATGGTTTCACCGGCGGTATGTTCCACGACCGAGAGCATATACAATACCCAATCCTCCCATTTGTCCTTCTCGCGGACGTCTTGCAGCAATCGGTAATAATCGGTCTTGGTCCGCACAATGTGACGGCTGAGATAGAGCACCGGGATATCGAGTAGACCTTCCTTCACCAGGTAGAGTACGTTGACAATCCTGCCGGTACGGCCATTGCCATCGTAAAAGGGATGGATGCTCTCAAATTGATGATGAATCAGGGCCATCTTGATGAGCGGGTCGGCAGCAAAGAGCAGCGGGTTGTTGATGAATTGTTCGAGATCACCCATCAGGGTAACGATAGCCGCGTGTTCCTGGGGGGGAGTGTAGACGGTATCACCGGCGCCATTTTTCAGGGCCGTGCCTGGTAATTTACGAAAACCGGCGCTGTTTTGCTCCAGTTCCGCCTGAATCGCCACAATATGGTTGAGCGAAAGGATACCGCTTTGCCGCACTTCGTCAAAACCGACACGCAGCGCCTGCCGATAGCGCATGACTTCCTTTGCCGCCGGGTTGGCAAACGTCTCTGGAAAAGCATCATCCTTAAACAATTCGTCATGGGTGGTGACAATGTTTTCGATGGCGGAACTGTCCTTGGCCTCCTGCATGCCCAGGGTATTGATGAGAATTCCCTGGTTGGGGATGGAGGCGGCCACCCCCTTGAGTTCAGCCAACTTGCGGCTTGCCGAGGCAAGTTTTTTTAAAATGGTCGCCGTTTCAAAACGCTCAGGCGGTAGATGGTGCAGGGGGGGTATGGCACTCATGCAAATCTTCCTTTATGGACGTGTATACAAAAATAGCTTTTTCTATGCATATCGATGATCAAATGTATAAACCTTAGGCGGATTGTATGCAAATTAGTTTTTGATGAGAGATTTCACAGGCGGTCTTTGCAAAGAGAATTACCGAACAAAAATTATCTTCCCCGAACACCTCATCCATCACCGCCCGTATCCGATGGACATTCTCATCGCCAATCTGCACAAAGATACTTTCCTACTTTTTTTCTCCCCCTCCTGAGTGCGGCGCAGCAGATCGTCAATCAAGATCTTGGGGTGGACCTTCTCCTGAATATAAAGCGGCGGGGCATGCACCACCAGATCAGACCAATCTTGCTCATCCTTGCCGCGCCAGACAAGCTGCGGGTC
>MGTA01000263.1:30780-37181 GCA_001799225.1 Deltaproteobacteria bacterium RIFOXYD12_FULL_50_9
ACGGTTTCGGCGCTCATAGGCCAACCGGATTGGGTTCTGCTTATCCTTGCGCATGACAGACTGGTATTCAGCGGTGGGGATGTTTTTCCGGGTTGCCTCGTCGTGAGTGATGGTCTCCACGGATATCCTGGTTGGTGCTTTTGCCATCTTATTTCATCC
Source organism: Deltaproteobacteria bacterium RIFOXYD12_FULL_50_9 (assembly GCA_001799225.1). GTDB lineage: Bacteria > Desulfobacterota > Desulfobulbia > Desulfobulbales > CALZHT01 > XYD12-FULL-50-9. Next base: position 30,940 of record MGTA01000263.1, read on the forward strand.
TTCGTTGTTTACTGATCGTGACTGATGATACGTTTTTGGCCCAATTGGCCCATATATGGCCCAATTGATTTATCGGCATCGTATCAACATAATGGCCCAATTGGCCCTTTTACGGCCCATTGCGCCGCAATCGGTAGAATGCGCCTTTTCCCCGTGTGCCGACTTTTTCAAAAAACCCTTTTCCTACAAGATCAGAAAGGTCGCGGTACGCCGTACGCTTGGCAACCCCCACAAGCTGCTGATATTCGGAATTGGCAATGTGACCCTCTTTCTTGACATACGCCACCGCCTGCATCTGGCGCTCGTTCAGGTTGTACCCGGCCAGCACCTGAGGCGTTAGCCAGTCGCGCCAGAGGGCGATAGTGAATTCACCGCCGCGCTGGACAAAATCTGGTTCAGGCAGGGCGTGGGCGAGGCTTTCGCGGATCATCATGAGGGTGCCGGTACCATATTTTTCGATGTATCGGGCAAGAAAAAGCGCTTCGCAGAGGCGATGGTTACGGGCGATAGAGCCGTGAGGATGACGCAGGCTCTCGGTTGTCAGCGGTGCCGGCAGGACACCTGGATTCCACACCTCGACGCGATCGGCGAAGACGGAGACCTGTACGGCTCCAGCCGAGGTGTAATCACGGTGGGCGATGGCATTGACAATGGCCTCGAAGATCACATCCGGCGGGATTTCGTAACGGACGGGCGCCTGACTGCTCTCGGCTCGGGTGCCGACACTACGATTAAGTTTTGATATGACGAAGTCCACTGCCATGTCCACCTGACCGAAGACTGTGCCCTTGAAGATCCGATAAAAAGGCACCGGGCGTTGAATTTCCGTGCCATGAAAATGCATGCACCGCACCTCGGCGCAGGGCAGAAAGCGCTGGGGATCACGACCGAAGAGAAGCAGTGCGGCGTTGGTAGGTTGTCCTGCGCAGAGTAGGTGAAGGTGGGTGAGGACATCAACTAAAGGTGCTTTTTCCGGCAGGGGAAACTGTCGTTCAAGGCGGGCAAGGCGCACGAAGTTCGTCACAGCCTGGCCGTCCAGGTCGTCAAGTGAGGCATCCGGGCATGGCCTTTCCTCAAATGGTCGGGATTGAATGACGCCGCATGATTCGAGGTGATCCACCAGGCTGGCATAAATTGCGGTGTTTAGATCAGGAATGGTGGTGAATCGACGACGAATGAGCTGGTTGCCGGCCTTACGAATCAGCGCCTGCATCTTGGAATGCCGGTTCCTGTCGTCTACACCTTTAACAAAAATAAGACGGGGCTTTCCTTGAACGGTGGCGCGATCAAACTCTCGTTCCGTCGGCGATAGCCCCTCGGTGTCCTCGAATCCGTAGTTGTTGCCGAACAGGCCAAGGTATACAGCACAGCGATCCACTTCAGCGAGATAGACAGCATCGGCCCGTTGGTCTCTGGCGGGCAGATCCTCGAAGAGAAAGACCGAAAAGAACCGGCGCAGTAAAGGGTCATTGTCGATGAACGTTTTTATCGCATGACGTTCCTCATCTAGCTCCTTCTGTGCGCCGCTGATGAATATTCTCATTTCACCTTTCATTTGGTTATTAATCTCGTACAATTGGATAGCAAGTGTAGCGGGTGAGCATGATATCGGGAATTTCCTTCTCCGCTCCTTTCGGCTGTCAAAATGGCATATTCAAGCTGCTCCTTCACCCCGCGCTTCTTCCATTCGTTGGTCAATTCGTCCCGAATGGCTATTCCACGCACCCGTTTTTCGACCCATTCATCACTGTACCCCTTTGCCTTGTACAGCTCCCGCATGCGCGTGCCAGCCAGCTCAGGGTTTTCGATTTCTTCCAGCCGTTCATAGCCAACTTTGGCCAACCAGAGCTTGAATGGTTCTGCCTTGGGGGAAGGAATGGACTGGATGATACGGAGCAATCCTTCGGCATGAGAGCAGTCGGTTTCACGAAATTTACCGTCCGGCGCTGCAAGTTTGAACTGTCGACAAATTGTCGACAGTTCAATGCCGCTAATTTTCTCCCGTTGTTTGATGCGATACCAGTAGTCCCTCGGATTCAGGCTGTCGGTTAGTGCAGCAACCACATCAATAACCGAGAAGTACCATTTGTTCTCCTCTTCATTCCAGATAGAGCGTATCTTCCTGGACTCAAACAATTTAATATTGCTCATGCGTCACCCTTCATAACCCGTTCAACCATCTTATTGAACTCTGCTTCGACTTTCTTCTCGAAGTCCGCCTCGATCCGGTACACCTCAGTGAACTCGGCAAAAGCCCAGCGCCCATGATTATTCAGGTTGTTAACACCCGGCACCCAGTAGGTCTCCATGGTGGATTTTTTCTCTTTGGCATCTTCACGGCGATACCCCTTAATCTCGACGATCAGGTGTAACGGGTTATCCTCTCCCTGACCGTCGTTCACCAGTACGATGAAGTCGGGGATGTATCTCCTCGCTTCAGAACCGTAGCGGTACGGAACCTCAAGCCCAAGATTGTGATTTTTAACGTAGGCCATAACTTGTGGGTGGGATTCAGCCACCCGGCAGAACTCGGCCTCCCAATCACTATCAAGGATGACCCAGTTGATATGACTGCGACGGGCATCGGTTTCCCAGCGATCCTTCTTGGAAGTATTGAAGTTTACATAATTTGTCGAGCCTGTTGGGTTGTAGGGATCGAGAACGGCCTTGATCGGCCTCTTACCTTCCAGTTCACGGACAATTCCAGCGGTAATTCGTTCGCATGCCATGTCAGCCAACTCCTGGTACATGAGTTGAGCCGGATAGGTGCCACCCTTGCAGACCAGGCAGGTGTCGAGCCATTCCTTGGTAATCCGCTTAAGCTGGCCAAAGAGATGCAGTTTAGGCTCGTCGCCAGGATCGCGCCATTTGGTGTAAAGCAAACGTTTGGCAACGTGGAACAGCACGGAGGAGCGCCGCATATCTTCCAGGTGTTTAAGACTGAGATCAACATCTTCACCAATGATTCCCGCATTTTTGGTAATTGAGGGACCAATAAGGTCCGGGGTTAATTCCAAAATGGAATCAGCATTGAACGTTGCCGTGAGGCGTTCCTCTGGAAGTTCAACGCGGTAGCCCGCCACTCTGGGAAAACGGATTTCGAGATGGTCACGCTCGGGACGGAGAGCCCTGACATGGATCGTCTCACGGGGTGGCTGCGGTGGAGCGACCACTGGCTTAGCGGTGAAGTCGAAGGGAATGCCCAGGACATCAGCGTATTCTACATTAAACCGACCTTTTTCATTAAGGTCGTAAGATTGGCGACGAAGTGCCCGGCCAATCACCTGCTCACAGAGAAGCTGGGTACCGAAGGCGCGCACACCGAGAACATGGGTCACAGTGTTGGCGTCCCAGCCCTCGGTGAGCATGGAAACCGAGACTACACAGTGGATTGAATCGCCAAGCCGACCTTTTTTGCCCACGGTGTTCATTACCTCGCGGAGCAGGTCTTGATCGGTGATATTTTCTACCTGGCAGCGGTCGCCGGTCCTCTCGACGATCTCACGGCGGAAACGTTCGATTTCATCAGATGCCATATTGCGGAAATTGTCATCCAGTGCATCACCGGATTCAAGTTGTTCACTGTCGATCAACAAGGTGTGGGGGCGGCCAAGTTTGTTACCAAATGAGTCATAATTTGAGAAGAGCGAGAATTTACCCAAAAACGGCGGAGGAGTAACCCCGTCATCACTTTCAGGATATTCGAAACCTGAGATGTAGTCGTAGACCAACTTAGACGTGGAGGTGTTGTTGCAAACAACTATGAAGCAAGGAGGAACCTGAATACCGCTCTCTTTCCAGAGATTGAAGGTCTTTTCATAATGCCCGTAAAGGGCTTCAAGGGCAGTTTGTAGCTCAACCGGTAGGCTGAGTGGGTCCAGGGTCTTAGCTTTGCCCCTGCCTTTCTTGGGCATCTTGGTACGAATATGCTCCCAGAGGTTGCGAAACTTGGGCATTTCACTTCCAGGGATGTTATCTGCCACAGGCACCCGTGGTAGTTTGACGATACCACATTCAATAGCATCCATGAGGGAAAAATCGCTCATTGTCCAAGGGAATAAGGTGCCCTCGGCATAACCTGAACCCTGTAGGAAAAATGGCGTAGCGGAAAGGTCAAGGACTCGATTTAGACCGAGCTTGCGGTTTACCGATTCGAGCCCTGAGATCCAAAGCCTGGCAGCTTCGTTGTTTTTCTCGGCTTCTTTCTTGTCGTCGCCCTTCAGATCTTCCGGAGCATCATCCCCCGGCTTTTCTCGGTAGCAGTGATGGGCCTCATCGTTGATCACCATGATATTCTTTATGCCCATGAGATCAGGCATCACCCGCTGGATCATCTGCCCCTCAGTTTCCAGGGTATTCAGTTCATCCCCACTACGGCCCTGCAACAGCAGACGGCCACCTTTGGACAATTCCAGTCGCTCGCGAAGCTTGAAAGCATGGAAATTGGTAACAACAATCTTGGCCCGTTCGAGATCGCCCAACATGTCGGATGGGATGAGTTCACGGCTTTGGTAGTAACTATCAGGGTCGTTGGGGAAAAGCACCCGGAGCCGGTCGCGGATAGTAATGCCAGGAGCCACGATCAGGAAGCCACGAGTAAACTTCTTACTATTGGGTCTACGAACGGCATTAATGGTCTGCCAGGCGATCAGCATGGCCATAACCGTAGTTTTACCCGCGCCAGTGGCCAGTTTTAGTGCCAGACGATTGAGTTCCGGATTAGCATCGTGGTTGGCGTTGGCAAGGTAATCCAGGAATTTTTTACCAACTTTGCTGTTAGGGGCAACTTCGGATAACCAGATGGCAGTCTCGGCTGCCTCAACCTGGCAGAAGAAAGGCCGGATATTATTAAAGGGATGATGCCGCCAGTGTTGAAGCAGACGGGCGGTTTCAGGAGTGACCTGCCAGTCGTTCGGGTTTGGCAAGAGACGCCATCTGTCAACTTGCTCGCGAATTTCATTGATATGAGGCAGGGAGATGTACTGCTGTTCTGTGGTTGAGATCTCTTTATCAGCGAAAAGGTGCTGCTGATGCTCTTTTCCTTTACGTTTCCGGGGCTTAGGAATCGGCGTGATGAACTTCGCGATGCGACGGCTTTCGATAAGTTTCTGGGTTGGCTGGCCCTCATCATCAATTTTCCAGTGCCGTGAGGGATACTTATAGGGAGAATTCAGGATAGGCTCTTCAAAGAATCGGTTGTCCAAGTTCCCCCCTACATGTGCGTTATAGCATCCATACATTAGACATTCTTAATATATGGATGTTGTAATAATTACGAGATGTTAGTCATATTATCATTATCTAGAATCAATATAGTAGAAAGCAGGCAACAATCAATCTGAAAAAAAAAGACCTATTATAGAAAAATTGCTGAATTTTCCTATAACATCCCATAGGTTACTTGTTACACGGTCACAGGAGATTTGTAAAGAGCTATCTGTATAGGACAGGATTATTGTCTCTGATTTCAGGCCTATTCTAAAAATAGGCCGATACATCGTTAACCACCAAGATCAACTTCTCCCGTAACTATCTGAAAATCAAATATATATTATTACTATATGGCAGTCATAAGCCTATTATGCCAGTTTTCAAGATCCTGCCAATATCAGACCTGGCTAGTTCAAGCTAAATTTACGTCCAACCAAAACCAACAAAATCAAACAGGTTAATCATGTGGAACATTCCCTCACAAGAACGTCTCAGTCGTATCCCACGACTTTACGAAACAGAACACATGCCCGCCGAAGACAAGCTCATCTACCTACACTTCTTCATTCTCGGCTGCGACTGGTATATCGCTGAGTATGACGGCAATGACCTGTTCTTCGGCTATGCCATCTTGAACAACGATACCCAGAACGCGGAATGGGGATACATCTCATTTAATGAGTTGAAATCAATCAAGATCCACTTCTTGGAGATCGATTGCGAACTGGAAGAATATTGGCAGATCAGAAAGGCATCCGAGATAGACAAGATCAAAACATAACCACTGGCGATGACATGCCTGAAAAACAATTCGATGAAACAAGTTTTTGGAATAAACTGACAACCCTACCGCAACAGGCAGGCTGCCAGGTTATCAAGCTGGCTATCACACTATTTGTGATCCTAACATCATCCGACGCACCAACATCAACCAGGGCAATAATCATTTCCGCCCTTGCTTACTTCATCTTTCCCTTTGATGCTATCCCGGATTTTCTCCCCGCCGTCTACTTTGGCACTATCACATGTTC
>MGTA01000264.1:0-4686 GCA_001799225.1 Deltaproteobacteria bacterium RIFOXYD12_FULL_50_9
GAGTAGTTGCCGTCGAACCAGACCACCAGGCTGTCGCCCTCAAAGGCGAGAATATGGGTGGCGATGCGGTCGAGAAACCAGCGGTCATGGCTGATCACCACAGCGCAGCCGGCAAAGTTTTCAATGGCCTCTTCAAGCGCCCGCAGGGTGTTTATATCAAGATCGTTGGTCGGTTCGTCAAGCAGCAGAACGTTAGCCCCCTCTTTCAGCATGCAGGCCAGATGGACCCGGTTGCGCTGGCCGCCGGAAAGCTCCTTCACCTTGCGCTGCTGCTCGGTTCCGGCAAAGTTGAAGCGGGCCACATAGGCCCGGGAGTTGATCTCGCGATTGCCGATGGTCATGATCTCTTCGCCGCCCGAAATCAACTCCCAGATCGATTTTTCCGGGTCAAGCGCCTCCCGGCTCTGATCGACGCAGGCGATCTTGACCGTTTCGCCCAGCCTGATCGAACCGCTGTCCGGCTGTTCCTGGCCGGTAATCATCTTGAACAAGGTTGTCTTACCGGCGCCGTTCGGGCCGATTACGCCGATGATCCCGCCGGCCGGCAGAGAAAAACTCATGCCCTCAACCAGCAGCCGGTCACCGAAAGCCTTGCTGACGTTATCCGCCTCGATCACCAGCTTGCCCAGCCGCGGTCCGGGCGGGATGAAGATTTCAAGCTCCCTGCCCCGTTTCTCGGTCTCCTGCTCAAGCAGTGACTCATAAGCGCTGATCCTGGCCTTGGATTTAGCATGCCGGCCCTTGGGAGACATGCGGATCCATTCGAGTTCCCGCTCCAGGGTCTTGCGGCGTTTGCCCTCATCCTTCTCTTCCTTTTCAAGCCGTTTCTGTTTCTGCTCCAGCCAGGAGGAGTAGTTGCCCTTCCACGGAATACCCTGGCCGCGGTCGAGTTCAAGGATCCAGCCCGCGACATTATCGAGAAAATAACGATCGTGGGTGACCGCGATCACCGTGCCGGCATAACGCTGCAGATGCTGTTCGAGCCAGGAGACTGATTCAGCATCAAGATGATTGGTAGGTTCGTCAAGCAACAGGATATCCGGCTTCTGCAGGAGCAGGCGGCATAGAGCGACGCGACGTTTTTCACCGCCGGATAGCACATCCACCGACATATCTCCCGGCGGGCAGCGCAGGGCGTCCATGGCCATCTCAAGACGGCTGTCCAGATCCCAGGCATCGAGGCTGTCGAGTTTTTCCTGGACCTGGGCCTGCCGGGTAACCAGCTTATCCATCTCGTCATCAGACATGGGTTCGCTGAATTTTTCGTTGATCGCGTTAAACTCGTTAACCAGATCGACGGTGGCCTGCACCCCCTGTTCGACAACCTGGCGGACGGTCCGGGTTTCATCAATCAGCGGCTCCTGCTCCAGATACCCGACGGTCAGGCCAGGCGAAATGCTGGTCTTGCCTTGAAAATCGGAATCCACCCCGGCCAGGATGCGGAGCAGGGAGGATTTTCCCGAGCCGTTTAAACCGAGCACGCCAATTTTGGCGCCGTAGAAATACGACAGACTGATGTCTTTCAGAATAGGTTTTTTATCGTAAAACTTGCAAACCCGCATCATGGAATAGATAATTTTATTCGGTTCGGTACTCATGGTGGTATGATAACTCCCGGACTGTTCTGTTGTCAGCAACGGCACAATTGCCTTGCTGGAAAAATGATCCCAGGCTATAGCTGGCCGCAGGGCTTTTTGTCAATTGAAAAATGATGCAGTGACCTGCGGATAGCTCTGGGCTCAACGGGCCAGATGAACCCGGTTGCGCCCCTCTTCCTTGGCCTTGTATAACGCCTGGTCAGCATCTTTCAGCACCGCGTAAGGGGTGAGGGCCTGGCCCTTTTTCTTATGGGCCGCGCCGATGCTGATGGTGACCGAGACGCGCTGGCAGGCATGCAGGCCGGTATTGCGATTTTTTGGTGCGTCCTTTTTATGGCGGTTCTTACCGCGGACGTGAAACCCGGCCGCCTCAACGGATTTTCGGACATCATCCAGATGGATAGAGGCCTCTTCGATCGTCTTGCCGGGAAAGAGGATGGTGAACTCCTCGCCGCCATAGCGAAAGGCCCGGCCGCCGCCGGTTATCTGGGACAATTTGGTCGCCACCATCCGGAGCACCTGATCCCCGATGTCATGGCCGTAGGTGTCGTTGAATTTCTTGAAAAAATCAATATCGAGCATGGCAACGGTATAATTCCCTTGCAGCTTCAGAAAGGTTTCGTTTAAGGCACGACGAGCGGGCAGCCCGGTCAGTTCATCACGGAAGGCCATGGCATGTGCGTCCTCAACCGCCGCCAGCAGCAGGGCAAGGCAGGCAGAGGCTAAAAACAAGGTCTGAACCGGCGCAGATCTGGCAACGGCCAGGCCCAGAAAGAGATGACAGAGAGCAAAGAGGAATCCCTGTTCCATCGGATTTTTGGTCCGGATATAAAAAAAGAGGAGGAGCAGAAATGCCAGAGCAAAGGAGAAGATGGCCGGCTCACCAAGTGAGAGCAGAGACGAAAAAATACCGGAAAAAAGAGGAAATGCAGCAAGCCCGGCAAAATGGGCCGGCTCATCCTGGTAAAACAGGGCGATAACCGCCGGTTGAAACAATATGAAGCCGAGCCGCCAGAGACCGCGGTTGGTGAGCAGGCCTCGTTCCTTATAGAAAGAGATGAGGAGCAGATTGAGAGGCAGAAAAAAGCCGGCGACGTTCACAATGAAGGCTTGCCGACCAGCAAAGGTGAGAGCATCGGCAGGCAGATGAAACAGGAACCGATCGGCCAAAAAGAGCAGGATAGCGCCAAAGACCAGACGGCTGCGGTTGAAGCGCCAGCCGAAAAGGCAGCTTATACCGAGGACGACAAGCGGCAGGAAGCGCAGGAAGACCGGCATCCAGGCCTCATGTCTGCCAAAGACCAGAACTAGAAGAGTGACCAGAAAAAGAAGGCCTTGGGCCATCAGGGGGAAAAGAAGATTTTTCAGGAAGGCAAGGGTCATGAAAGTCCTTTATGATTGGCCACCGGCGTCCGATACGTTGCTTGACTGACTATACCTTAACATGGCCGTTGGTCGCAATTAAGAGTACAAAATGAAGAGTGAAAAATTGCAGCCCCTGAGCCCTATAAATCTTATAAGTACCTTTACTAAACACATTCACGCAACAGGGAGAGAGAGAACATGCTAACTGGAGTGAACGAGATCTATCGGCAGCTTCGCCAATGGCGCCTGCCAATTTTTTTAGCCTTTACGCTGCTTCTCCTGCCGACAATTTCCAGAAGTGTAGAATCCAGCCCCTTTTTTGAACCATACAGCGAAAAACATGCCAATGGCTGGATAGACTGGCAGAACGGGCTGATCTACGGGATTGGTCGAGGTTATCTTGATCAGAACAGAAGCTGGCCCCGGGCCCAGGGCGCTGCCGATGTTATTGCTTCAGGGAATATCCTGAGATTAGCGGCCGGCATAAATCTTGATGATCGAACCACCCTGGAATCTCTTGACCAGGGGAAAGTAGTCATCCAGCTCAAGGCCTTGATGCGTGACCGCCCGCAGCAGAGCAAGAATATTGAGGATGTTGCCCGGCCATACTGCGAGGTAGTCCGGGTTGCCTCAATCAGGGGGAATGACAGTCTTCTTGCCAAACTGCTCGGCCATCTGCAGGCCAGCTCCCCGGAGTGGCGGAATTTTCCACTCCGCCAGGAGCAGTCGCTGTTAACCGATGACAATCAACCCTGGCTGGTCCTCGACGCCCGTAAACTTGAGCGCTCCGAGCCGGCCAATCCGGCCCTTTTTCCTAGAATTATCAGCATTTCTGGCGAAGTCATCCATTGCGTTAAAAACGCTGAGGCAGCGGCGGTCATCAACCGCGGCGTCATGCAGTATGTTGTATCGAGCGCTTCCCGGCAGAGTCTGCGCTCGGCAGAAACCTCTCTGGCCCACATCCTGGCCGCAGCAGATTATTATCTCTCTCCTCCAGAAGCTCAGGCCGCGGCAGCCAAAAGCCAAAAACGCACCCCGTTCATGGTCATGGAGGTGCTGGCAACGCATGGATCAGCCAGGACCAATCTGGTAATCAGCACTGAAGACGCCAACCAGCTAAAGGTCGAAGATAAGGCGAGTCAGATCCTCAAGAACTGCCGGGTGATCATCTTAGTGTCAAACCTGATTGCCGGCCATAAATAATCCGGCCGGATGCCTAATTTTTATTTAATGCTTGACAGCTAATCTGCCGAGAAGCATATATAGAACTATGCTGTATCGGTGGGAGTGGCACCTTGTCCAACAACATATCCTGCCAAATCTTTGCGGAGCGACGCCATGAAAATCAATGAATTACTGCCAGGTCAACAGCCAATCAAAACCACTGCGGGTGGACGATCTGCGACCGGGGTCAGCTTCCAGGATTTACTGACAAAACAACTGGAAAACGTCTCAGCAAGCCAGGCGGCTTCACCACTGGTTGCCGGCGATGAGATCAAACCTGCCTCATCAACCGCTCTACGCCTCGACGGACTTTTCATCACTGAAGATATCCTGAACAATTTTGAACTGTTCGGTGCGGCCTTGGCCAACCAACAGACCAAGGTTGCTGACCTCGAACCATTTGTCAGTGCTCTTGAGGAAGAGACATCGGCCCTGGTTGCGCTCAAGGCCGATTTACCCGATAGTGATCCGCTTGCCGCTCTCCTTGACCGAGTGGCGG
>MGTA01000264.1:4732-4930 GCA_001799225.1 Deltaproteobacteria bacterium RIFOXYD12_FULL_50_9
ATTCCAGCAACTCAAGTGCCTTTTTTCACTCTATGATAGAACGCTTGCAGAAAATTCTAGCAAGTGCCGGTATCTGTTCCCGACGCCAGGCTGAGGAGTATATCAAACAGGGCAAGGTTTCGGTCAATGGCCAAGTTGTACGGGAAATGGGCGTCAAAGTCGATCCGGAAGTAGAGAAAATCGAATTTGACGGCAAGA
>MGTA01000264.1:4955-9682 GCA_001799225.1 Deltaproteobacteria bacterium RIFOXYD12_FULL_50_9
AAAAAAAATCTATCTTCTGCTCAATAAACCTAAAGGGTATGTAACCACCCTGCACGATCCGCAGAACCGCCCGATTGTCACCTCTCTCCTCCCCCGTTCTACCAGTGCAAGGCTTTTCCCGGTCGGTCGGCTCGATCTGGACACTGAAGGTGCATTAATTCTTACCAACGATGGGGATTTTGCCCAACGCGTCCAGCATCCGAGTTTTGAGGTGACGAAGACTTATCGCGCCCTGGTTTCCGGCACCCCCACCCAGGATCAACTGAACCGACTTGCTCAGGGTATCGAACTCGAAGGCAGGCAGACAGCGGCGGCACGCATAAAAATGTACGCTCCAGGCCCTCCGGCAACCGTAGAAATCACTATCCATGAAGGCCGGAAACGCCAGGTTCGCAAGATGTTTGATGCCATCAATCATCCTGTCATAGAATTACAACGAATCGCCTATGGCCGCCTGCTGCTTGACGGCCTGCCAATCGGAAAATTTCGTCCGCTGACGACCAAGGATTTGGCTCAAATATTTTCCAAAAAAAATACTCTTTACAATCGGTGAGTTACTGGTATAAGATAACACATCTAATTGTATTCTATGCAATTTTTGATTTTATAACAATTTTTGAGGGAAAAAAATGAATAAATCCGAACTGATAGAAGCTGTGTCCCAAGAAATCAACATGCCGATCCGAGAAGCAAGCACCATTACAAATACAATTCTCGACTCCATGATCGATGCCTTGGCCAATGGCGATAACATCGAAGTCAGAGGTTTTGGCAGTTTTATGATCAAGGAGTATACATCCTACCAGGGCCGCAACCCCAAGACCGGCATGAAGATCAAGGTTCCACCTAAAAAACTGCCATTTTTTAAGGTCGGCAAGGAGTTAAAGGAACGCGTCAACACAGGGGATGAACAATAAGCTTTACCATCATTGCTTGCTTCTGGTTCAATCCTGTTCTGCTCCGGCAACGATCCTACCAACCAGGTCGTAGGTGTGGGCCTCGGTAAATTCCACCCAAACGAAATCGCCTGCGGCGCACTGCCCTTCGTTTATATAGATGCGGCCATCAACGTCCGGCGCCTGAAAAATGGTTCGCCCTTCAAGCAGAAGATCGGTTTCAGCACTAAGACCTTCGACCAGTACAATTTCCCGCTTGCCAACCAGCGCACTATTTTTCCGCAATGAGATCTCCGCTTGAATCTCCATGAGCAGGTTACGGCGTTCTTCTTTGATTTTTTCATCACACTGTTCAGGCAGTTGAGCGGCGGCGCAGCCCTCTTCGTTTGAGTATGTAAAAATACCAACATGGTCAAGACGGATGTTTGTCATGAATTCCGCCAGTTCTTCTACATCCTTCTCTTTTTCGCCTGGGAACCCGACCATGAAAGAGGTCCGAATAGCCTGCCGGGGGAGCAAATTACGAATGTTGGCGATAAGGTCCAACGCCTGTCTTTTGGTATAGGGTCGCTTCATGGCCTTAAGTATCCGATTACTGACATGCTGCAAAGGGATATCAAAATATGGCAATATCCTCGGATTATCAGCCATCAACTGCAGCAGCGCCATGTTTACCCGGGCTGGATGCATATATAGAAGCCGGATCCAGGGGATATCTGCATGAGTGAGCAAATTTTTCAGCAAATCCAAAAGGTTAGGTTTTCCATTCTCCGCCAGATCAAGCCCGTAGGCAGTGAGATCCTGCGCGACAAGGGTCAGCTCCTGAACCCCGGCGGCAGCCAGCCTGTTCGCTTCGGTCAGCAGATCAGCAATGGTCCGACTGCGAAGTCGACCCCGCAGAGCCGGGATCAGACAATAAGAACAACGGTTGATACACCCTTCGGTAATCTTCAGATAGGCCCGGTGAACCGGGGTAGAGATCCGGCGAGGGGTTGAACTTTCCATGAGATAGACCGGCGGCGCCAGAATGAGCTCTGGATCTCTCTTGCCCTCTATCAACCTGCCAATCCGTGCCGCAATGTCATGAAACCCTTCCGTGCCGATAAAGAGATCAACCTCGGGTAGTTCGTCCTTGAGTGTCTGGCCGTAACGTTGCACCAGACAACCGGTTACCACCAGTAGTTTCCGGGGATCTTCCTCCTTATACAGGCTAAGGCTTAAAATCTCATCAATAGCCTCTTCCACAGCCGACTGGATAAATCCGCAGGTATTGACTACCAACAGATCAGCCCGCTCCGGTGCATCGCAGACCAGGTAGCCCTGGCCTTCCAGGTAACCGAGCATCACCTCGGAATCAACCAGATTCTTCGGACAGCCCAAGCTCAACAGATAGAGTTTCTTTGCAGGGTTTTGCATAGCGTCTCTGAATATCTACTATTTCAATGCAAAAAGGGCCGCAGGAAATTCCTGCGGCCCTTGCTCAATCGACAAATAACCAATTGCGAGATTATTTGATCAACGGATTGGCGAACAAAAGAATAAGAGAGATAACCAGGCCGTAGATGGTCAGAGACTCGATCAAAGCCAGACCGATGATCATGGTTACTGTAATCTTTCCTGATGCTTCCGGATTCCGGGCAATACCGGAACAGGCGCCGCCGATACCGGAGCCCATACCAATGCCGCAACCCAATGCTGCAATACCAACTGAGAGCGCTGCTGCCAAGCAGATCAACGCCTTGTTGACACCACCAGCAGCAACTTCTCCGCCGCCTTCAGATGCCATGGCCAGGCTGCTGAGAGCCAGCAACACCAACACGGTCAATACCGAACCTAAACTCACTTTCTTCATTGTACTTCCTCCTTAGACTGATTTTGTTTTTGGCCTTCTTCTGTATAGTTACAGCAACTTTTATGCGATTAAACTTTGTAATTAATGGGCATGCTCCATGGCGGCTGAGAAATAGAGAATGGAAAGGAGCACAAACACCAGAGCCTGCACAATCGATACGAAAACGCCCAGGCAGAGAATCGGCAATGGTGCAAAAAAAGCGCCTGCCAGCATGAACAAGATACCCAAAAGGGTCTCCTTGGCCATAATGTTGCCGAAAAGTCGGATGGAGAGTGAAAGAATACGCGCCAGATGGCTTATGACCTCGATTGGAAACATCAGAGGGATAAGCCAGGGAATCGGCCCAAGAAAATGCTTGATATAGCCGGCCCCGTGAAATTTAAGCCCGAGAAAATGGGTGGTAACAAAAACAATAAGTGTACAACCCAACGTGATATTAAGATTCGAGGTTGGCGACATGAAGCCCGGCATAAGCCCTACCATATTCGCCGTGACGATATAGAGCGCAAAGGTCGCCAGCATGGGGAACATCATTTTTGCCCCTTCCTTGCCCATGTTGTCGGCCATAAAACCTTCCATGCCGCTGATTACCGCTTCCCAGAAGTTCTGGCCCTTACCCGGAACCATCTCAATTTTGCCCAAGGTAAGCTTCGGCACAATAATCAAGAAGGCCATGACAAACCAGGTATAAGTCATGTGTGGTGAAACAAGTTTGGCCAAAAGGGTTTCGCCTACTAATGTATGAGGAACTGGGAGCCCCATTGCCTGCAAGATGACCGATATAAAGAGTATTGGATGTTCCATGGTTTCTTACAACGCCTCCTTAGCTTGAAATAAAATCTTCCTTGCTTCACCTGCCACTGAGAACAATACACCGAGCAACACAGTTGACAATCCAACTAACAGCCCGACGTTATTCACAACTTGATAACGGATCAAAACATACAGCAGCAGGGCAAGCACCATTAATCGCGCATAATATTTTATAAAAAATCTAGCCTTAACTGCGACCAGCCCATTACTCAACAGCCCGGTAAGATCTCTTTTTAACAACATAAAACTGATATTGACAATCGCCCCGCCCAGAAAAATCGAACGTGCGGTCAAAGCTGAAAAAGAGAACCACGCGCACAATGTCATGATCAGCAGCAGCAGCCAGTTGCCAAGCACAATACGGTTTAGCAACATACCGTTATTGCCGGTATGTTGGTCTGCAATAACCATTAAAGATCCTTTCTTTTGGCCATCCCGAAAAGGTTCTTGAAGGCGGCGGCTATGCCGAGTCCAAGAAAGATCAAAGTCAGCCATGGCGAAGTACGATCGTCAAAGACCTTATGATCAAGAAAATAGCCAAATCCGACCCCGATAAAGATCGAAAAAGCCATGGTCATGCCGATCGTGCTGAAATCAGCCAGCAACTTTATCATCTCTTTGCGGTTGCTGCTCATCGCACACTCCCTCACTTTTCATCAGGTGTTGACCTAACATGACATGGGGAATGCCGATTGTTTTGGTATCACGCCACCAGGTCAAAGTCAATGATTTTTTTACTAAACCACCATTTTTTTGAATGACCATTCAGTTTTTTCAAGAGCAAATTCCAAATCATTTCGGGTATGTGCTGCAGAAATGAATGCCGCTTCAAACTGGGAGGGCGCCAACCACACACCCTGAGAAAGCATATCGCGATAGAACACCCCGTACCGCTCCGTATCCGCTTTTAAGGCCGAAGTGAAATCAGTAACCGGGCCCTCTGTGAAAAATGCGGTAAGGGCTGATCCCACCCGATTCACAGTCGACGGAATAGAATATTTTCTGGCCAGTTGCGACAAGTCGGAACTAAAGCCGGCGGCTTTCTCTTCAAGTCGTTCATAAAAACCCGGCTCCATCAACAGCTTGATCGTGGCGATCCCGGCCGCCATGGCCAGGGGATTGCCGGAGAGAGTGCCGGCCTGATAGACCGGCCCTTCCGGGGCAAT
>MGTA01000264.1:9702-23684 GCA_001799225.1 Deltaproteobacteria bacterium RIFOXYD12_FULL_50_9
AGGTAAGATCAGGCATGATATCAAACTTGGCCTGGGCTCCTCCCAAACCAAGCCTGAATCCGGTAATAACCTCATCAAAAATGAGAACAATCTGCATCTGCCTGGTTAATTCCCGTATTTTGGCTAAGAAATTGGCAGCAGGGGGAATTACACCCATATTGGCGGCTACCGGCTCCAGGATAACACAGGCAATATCCAGTTGGGGATCGGTTAAAGTTTTTTCTAAAATTTCCAGATTGTTATATGGTATTGAAATTGTATTTTTAACTATATCGGCAGGCACTCCGGGGCTGCCGGGAATTCCCAGAGTTACTACTCCAGAGCCGGCCTTTACCAGAAATGAGTCGGCATGACCATGGTAGCACCCATCAAATTTCACCACCTTGCTTCGGCCTGTAGAGGCGCGGGCCAGACGGATCGCGCTCATGGTGGCCTCGGTACCGGAGTTCACGAATCTGACCTTGTCCATTGACGGTACAGCATCTGTCACCAACTCGGCAAGTTCGATCTCGAGCGGCGATGGGGCACCGTAGCTTGTCCCATTTTGCAAAGCCTTAGCAATTGCTTCGACGACAACCGGATGGTTATGCCCGAGGATCATCGGTCCCCAGGAACAGACAAAATCAATAAACTCATTGCCATCGACATCAAAAATCCTTGAGCCATTGGCGCGCGCCACAAACAAAGGATCGCATCCCACTGATTTGCAGGCCCGCACAGGACTGTTGACCCCACCAGGGATCAGCCTTTGCGCTTTTTCAAAAAGGCGTCTGGATTGCTCTGTTTTCATGAAAAAAGAAACCTCCTTCATCTTATAATTATTCTAAATTTATTCAAACAGGGTACATGAGTTCCTTGAAATACACAATCGAGGGATACTGCGCTGATAATACTATTGGTCTTTGACTGCTTGGTTTCGCCACAAATACCAACCCGGCCAGACCATAGTCTGCCGCGGCATTCAGCACCTTTTCCGTATCATCGGCAAGCAGAGTGCGGGCAGGGTTGAATTTGAGCAGATCTTCCAGCCTTTGCCAGAATTCCGGAGCCTCCTTGGCCAGTCCTACCTCGGCCGAACAGATTATCCGGTCAAAATATCCCCCGATAGCAGTTTTTCGCATCTTGATATCCAAGGTCTTGCTATGGGCATTAGTTACCAGATGGAGATCTTTCCCGTTTTTTTTTATATAACGCAAAAAATCAATCACAAAAGGATGCACAGCGATAAGATGATCAATCTGAATTTTCAACTCCGGGATATCAAGGCCAAGTTTTTCTGACCAGAAATCAAGATCCGTCCATTCCAGAGTTCCCTCTCTTTTCTTATACAAACCAAGGAGTTGTTGCCGCGACTCAGCCAATACCAGCCCATTTTTGGCAGCATACTGCTCAGGGAGATACTGTTCCCAGAAATAGTCATCAAAATGCCTGTCAAGGAGCGTACCGTCCATATCCAAAAGCACTGTATCAAATGCCTGCCAATCTACCAGGGCATGCTTTTTCAATTTACCTATCATATCAGATTATTATACCAACGCCCTTAAACAGCCAACTAAAGGGCTGTCCTTCTATTGTTGTCTGGAAAAGTCCTGCCAGGGCACGAGAGGTCACAGCCCTCTCCTCCTGCGGTAAAAGGAAACCTGGTACGGGCAAATTTTTAAGCAGTCTGGTTGTTTTGCCAGCCAACGGCTCAGCTGTTCTCCCTGAATGCGTATTCTGCAAAAAGGCGAGCACATCAAGCATATTGCCCCAAAATCCGCCTTGATCGACATGCTCAATGATCTGCAGCCAAATGGTGTTCAATGTAACCACCACCGGGGCCATCTCGGCCGCCCCACCTTGAGCGCAGACTTTTTGCGAAACTAAAGCCCGGCAGGCAAATGGCCGCACCGGATAGATTGAGCAATCTCCATTTTCAAGAAACTGGCAAGGGCTGAAATTCCAACTGGCGCCATTATTGACGCTTATGTCCACTTCCCGGCCTTCAAGGCAAAATTGCGCAAACTGATTGGTCGTGACTTGCGGGGAATTCATATCCTGCCGTTGGGCAAGCATCCTTTCAATTATTTGACCACAATCGCGGCCGGTCTCTTCCAGATATGCATAAATGCCCTCACCCTCAAGGGTTGTCATGGTTACGCTCTGAGTACAGCAGCTGGTACATCCCTGTTGACAAGCAAAAATATAGTCATCCATCCAGGTTGCCTTCTCAATAACCAGGTTCAGCATCTTCCTTTTCATGATCGGGCACCATTTCTATGGTTAGATAACATCCTGCAGATTTGGCATCTTTGCATGAATTAATACTTCTCCGATTAAGTTAAGAGATAACCAGGCTGCCGATTATGTTCCGGACATTTGCCTCGCCTGATTCCTGAAGATACTGACTGATTCCTGCGACAATTTCAACGCTTACCTGCGGATTTACGAAATTTGCAGTACCGACTTGAATCGCTGTAGCGCCTGCCAGCAGGAACTCAATTGCATCTTCAGCAGAACTGATTCCACCAATGCCGATCACCGGAATTTTTACCGCCTTTGCTACCTGCCACACCATGCGCAAGGCAACCGGTTTAATGGCCGGCCCGGACAGACCACCGACAATATTTGCCAGCCTGGGTCTTCTGCTGCGGATATCTATGGCCATCCCTAAAAGGGTATTGATCAGGGAAACTGCATCGCACCCTGCATCGGCAACGGCCTGAGCAATCTTGGTGATGTCCGTCACATTGGGAGACAATTTGACTATAAGCGGCAGGTGTGAGCGTCCGCGAAGCGCTGCGATCAACTCATAAGCCATTTGCGGGTTCGTGCCAAAGGCAACCCCACCCATTTTGACATTAGGGCAGGAGATATTCACCTCAAGTCCGGCCAGGCCATCTATCTCGCTCAAGCGTTCGGCCAAAATGCAGTACTCCTCGACACTGTCCCCAAGGATATTGGCCAACACCTGAGTTCCACAATCCCGCAAGAATGGCATTTTTTCGGCGATAAAACGTTTCAGACCAACATTTTCAAGGCCTATGGCATTCAGCATGCCGCACGCTGTCTCAACGATGCGCGGTGGTAAATTTCCCGGCCTGGGTTCGAGAGATATGCCCTTAACAACAATACCGCCCAGATTACTTAAGTTAACATAAGCCTGATATTCTCGGCCGTAGCCGAATGTTCCTGATGCTGTAAGTACTGGATTTTTAAGTAAAAGATTGCCAATATTTACCTGCAGATCAGGCAATTGTTCATCTATTATCGCCATCTTACGTCCTCAGCATCAAAAACCGGCCCATCCGTGCATATATGTGCATAACCTTTTTGGTTAATTTTAGGTACCGCACAGCCCAAACATGCGCCTATCCCGCAAGCCATTACGGTTTCAAGCGATACCTCGCATGGCCAGTCCAGCCTCCGACATAAGGCTGCCAGGGATTTCAGCATGGGGTAAGGGCCACAGGCCGCGACTCTCAATCCACCTGGCTTGGCGCCAAACTGGTTAGCAAGCAATTCGGTTATCAGCCCATGAGAACCGAGAGAACCATCATCAGTGGCAATATATAGGTCAACCCCAGGCTCATTAAAGCCCTCAGCCAGGAAATTTAGTTCATTTGCAGACCGGGCGCCAAGAAATACCGGCAATCTGAGCAGGGGAAACTTTTGCAACACCTTTTTGGCCAGGAACAGAAGAGGGACAATCCCCATCCCTCCCCCCACCAGGCAGAATGGTTCCGGCCCTTCAATTCGAAAGCCTTTGCCAAGCGGTCCAACCAGATCAACATCCTGGCCGACACTCCACTCAGCCAGCATCTGCGTTCCCTTGCCAACCACCTTTATCAACAGTTGAATGCTGTTATCGCCAGGGGTTTGATGAATGGAAAATGGCCTTCGCAACAAAGGATCGTGGCTTTTTCCAATCCTGAGCATGACGAATTGCCCGGGATCAGCAACAGCGGCAATCTTTGGCGCTATAAAGGTGAGCCTCAGAATATCTTCAGTCAATAAATCTCGCCTGATCAGTCGTCCAATTTCTCGAAGCATCAACAAAATATCTCATGCAAAAATTAATGAAAAGAAAACCTGCGAAAAACGATCATGATCAATTCAACATATTGATATTACATAATAATTCAATATATTATGAAGTTAATAATTCAGGAGACCGCCTCAACAATATTTAATGAAAACATCAAGCAAGCAACTCAAAATCGAACTATTGAACCTTAATAAATTCTGAATCCCAAATTCTGAATCCCAAGCACTTACTAATCAACTGCCTATAATGAGATGGACAAGCCTTTCTAGATCATCCAATGAATAGTACTCAAGCTCAATCTTTCCTCGCCCGCCCTGCTGGATGATCTTTGACTTAGTCCCTAAATATTTGGTCAAATCGTTGGTCAACGTCTGCGAATAAGATTCAGGTATGCCTTGAGACTGAACTTTCCCCGCTTTTACCACAGCATTTTTTCCTTTTAATCTGGCTCTTTTTGCTATCTCCTCAGCTTGCCTAACAGACAGGCCCTGATTGACAATCTGATTCCGCAACTCATTCATGCTGCTAGCATCTTCCATACTCAATAAAACTCTGGCATGCCCCAGAGTCAAAACCCCATTGGCGACATCATCTTGAACATACGCTGGCAGCTGCAAAATTCTCAGAATATTAGCAACAGTAGATCGATCTTTGCCGACCTTCAGGGCGACTTCTTCCTGAGTCATGCCGAACTCTTTCACAAGTCGCTGATAGGCTTCTGCTTCGTCAATCGGGTTAAGATTTTGACGTTGAATATTCTCAATAATTGCGAGCTCGAGACGATCGACCCCAGCAGCTACCTCACGCACAACCACCGGAACCTTGTCAAGCCCGGCCAGCCTTGCAGCCCGCAATCGCCGTTCACCGGCGATAAGCTCATAACCTGTAGCATCACTTTTTTCCCGAACCACCAAGGGCTGAATAACCCCTTTCTGACGAATTGATTCCGAAAGGCTCTCCAGATCCTTACCATTCATCTCTTTTCTGGGCTGATCAGGATTTGGCGTTATCGCGTCCAACGAGCACATGAAATACTTCTTACCCTCTCCTCGATCAACACCACCATCAGTCGAGGTCAACAAGGCGTTTAAACCCTTGCCCAGCGCATCCTGCCTTTTCATTCCGTCACCTTTTTCTTAGTTTGCTTCTTCAAGAACTCCTTGGCCAGATTACCGTAACTCACTGCGCCACTGGATGCCGGATCATAGGCGCTGATTGGCTTTCCGTGGCTCGGAGCCTCGCTCAAACGGACATTCCTAGGGATAACCGTATCATAAACCCGATCTTGAAAGTGATTTTTCACCTCCTTGGCAACCTGATAGGTAAGCCGATTTCGGCGATCAAACATGGTCAACAGCAACCCCTCAACATAGAGATCCTGATTATAGGAGTTTTTTACCAGACGAATTGTTCTGACCAACTGGCTTAGCCCCTCAAGCGCAAAATACTCACACTGCATCGGGATAATTACTGAATCAGCAGCCGTCAGCGCATTCAAGGTCAAAAGCCCCAGCGACGGAGGACAATCGATGAGCACAAAATCATAATCTTTGACAATTGACCCTAAAAAATTTGCCAGCACCCTCTCACGTCTGGCTGTATTCATCAGTTCAACTTCAACACCAATCAAGTCGATATTGGTTGGCACAACAAACAAATTGTCCAGCCCCTCCACGGGACATATCACCTGACCGCCTTCAGCAACCCCTAAAAATGCATGATACAGGTGATGTTCACGAGCTCGACAATTCACCCCTAAACCGCTTGAGGCATTACCCTGCGGGTCTGAATCCACAACCAGCACCCTCTTACCCATCTTAGCCAGTGCAGCTGCCAAGTTAACCACCGAGGTTGTCTTGCCCACACCACCCTTCTGATTTGCCATTGCCACCACCTTGCCGACACTGCCCGCCCCCTTCACTTCCTTCTTCATCGCCGCCATTCCGCACCACTCTTTTTTGAATTTTTTAGTGCTCGCCCACAAAATATGCTCTATCTATTGCGCCCTACTCACTTCCAGTCACCTAATGACCATTTTTTTACAGATTTTTCAATCATAAATACTTTTTTTATTTTTTCTTTCTCAAATACTTTACCACGCCAAATGTTTCACGTGAAACATTGGGATTTTATTTAATAATTTCAATTAGTTAGCGAATAATACCCGCAAGGGAAAGGCAATCTGTGCCGAAAAAGATCGCCAAGCCAGCTAAAACCTCTCGATAGAGTGGTCGGTGTGTTAATTATACTGCCAAATGCAAAATGGCGCTGATGGTTTGTCTGGTGTAAACTGCATCGACCCCCCAAAGTGAAGCGATAGAAAAGGCGTTATCGACTATTAATGGGATGTCTGTGACCGGAATACCGGCATTCGCGAGTCTGATCGGTGCTCCGATAGAAGATAACCATTGTTCAAGAGCATTTATGCCGGCCGTGCCGGTGGATTCAGAAAAAATTATTTTTGCAAAGTGGTCAAACTGGTTGGAATTTGTTTTCAAGTACCACCGCATCCAGGCAGGAATGATAATAGCTAGACCAGCACCATGAGGGATGTTGTATATAGCACTTAAGGCGTGTTCCAGCATATGATTGGGAAACCCATACTGGCCGACTCCGCTGGTTGTAAGCCCATTTAAAGCCAGGGTTGCCGCCCACATAAATTCCCCTCGAGCCTCAACGTTATCAGGATCATTTAGGATATTTTCTGTGGTATCTATTACTGTGTGAATAATACTTTCAACCAGTCTATTTTGCAGACCTGGCCGTGATTCGCTGGTAAAATAAGCCTCTATGACGTGGGCAATGGCGTCAACAGCAGCATAGGCTGTATAATCTGGTGGCACCGAACATGTAAGTGCAGGGTTTAAAATCGATACACGCGGATAAACAAAAGAAGAACCGATACTAAACTTCTGCTGAGTTGACTCGTTGGTAACAACGGCATTGCCATTCATTTCACTGCCGGTCGCGGCAAGAGTGAGAATCGTATAAACCGGCAGGGCGGCGGTCACCTTTTTCCCGATAAAATACTGCCAGATATCGTCGTTTGACAATACACCCACAGCAATTGTTTTGGATTCATCAATTACAGAACCGCCACCGACGGCAAGCAGAGCATCTACGCGCTCTGCCTTGGCCAAAGCGATACCCTGACGGACATGGGAGAGTATTGGATTAGAACTGACTCCACCAAAAGGGATGAACTCGATATTGGCCCTTTTAAGGCTGTCGATAACCCGATCATAAAGTCCACTCTGTTTAATAGATAGTTTGCCGTAAACAAAAAGTAACTTGTGGACTCCAGCCTTGGCAAGTTCGGAACCGATTTCTGCTTCACGTCCTAATCCAAAAATAATTTTTGTGGGATTATGAAAAACAAAGTCACGCATGTTTGCACCCCTCATGTAAATTTGCAAATTAGGGTAGATAGCTTTTTATCAAGTCTTTGGCCGGTTGAGAATTCCAGTCATGACCTCCGATGATCTTCTTGCGCAGGATGCCTTTTGCATCGATGATGAAGGTTTCCGGAACACCGGTTATGCCATAGGCTGCAGCGGTTCGGCCGTCAGCATCAACCAGAACAGGCAGATTACTGTTAAGCTTTCTAAGAAAGGTATCGGCCTGGGCAGGATCATCATTATTCAATATAGTCAACATCTGAAAAGGCACAGAGTCTAGACTACGGTTTAATGCTTCCATGGAAGGCATTTCCTCGCGACAAGGAGGGCACCAAGTTGCCCAAAAATTTAAAAAAATGACATTTCCTTTAAGGTCGGCCAGATTCCATACTCTGCCCTTAGAATCGCCAAGTTTGAAATTTGGGGCAGGCTTGCCAAGTTCAGCAGAAGAAGCACCGGGTGAAGGCTCCCGGCAAGAATAAATAAAAAAAATGGAAATTAGCAGGGTTGCAAATATAACCGATTTTCGATGGGCTGAAGGGAAGAATGAGAGGCAATTAAGATAACGCATGGCATAATTTCCCATCTATTGGCAATAAATTGGTAGAGTAAAAAAAGAGAGTAATATGGCCTGAAATATCTAAAAAACGACCTCTCATTAAAAGGAGGAAACCTGCTTTGCTCAATCGATCAAAGAGATGAAGGTCATTGTGGAATTTACTACACAGTGTGAAGTTATCATCATTGTTTTTTTTTGTCAATTTAAGGCTACGATTAAAAGCTGGGGGTAATTTAAAGTACTAACTTTGGGTAGTGTCTCAGTTTGAAATAAGTCAAAGTTGAAATGCTTGAGCGGTTATGCTATGCTTTGGGCATGAAAACTAAACGGCCTAGAGACATAAATAAACTTGCAGCGCTGATCGTCGATCAAGCCACCGATGAAGATAAGCCAAGAGAACCAGAAGTTCCACAAAAAAACCAAGCCGCTGTTGAACTTGGGCGGCTTGGCGGGATGAAGGGTGGCAAGGCTAGGGCTGAAAAACTATCCCCTGAACAACGAAAAGAGATAGCCAAAAAAGCAGCTAAAGTTAGATGGAATAAAAAATAACCTCACGCAACACCTATATCTTGATCAGGAAAAGGCAATAGAAGAGTTACCCCTCTTTTTTGAGGTCTTCTTGGCGGATTTTGCTGATATTAATCATGCTTTCACCTCCATCTTGACGTTCGGCTTGGTCTCTTTGAGGGTTACATACTTGCGGATGGCTTCCTTGATCGCCTCTGGATCCGCAAGCCCCAGGGCGTGGCTGGACTCCATGAACTTTTTAAAATCGGCCGTGACCTTGAATTCGATTTTCTTATCAAAAAATCTCGCAAACAGCGGACCAAGGGGAACAGCAATATCCTCGATCTCGTTGCTGACAACAAAAGACTTCCGGAAGGTGATCAGGCACTTGGGCCGTGATCCCTGCAAGTGTGACTGTGGTGGTTCCCTCTCGCCGGGCCTGGGCGATCTCGACAAGGCGGTCTTGCACAACATCCAGTTCCTTCTTAGTGGTGTCCATCTTCACCTTAAGCGAGCGTCCGCGTTGAATGAGTTTCTCAACCTCCGCGTCCTCGGCCGGCATGAAGTGTTTTTTGCCGGCCACCTGTACCTTCTTGATCTCTTTGACTGGCTTCATCAATTATTCCTCCTTGTACAGCACGATTTCCCGGCAAAAACCACGTAATCCCAGCTAATACCTAAGCAAAAGCAAACTTTTTCAACTTAAAATGCCTTTTTATAAGGCTTTTCCTCCATATACCCCCCAAATGTTATTCATGAGGTGCCCTGGCCCTTGGCAGCCGCATCTTGATGCCTGCAAACAGCTCGCACGTCATGAGTTTGCATGTTAAAACTACCCTTAGTTTTAACATCTTACGCAACTCTGTTACACGATAACCAATTGAAAATACACAACATTTTCTACATATCCAGCATGAATCCAAAGGCGAAAAACTCTTTTCCATGAGGCTTGCCAAATTAGCTGAAATAACCGGCAAACCCTTGCTGTATAAGGCTTTGCTGCCTTTTCTACACATAGGCACGTGGTATAATCCTACTATTAGGCGAAGTCCGTTAACAAAGCCAATAAAGACGGGCGTCCGCAGGCGTGTTAAAACTCTTTCGCCGAAATTAAAACTTGCTCATGCTCTGGCCCCCGTCAAGCCCGTAATAGCAAGGGTTGGGCGGTGATCAAGGCCGAAAGTGTCGTGATTGGCCCGCCGCATTTTGCCAAGCGCCTTGGCCTCGATTTGATGTATCCGAGTCTTGGTGATATTGAGCCGTTGGCCGATTTCCACCTGAGAGAGATCATGCCAGAACCGCAACTCGATTACCGTCCGTTCCCGTGCCGTCAAGATGGCAAGCATGCGACTCACCTGGCGATCGGCAACTTGTTCGTCCAGAGCGGCATCTCCCGAGGTAAGTAGATCCTGGCGGGTAAGCTCGTCATCGTCCGAGGAGATTGGATCGTCAAGCAAGCACAGATCGCGTCTGTAGTGCAACCTTATGGCAGCCCGGATCCACTGGCCGATCATGAGCGCGGCAAAGGTGAGCAGACTAGCACCCCTACCTGGATCATAACGCTTGACGGCGGCCATCAGACCCAGGCAGCCCTCGACAACGAGATCCATCAAGGGCAGGTCCGGACGCCAATGGCGAAACACCTCCCTGATCACAAAACGAAGATTCGCCGCGACCAGCCGGGTAGAGGCGTCCTGATCCCCGGCTCTCGCCCGTTCGACCAACTGGCTTTCCTCTTCTTTGGTCAGCAGCGCTATCTTCTCCACGTCCCGGCTAAACATCCCCAATAAATCCCTTTCGAATAAGCCTGTTCTCTCTTCTTCCATTTGCCCCCCATATGCGTTAAGGTGATTGCCTTAACGGGAGGTCTCCCAACATCGAGCAAAAGCCACGCAACCGGGCCAGGGGGCGTGGCTTTCTTATTTGTTCAACGGGCTGTGCATGCCCGGATGATCGTCATAGCTCTGGGCCGAATGGACATAGATCATCGTGGTGTTGATGTCCTGGTGGCCGGCGAGTTTCTGGATGTCTTGAATCTTCACGCCCTTCTGAGCCAGGAGGGTAAAAGCGGTATGCCGTAAAGCGTGGGGGCTCAGGGTCTCGTTCTCCCGGGTGATCTTCGCCTTCTTGAGGTATTTTTTGACCACGTCCTCAACCGCCTTGACCGACAGGGGCTTGCCGGACCGGTCTCGCCGAATGACCAGCCCCTGGGCGGTGCGGTCGTAGATAAAGGGCAGAAAGACCGGCAGCTCACCAGTGATCTTCACCCCTGCAGCCTTGACCGTCGCAAGCCATGCGTCAAAGGCCTGCAATGTACGGCCGTTTAAAACAATCGCCGTCTTTGGCCGGTTCTGAAAGCGGCCCTTCCGGTCGACAATCCAGACCTTTTGCTGGCCCTTCACCCGCTCGGTCTCCAGGTTCTTATGCCGCAACTTGGCTATTTCGTTGGCCCGCAGGCCGTAGACCAGCAGGATCAGGAGCATGGCATAGTCACGCCGACCGATTGCCGCTTTGCAGTTCAGTTGCTTCAGGAGGCGCTCTGCTTCGGTGGTCGAAAGAACGCTGTAGTAGCCCTTGTCCTTTTTGGGGAAGATGAGCTTCAACTCCTTGAAGATGATCGGGTTATGGAACTTGCGGTTTTCGCGCTCGACGTACTTGAAAAAGCGGTTCAGGGCGATGAACTTGTTCCAGACCGTGGTATCCTTGTGGGCTTTCTCGGTCCGCAGATAGTCACGGTAGACGATGATATCCGCCCGGCCGATCTCGACAAGATCCTTGCCGGCCCAGGTGAAAAAGAGCCTGATCAGGTTCTCATAACTGCGCCTAGTGTTCACCGTATTCTGCTCGGCGATGAAACCCGCTAGGTAGGTCCGGACCGCTTCGCTCTCAGCCCCTCGGTGGGTCTTGAAATCTTTGAGATGTTCGATCGGGTTTACAAAGCCTTTAACTTGGCTTTGCAGGTACTTAAAGAAGCCATTAAGCATCGAAAACTTGCGCTTGGTGGTGGCCGGGGTGTGCTCACCGGCGATTTTCTCCTGATAAGCGTGCAAAACCTCCGCCTTGACCTCGCTGATCACGCTGTTCTTGAACTCGAAAAACTGCTGAACCTCGGACCGGTATACTCGCTGGCTGCCGCCCTTAAATTGTTTGAGGTATTGGTCAAAAAGCTTCTTGCCCCGGTCGGTGTCGAGATAAGACATGCTGCGGCCCCCTATTTGTTAGCCCCGAATAGACAGATACGGCTGATCGATGAATCGCTTAAGCCGCTCACCTCCGTCAGTACTATTTGCGGAACACCCCGGCGATAAAGTTCCTGGATTTTGGCGTCTCGCTCCTTGCGAAATGGGTAATCCATGCTGATTTTGCTGAGTTCATCTGCTCCAATCAGCTCAATGAGCCGTTTCGCCATTCGTGGATACTTTGGCTTTATCATGCTTTTTCCCTCTCTGAGGTGTTTGCGTCAGCGTCGACTACTCGGCAGCCCAAAAAGGGTTGACATATTGTAAAATTCTTCCAGGTCATCTCAATACCCCGAATAGAGCATGCGGCCGGTATCGACATCAAAATCAATTAGGGGATTGGCTTTTGATATGGCTTTGACCTTGACTGGAGCGCCGGTGATTTCGAGCTTGATGGTGCCACCGACCTGGTTTTTCTGTGATTGTGCGTAGCTGCTTGAACTTTGTGGAATCGTTTTTGATGGCGCGGCAAGATTAGGGGCCGTAACCGGGGCCGGAACAGCGTAATTGGGCAGCAGCACCCGCATGACCGTGGAGATAAGACCGGCGAGGCCTTTGACCTTATTGCCGATCCAATCGACAGCGGTGTTGAAGGTGGCGATAATTCCGTCCCAAAGCATGCTGAAAAAGTCTTTCAGCGGTTCCCAGTTTTTATAAATCATGGCCGCAGCCGCACCCAAAAGAGCCAGAGCCGCGACCATAGGATTCATAGCGGACATACCCACGGTCAACATAATCATAGCGCCGGCGGTTATCCCGACGATTGATTCCCACAGCGTGGCAAAAAACGGTTTGAGGGGTGCCCAATATTTAATGATCAGCAAGGCCGCAATGGCGATGCCGGTGATCCATAGCCCCAGGGGGTTAGCAGCTAGGGCCGCTCCCAAAGACCATACAGAGCTGATCAGCAAGCCTATCGACACCACCAGTTTTATCGCCAACACTGCTGCCAGCATTGTTGCCAGCTTTTCATAGCCGCCCACGGCCTCGGCTACCCAGTTCACAATTGCCCCCAGCCGTTTCAATACTTGCCAAAGAGCCAGGCCGGCAGTCCAGGATATTTTCAGAGCATGTTGCAGTCTGGCGCCGACATCGATAGCCAATTCCTTAAGTTTCCCGCTGGCTGCCATACGGTCAACCGCATCCAGCAGACCGCTAAGCTTCCCCTTCATCCAGTCAAACACCCCGCCTCCGATCACCAGGACTTTAAACCTTGTCCATTGATCGGAGAGATTCGACATCATACCTAGTACATCGTAAAATTTAAAATTTCGGATAAAGTCGTTTTAGTTTTATTCGAGCATCCTTTGTACGAAACTGCCAGTCAACCTTAGTCCGATCGGTGTTCCATGCCGTCACATCAGCTCGCATCTTCTCAATGCAATCAATTCGGCCAGCAAGGCATTGCCGTTTCAATACACTGAGTTCAATCTCTGCTATATTCAGCCAACTCCCGTGTTTAGGGGTGTGGTGTATTTCAAGACGTTCCGCCAAACACCTGGCTTCTTCAGGTGGGAAAGCCGGGTTGGCAATTCCTCTATCCTTGGCCAGCCAGCCAAAGGCCATGAACAGTTCACGGGTCGAGGCGGTAATGGCAATATCCAAAAGTTCTCCGTCGATATCTCGGCTGGCTTGTATTTTTATGCCGTACTGTTTCTCAAATCCTTCTGACCGATGTGAGTACTCCTTGGCCAGGGCTTCCAGGCCATAAAGGATCTTGTTGGTGTCGGCCTCGGTGGCAAAGGCCCGTTTGTTTTGGGCCTGGATCCATTCGTGGAGAATGAATCTGGTCTGGGACGGGTCATTATCATGGCCTGGTTGCGAGATGAACTTGACCACCTCGCCCAGGATTAGAAAAAGCATGGCATAAAGCTCATTCAACCTGGCTTTGGAGTGGTTCGGGTAATCCTTGCGGATAGACTTCAGGGCCTCAGCCTTTCTTTGCTCGATATCCGGCAAAATGTTCTGGCTTATGATCTTAAAGATTGTGCTCCAGATAAGGTCACGGGCCTCTCGCAGGTCGGTTTCCACTGCCACCGCCTCTTTAAAGGCCGGGTTGTGAAAGCACTTGTCGAAGATGATCTCGTTGGTCCGCTCGATCAGTTCCGGCTCGGTAAAGGGCTCGATTGAAGTGACCAAAAGCTGAGTACAAGAGCGCTCATAGACATTGCCGGAGTCGCTGCCGGATTTGCGTTTCTGCCTGGTGATGCCGGTGGCGACAGTCAGCAGGAAGTCACGCTTGCCGCCGCGCA
>MGTA01000264.1:23809-26556 GCA_001799225.1 Deltaproteobacteria bacterium RIFOXYD12_FULL_50_9
AGAGCATTGAGGCAGCCGCTGTCTTGCCTGATCCCTTGGTGCCGGAAAATTTGGTGATTCCCCGGGCCTTGACGTATTGGAGAAGCACCACGTTGAACAGCAGGCAGACAATGAAATAACGGTCGGCAATTTCACAGGCCAGGTTGTCGAAGATGTGGGTTTTGAGCGCTGCCATGCCCTTAGCAATGTCGGCATCCTGGATGAATTTAAGCGGCAGCATTTTGGGTGAGTTTCTGAGCAAGACCCGCTCGGCGTTGGTGCCGTTGGGGACTGTCTCTATCTTGCCAGGGCTGATCTTAAGCAGGTTGTTCCGCTCGCCGCACAGGTTGAAATAGATGGTGCTTTCCTTAAAATTGGTGAAGATCCAGCCTGGTACCGATGTATGATCGCCTTTGAGGTAGGCGTGGTTCTTGATGCGCTGAAATACCAGGCGGGCACCGTTGGCGGCCGCGTTGATATCGGCCATGTCGTCAAGCAGGGCCTCGAATGGCGTGTTGCTGCCGATCTGGTAGATCCGGTTGTGGAAGTAGAGATGACAGGTCTCGCCGTCTATAAAGAATTTCCCCTGGGCCTGAAACCATTCGAAGCAGATCTGGCCGTAGGTGTTGAAGTCGAACTTGCGGTAGGGGCGGTCATTTTCGCGGGCGGTGTTGTCATCTACTTTGTCCTCGTTTTTGTCCTTGCCCTCATCTTTCTCTTTGCCATTGCTTTTTGCGTCGCCATCCAGCCATCTTTCGTAACGGAATTTTAAGGTCTTTAAGGGCGGCAGGTACAGTTCCGCCCCGTCCATCAGGGCCTTGAGCGCCGCTTTCGGGTCTGTCTGGTTTTTAAGATAGTCGTCAATGTCCTTGATCTCGGTGTCAAATCGGATAATCCGGACCGTAGTTGCCCTGGCCTTAAGGAGTCTGACCAGGGTTGCCGGCAGGCAGTGTTCGGCAAGCGCTTTGCAGACCTTTTCTATGTAACCCTGGCCGGCCTTGTCGTTGTCGAAGCAGAGATAGACGGTCTTGCCCGGCGCCCACCTGGCCAGATAGTCGAGCTGATCATTCGAAATCTGGCCGTTGATGGCTGCCACCCTTTGGAATCCGCCCCGGCCGTAGACGGTGAGAAGATCGTTTTCGCCCTCTACAAGAAAAAGCTTGTCACCACCAAAGGCCTGCATGTTGTAAAAAAAGCCACCCGGCCCCCAGTACTCGCCAGCCAGCCGATATTTGAGCTTTTTATCCGGATCCTTTTGGGTGAAGCCGATAACCCGGCCGTCCCGGTCCGAATGTGGGTAGATGTAGAGCCCGGCGCTGAAAAAATCATAGAGCCTGCCCTCCCTGAGTTTGACCAAGCCGGACTCAATAAGCTGCTCATCAGCATACTTTTTGCTTTTGAGGTGCTCATATAGCCGACCATCAGAACAGCCAACCCTAAAGGCCTTGAGTGTCTCATCCGAGTGCCGCCTGACCTTGCGCTGATAGCCGATTGCCTGGCTTTTCTCGTACACGGCTTTATGGTAGTAACCGGCTGCCTCCTCGAAGATGGCGGACCGATTTTGAAGCGCCTTTTCTTCTTCCGGGGAGCGGCTCACGGTGTCCGGCTGTTGGCTGGTCAGTTCACAACCTTGATCCTTGGCCAGTATCCGAAGCGCCTCTTTCTTGTCGCAGTTCTCGTGCCGCTGCACGAAGTCGAATACATCACCGCCCTTCGGCTCGGAAGTGCACTGGAAGCAATGGAATCTCCGCTCTTGCGGGTAGATTCGGAAACAGTCATGGCCTCCGCAAAAGGGGCATTCCGAAAGGTCCAGGGTATCGCTACCGATATTTTTGACCGTCTTGCTGGTCCGCTGCGTGATGTAGTCAGTCAGGTCGATTCTGGCCTTAAGGGCCGCGAAATCGTCGCTCATGGCTTGGACTCCTCGGGTTTCGCATGCCTGGCCATCCGGACCGCCCGGACTCTATTTTGCGGCTCAAGGGCGGCAATCATGGCTTCAGCCCTGTCAAAGAGATCATTGCCCCTGGCAGCGATGGTTCCCAAACAGTTCAAGGCTTCGCGAATTTTATTTCCGGCATCCTGAGGCCTAAAGGCCCCGGCCTCGACCATGCCGATCAGCCGATATGCCTCTCTCATCAAGCCGTAATCGCTTTCTTGGCATTGCTCGACGTAGCTGTTAATGGTCTGCTCTTGCTTATCGAGATAGAGCTCGATGATCTGTGACAGGCCATTGCGGAGATTATCGGCTCTACGCTCATACTCAAGATTTCCGCAGCCTCTGTAACGATCGCCGACGAAATCAGTCAGATCGGAACTACTGAGCAGGGCACCGAAGGCCCGCAAGGCCAGATTTTGGCTGGAGATGGTGTCGATCATCTCCGTAGGGTTAAAGTTGCTGTTGTTGCCGCTGGTGGTGGGGTTTTGTGACGGATTATTCATGGTGGGGCCTCCGAGAATGAAAAATGCCCCCAGTGTTCTCAAGGTCGTACACGACCTTCCGGGCCTCACGGCTGCCGGACACTGGGAGCAAAATTAATTTCGGTAGTGATAAAATAACAAATCCCTGTTTTAGGCGTCGGGAGTCCGCCGTGTACATTTTGAGGCATGCAGGATAACCACCAGTGAACCGCTGGTCAAGAAAATTACGCGGGGGCATGGGTTGACCTCAGGCGGCTTTGGCTTGGCGTTCTTGGATGCGCTCGTCAATAAAGGCGTCGATCTCCTCACCAACCCAGGCAACGGACCGGCCAATGGTGACCGGCTTCGGA
>MGTA01000265.1:0-1785 GCA_001799225.1 Deltaproteobacteria bacterium RIFOXYD12_FULL_50_9
GAACAGGTCGTAGAGGCAATCAATGAGTATTTCCGCATTGCCAGCCATTATATTGACGAACACGGCGGTTACGTTGATAAGTTTATTGGTGATGCCGTGCTCGGGGTCTTCGGTGCTCCGATTGCCCGCCCGGACCATGCTCAGCGGGCCTTAAGGGCCTCATTCCTCATGCAACACGAGCTGCTGCGACTGGCCAGTGAGAAGAACCCCCTGCTTGGTCGGATAGGCATAGGGGTGAATACCGGGGTAGCGGTTGCCGGTGACCTCGGCTCTGAAGTTAAGAAGCAGTACAGCGTCATCGGGGACTGCGTCAATGTTGCCTCCCGTCTGAACTCGCTGGCTGCAGGCGGCAAGATCATTATCAGCCGTTCCACTCTGCAGGCGGCAGGAGAGATCCTGGAGGTCACCCCATTGCCGCCGACCAAGGTCAAAGGCAAAGCCGAACCCTTGGAGATCTTCGAAGTCATGAAGGTGAAAGTGCAGGCATGAACCTCAGGTTTGTTATTCTCTTATTAGTTATCCTCGCCAGTGGTTGTGCTACCGGTTCCGGCGGGGTGTTGCCGCCGGACGACCCAGATAAAGTCAGTTATGTTGGTGACTACGTTGCAGTCGTTGTTCAGCCGGGGGATTCACTCGCTTCACTTGCCGCCAGGTATCTGCACGACTCCAGCCGCGATTGGGTGATTGCGGAATTCAACAACCTGTCAGATATTGCCTCCGGGGATGAGATCATTATCCCCCTTAAACCTTTTAAACGCGGGGGGCTCGCTCCTGATCGCTACCAGACGGTAACGGTTCTCTCGTACCACCATTTCGCCGAAAAAAGCACGGACCGGATGATCGTTTCCCAGGAGTCCTTTGATGCCCAGATGCGTCTGCTTAAAGAAAAAGGGTATCGGGTCATCACTTTGGATCAGCTCTTCGATTTTATGGATTTTACCGGAGATGTGCCTGAGAAGTCTGTGGTTATTACGATTGATGATGGTTGGCGCTCGACCTACGATATCGCTTTTCCGATCTTGAAGAAATATGGGTTTACCGCTACCCTTTTCCTTTATACTCAACTAATAACCGGGGGATCTAAGACCCTGTCCTGGGACCAGGTGCGCGAGATGGCTGATCAGGGTCTTGATATTCAGGGCCATACTATTTCGCACCGTAATTTAGGTCAACAGAATTCAGGGGAGTCCCTGGAGGCCTATTATATTGCCCTGGAGCGTGAACTGGCCGAGCCGGCTCGGATCATCGAGCAGAAGATCGGGCGGAAGATCCGTTACCTGGCCTATCCTTACGGTGACACCAACAGTCTGGTGATCGCCTTAATCAAGAAACTCGGTTATCGTGGGGCCTTCACCGTTGTCAGGGATGGGAATCCTTTCTTCCTTTCGAATTACCGGCTCAATCGGGCCATGATTTACGGAGATGCCGATCTTGCCCGTTTTGAGAAAAATCTTGGCACGAGCAATCGGAAGGCTCTACGATGAGGATGATTTATCTTATTGTTCTGCTGCTGTTTCTGGGCGCCTGCGCTAAGGAAAAGATCCCTCCGCCATCAGGAGAACAATTTCCGCCGGCAGGAGAGCAGGTCGGCAAGCCGCCCGGAGAAAGGGAAGTTGCTCCACCGGTTGATAAAGGAGCTTTTGCCAATCTTGTAACCAAGCAGACAGCTCAGGCCGACAAGGCAGAGCAGGCAGGTGATCTGCGGGGGGCATTAGAAAGCTGGCAGGTGGTTGTTGCCTTACGACCTGATTCTGTCGAACCCAAGAAGCGGGTTTCTGCTTTGGC
>MGTA01000265.1:1804-2060 GCA_001799225.1 Deltaproteobacteria bacterium RIFOXYD12_FULL_50_9
GCGGAACGGCATTTTCAGCTGGGTCTGGAGAGTCTTGGCGCGGGGGCATTTGAGGCAGCGCGCCGGGAGTTCCTCCTTACGCTCATCAATAATCCCGATCATGCCGAGGCCCTCGATTACCTGAAAAATCGCCTCGATCCAGTATTCATCTCCTATCAGACGACGGTTGGGGAGTCGTTTGAGACGATCGCCAAAAAAATCTACTCTGATTCAGGCAAGGCCTTGATTATCGCCAGGATAAACGATTTGGATCCGA
>MGTA01000265.1:2075-14868 GCA_001799225.1 Deltaproteobacteria bacterium RIFOXYD12_FULL_50_9
GATCCGAAGGGGCCTCTGACACCCGGAACGATACTTCTCATACCCCCATTGTGGCAGGGGGGAGCGAAGTCCGGTGATGCCGCCTATGGTGCTGAATCGCCGTCGGACGCCGGCAAAGAGATTGACACCCCGGTAACGGCTCCTACGTCAATCGAAGTTCCACCGGTTGCCACGCCCGATGAGAAGAAACCGGACGCGGCTAAACAGAATTTGACCCGGGCCCAGGAGCTTTTTCAAGCCCAACGTTATCCCGAGAGTGTTGCAATAGCTGAACGGCTCATCGGGCATCCCTCTTTCGGCAAGAAGGCCCGTGAGTTGGTCAGTGCTGCCTGGTTCGAGCAAGGTAACCATTTTCTCAAGGAAGATCGATTTCAGGATGCCATCGACTCCTACAAAAAGGTCGACCCCACGGTTCGTGACGTCAAGGGGGCTCTGGTGGCCGTAGAGTTGCGCCGGCGGGAGAAGGCAGAGGAGTATTACAACGAAGGTGTAAAATTTTTCATTAACCAGAAGTTGGATCAGGCAATTGCAGTCTGGGAAAAAACCCTGGTACTGAATCCCGGTCATATGAAAGCACCCAAGGACATTGGGAAGGCCCGCGCCTTGCTGCAGAAACTTAAGGCGATCAAGTAAAATCCGGCTGGCTAGGGAGTGTTAGACCATGAGAGTGAAAAATAAGCTGCTTGCTGTCGCTATCATAATATTATTGCAGATAACATCGCCTTTTCCGGTATTGGGAAAAGCCAGCGTAGAGATTAATAACAGTGATAGCATGCGCGATCTGTTGCAGAGAAACGTCGGTCAGATTGTCGAGATTAGGCTGCTGTCCGGCGAGATTTTAAGCGGCAGACTTGTCAGGACAACCCCGACTCTTTTACATCTTTCGAAGATCACCGGTCGCAACTATTTTGACGCAGTAATCCGCATTGATCATGTCAGCGCCATGATCGTGCAGGTCAATCAGTAGTAAGGTGTTTTTTCGGCTTGGCAAGGAGTGAAGTTATGAACGGTTTTATTCAGGTTGCAACAACCTTTGAGACCAAGAGCGATGCCGAGCAGCTCGGACGTCTGCTTGTTGAAAAACGGTTATGCGGTTGTGTGCAGATCCTCGGGCCAATGACCAGCATTTTCCGTTGGCGTGGGAAAATTGAACAGGTCGAGGAGTTTTTGTGTCTGATCAAAAGTCATGAGGAGTTGTTCGCCGAACTTGAGCGGACGATCAAGGCCAATCACCCTTATCAGTGTCCCCAGATTGTCGCTCTGTCGATCAAATCAGGCAGTGGGGATTACTTGGATTGGCTTCGTCATGAACTCAAGGAAATTTAACCATGGCCGCCGAAAATAATCGGCCGGGAAGCCGCCGGTCAAAAAAAATATTTGCGTGCCACTGTTGCCGGCGCAAGCTGCCATTCTGTTGGAATTGCCCATGTGGATTTCAGATCTGTGATGACTGCTTTCGGGAGAATATGTGGGGTATGAGCAATGGCCCAACCTGGATCTGTCCTGATTGCGGCAGTATCAGGATGATGTAACTACAAATTACTGCAGGCGCTGGGTAGCAGGTTCTTCCCCATTGTTGAGCAGCAAAGGCTCAAGAAATGTTTTGACTCTGGCAATAGTTGAGACGAACATTTTTGAGCCGGCCATAATTATAAATATCTCATCGTCTTTTTTGCACATTTTGGCAAATTCCGGGCCAATAACCATTGCCGGCTCCTTAACGGTGGTTTTTTCGTTAAGCGCCATGACGTACATGTCCAATCGCTTTCTGACGGTTTGGAAGTAATCAATATCTTGACCGATCATGAGCCCGGCGGTTTGCGACAGGGTTTGTGAGAAGGTGTATACCGCTCTCCAATAGTGCTCGGCCAGAGGTTTTTTGATCGGGCTGTCTGCAAGACAATAGGAAATACTCCAGCCAACGCTGATAATCTTCAGCAGTTGCAGTTCGTGTTCAATTCCGGCCCGTATGGCCTCCGACTCGGTTACTAGATTTGCCATCAGCCATTTAACGTCTTCACGGTCGAAGGCGAAGTTGAACAGGTCGTCTACGGCTTGATTAATTTCAGCAGTGGATAGTTGGGGGGCTTTCATGGATTTATAGGGGGGGCTTCTTTTAGCCGCAGATAAAAATTAATAATGCAAAGTTGAGAGTGATAAACGTCACTTGCAGAGTATTTACCTTAGTTGTTTCAATTTATCACTATATAAGGGAGAGAGCAGGCTGTCTACGCAGAAAGGCAGGAAACTGATGATGGCCGGCGCAATCTTTCGAAAACCCGCGCCAGATAGAGTCCGAGCCCTCACCACCCTGCCATGGGGGCGGCAAGGTGGCGAAGGCGGAGACGAAGACGAAGGCGGAGACCCGATGTTTTGCATAGAGATAAACGGGGAGAAAATCCTTAGACAAAACATCAAATAATTGATTTTGAAGCTAACACACCCCGGTTGATTTTGAAATGCGGCAAATTGTCGCACCGGGCATCAAGAGATAATTAAGGATAAAACTCTTTTCACTTCCAACCGGGCAGGGTAAAGAGAGAACAGGGTTAATGCTATTCTCTTATTACTATTCTTTGCAGCTGGTTGCAGGAGAGATCATCGTGGACCGCCTGAGGTCAAAATTTTTTATACCCGTGCCGCAAACGTCATCGCACATCGCATTTTCCTGGTTGCTCAACCTGCGCTGGGGCGCTTTATTCACCCAGCTCATCCTTATCCTGGCGGTTGATCTTTTTTTTGACGTCAAAACGCCTATCGTCATTTTGTCCGTGATTATAGCCTTTAGCGCGGTCAGCAATATTTTTTTCCATATCCTTGTTAAACGGAAAAGCACTATTTCTGCACGGCTCACCGCTTTGGTGATGTTTTTGGATGTCGTGTTGTTGAGTCTCCTGCTTGTCCAGACCGGCGGCCCGATGAATCCCTTCACCTTTTTGTATCTGATCCATATCGCCCTCGGCGCCATTCTTCTTCCGGCCCTCTGGTCATGGGCACTTGCGGTGATTACCATCTTCTGCTATGCCAGTCTGTTTTTCTGGCAGGATATCGTCTGCCTCCTCGGTCTATCGTTACAGAACATTCCGCAGAGCTGTCATAGTTCTGAGCCTGTTTCAGGTTCTCCAGGAGACAGTGATGGCCTTTTTCTGCACTTGCAAGGGATGTGGGTGGCCTTCTCCATCACGGCAATTTACATAGTTTTTTTCATCGGCAGGATTCAGAAGGCCTTGGCAAGACATCAGGAGATGCTGGCTGATTTAAAGGATGAGAAGATAAAGAACGAAAAGCTTGCCGCTCTCGCTACTCTTTCAGCCGGCGCTGCTCATGAGTTTGCCACCCCATTGTCGATAATTGCCGTGGCCGCCGGAGAGATGCTTCTTCATATTAAGGAGATCAAAGGAGACAATGAGTTGATTTCCGATGCGATTCTTATTCGAGAACAGGTCGATCGGTGCAAGGAGATCCTATACCAGTTGGCGGCGGATGCGGGTGAGCCTTTGGGCGAATCGACCGAGGCGTTTAAGCTAGACTCTTTGTGGAATGAGATTCTCTCCTCATTTCCCACAGAGATGAGAGATAGGGTGGAAATTTCAGACAGCACCGGCACTCTATTATTTAAAATGCCGTTTAGAACCATCAAAAGAACGATAAAAGGGCTGATTAAAAATGCCTTTGACGCAACTCCTCTGAACTCGCCGCTCCTCATTCGGTGTTTTATGGATCAATTTTTTTTGTATATTGAGATTGTTGATCAGGGTGTTGGGATGGATGAGGAGACGGTTGCCAAAGCGTGCGAGCCCTTTTTTACTACCAAGGAGACCGGAAAGGGCATGGGCTTGGGCCTTTTTCTGGCAAAAACAGTGGCTGAACGGTTTGGAGGGACACTGCTTATTGATTCAACAGAAGGCAAAGGGACCCGGATAGTTTTGTCTCTGGCCTTGACGCATGTCGGTTGTTCTGAGCAGTGATTTTCTGCTTGGAAAAGGATATATCGGACAAAAGGTATCAAAATGAAAAGAATCATGCTGGTTGATGACGAGGATCTGTTGCGTGAGCGGCTGCAAAAAGCCTTTCTAAGAAGGGGTTATACGGTATATAGCGCCGCAAATTATGATGAAGCCATGGCTATTGTCATCGAGCATAAACCCCCTATGGCAGTTATCGATCTGAAAATGCCGGGGAAGAGCGGTCTTGAACTTCTTGAAGATGCTCTGAAGGTTTACCCCCAGATGCGCGTTGTCGTCTTAACAGGATATGGAAGTATTGCAACCGCCACGCAGGCAATTAAATTAGGAGCTGTCTGTTATCTGCCTAAGCCAGCAGATGTTGATGACATTACAAATGCTTTTTTTAGGGAGTCGGAAGCGTCTGGCCTCACAGCAGCCCCGGAGTTTATTCCACCTTCTCTCGCCAGGGTGGAATGGGAACACATTAACCGCGTTCTTGCTGATTGCGGCGGCAATGTCTCAGCCGCCGCCCACAAGTTGGGAATCCACCGCAGAACACTGCAAAGAAAGCTCTTTAAATTTGCCCCGAATAAGTGATTAGAACAATGAGTGTTATGCCGGAAAAAAACAGCTCTAAATTAGGGCGGATTCTCAGCGATCCCGGCCGGTTTTGTCTGACCTTCGAACTGGTCCCCAGTCGTGGCGGCAGAAGCAAGGCCCACAGTCTGGCCTTGGATTTTGCCCGGCGGCTGGCAGCTGACGGCCGGATTCAGGCGGTGAGTATCACGGAAAACGCCGGCGGTCATGCCGCCCTCTCCCCTGAAGTCCTGGGCAAAGAGATTCGTGATATGGGGCTGGACGTCATTGTCCATTTCTCCTGTAAGGATAAAAATCGCAACCAGATGGAGAGCCTTCTCTTTGCCTGGGATCGGATTGGCTTACATAATCTTCTCGTAATAACAGGCGATTATCCCAAGGAAGGATATCGAGGTGTTCCCAAGCCGGTTTTTGATCTTGGCTCTGTTCATGCCCTTGATCTTATCTCTCGGATGAATCAGGGTATATTTTGGTCCAAAGCAGAGAAAACACATGCTTCCCCTCCCAAACCGACTTCGTTTCTCAAAGGGGTTGCCGTGTCGCCCTTTAAGCACTTGGAGTCGGAATTGATGATGCAGTATTTCAAGCTGCATCGGAAGCTCGCAGCCGGCGCTGATTATGTGATTACCCAGGTAGGGTTTGATGCGCGGAAGTTTCATGAGTTGCTTCTCTACATCCGCCGGCATGATTTGAATATTCCCATGCTGGGCAATGTCTTTGTCCCGAATATGGTGGTTGCCGGGCTGATGCACAGAGGCGAGATCCCAGGGTGTGTGATTCCGGATGCGCTTTATGCAATTATGCAGCAGGAAGCCGCCTCTCCTGACAAGGGCAAAAAAGCCAGGTTGATTCGGGCGGCTAAGCTGCTCGCTGTTCTCAAAGGCATGGGGTACAGTGGCGCCCATATTGGTGGTCCAGGGCTCTCATATGATGATATGGATTTTCTGCTGACCAGCTCTGAACATTATGCCCCGCAGTGGCGGGAATTGATTGGCGATATCTCCTTTGGGCATCCGGAGGGGTTTTATTATTTTGAAAAGGATGCAGCAAGTGGCCTGAATCTGCCGATCCCAACCGTACGTTCCTCGGCAATCCAGGGCAAACAAATCGGTTTTATCCTGGCCTGTCATATGCATCAGCTTTTTTTTAATGAACAGGGGCTGTTTTTTTCTTCCTTGAAAAGTGCTTGTCTGACCCTTGAGGAGAGTCGTTTGGCTCACTCTCTTGACAGGTTTGAACATCTCATCAAGTTTTTAGGGTTTGGTTGCCGGAACTGTGGCGATTGTACTCTGGCGGAGCTGGCATTTTTGTGTCCACAGGCCGGATGTGCGAAATATCTGTTGAATGGCCCGTGCGGTGGTAGTTGTGATGGGTGGTGTGAGGTTTATCCCGGTAAGAGAAGATGTTTTTTTGTGCGGGTCTATGAGCGCTTAAAAAGTGTCAAACTTGAAGATGGTATGGCAAAAGGGTTTGTGCCGCCCAGGAATTGGGCGCTTAATCAAACATCATCGTGGGTAAATTTTTTTGAGCGACGAGATCACACCGGCGCCGATAAATAACTGCCATGACGATCAGTGTTGCAGGTTGTAAAGCGTTTTATACACTCCCTCCGGCCGGTCAAGCAACTCTTCATGCCTGCCTTCTTCGACAATCCGGCCATCTTGGACAACGATGATCCGATCGGCATTGCGAATGGTTGAGAGACGGTGGGCGATCACAAAGGTGGTGCGATTTTTCATAAGATTCTCAAGAGCTTTTTGGACCTCGCGTTCAGATTCTGTGTCAAGCGCAGATGTGGCCTCATCCAGAATAAGGATCGGCGCATTTTTGAGCAATGCCCTGGCGATAGAAAGGCGTTGGCGCTGGCCGCCTGATAGCTTGGCGCCTGATTCACCAATCAGGGTGTCAACGCCGTTCGGCAGTTCCATAATGAACTCATAGGCATGGGCGGCCTGGGCTGCAGCCATAATCTCTTCATCAGAGCGATTCGGATCGCCATAGGCTATATTATTGCGGATTGAATCATTAAAAAGAATAGTTTCCTGAGTGACAATGGCAATCTGGCTGCGCAACGATTTGATGGTGACTGTACGAATGTCATGGCCGTCAATCAGAATAGTGCCGCCGGTCGCCTCAAAAAAACGGGGGATCATATTGACCAGGGTGGTTTTGCCGCCGCCGCTTGGTCCGGCAATGGCAACCACTTCGCCGGCCCGGACAGTCAGATTAATGCCTTTGAGGACCGGGACATTGTTGTCGTAATGGAATGAAACATCTTTAAATTCAATGGATTGGGATAATGATGGGATGTCGGTAGCATTAGGATAATCGGCGATATCCGGTTTGATATCAAGGACAGCATAGACCCGGTTGGCTGAGGCCAGACCCTGTTGAATAGTACTGTTCATCCGGCTGATACCCTTTATCGGTTCGTAAATCATGATCAAGGCAGTAAGAAAGGAGAAGAACGTGCCTGGTGTGGCAACACCTTTGAGCACTTCTCTGCCGCCGTACCAGATAATCCAGGCAACAAAAATTCCGCCTAATAGTTCCATAAAGGAGTGGGAAAAATTCCTGATCTTGGTATCTTTGAGAATGATGCTGAAGAGTTGGTTGATCAATCCTGTGAAGCGCTTAGTTTCGTACTCTTCCATGCAGAAAGCCTTGACAATCCGGTTGCCGGCAATGGTTTCGTGCAGGTTGTTGGAGATTAAGGCTGTAGTCTGTTGGTTCTCCATGCTGTATCGTCTGTGCATTTTACCGATCAGGATGATTGGCACAAGGGCCATTGGCA
The DNA here is from genome assembly GCA_001799225.1 of Deltaproteobacteria bacterium RIFOXYD12_FULL_50_9. Classification (GTDB taxonomy): domain Bacteria; phylum Desulfobacterota; class Desulfobulbia; order Desulfobulbales; family CALZHT01; genus XYD12-FULL-50-9. The sequence continues at coordinate 9,414 of MGTA01000265.1, forward strand.
GAAAAATTATGGAGATTGAAGCAAGTAGCCAGTTCTGATAAAAAACCACTACTAAAAGGCCCAGAATCTGGACACTGTCTTTAAGGATGCTGACCATTGCGGATGAAACAGCAGACTGGATGAGGGTGACGTCCGAAATCAGCCTGGAGATCAGTTCACCGGTAGGAGTTTTGTGAAAATAGGAGAGTGGCAGGCTATGGATATGGGTGAAAATTTTGCGCCGTAAATCTCGAATGACGCTTTGTCCGACTTTTTCCAGTAATACGGAATAGGTATAGTAGAAAAAACCCTTGGCCAGAAAGATGCCGACCAAGGCTAACGGCAGGATATTCAAGATGAGCTGGTTTTTCTCAAAAAATATTTTGTCCAGGAGTGGTTTGACCATATAGGCCTGAGCGGCACTGAAACCGGCCACCATGACCATGCAGACCATAGATATTGCCAGGGACCATCTGTATGGCTTTACCTCCTGGTAGATGCGTTTGAAAATAGTGGTATCAGTCATGAGTTGTAAAGTCCCTTGCCAGGCTGCAAAAAACCGTTAATAATTGTGAGATAATAATAAATGGGGAGACACAGTGAGGCTCTCCAAGGGAAGATCAGTTGTTGGAATGCAAAGTTTTGAGCATTTCTATATGAAGTTCCTGGCTTTGTCAAGTTTTTGCACCCTTTGAGAATAGACATATACTGTCAATTCACGATCTAAGGTAGTAGTTGTTTCCGGATATTATCCGGACAATCCGGCGATTGCGTGACAATTCGTGCAAAAGATCGTATATTCGTCTACTTTTTAGATAGCACAAATCAAGCAATTCAACCAGATACAATGGGGGCATTAATGCTGATACGGGTTATGTCGTACAATATGCACAGAGCAATCGGTATTGATCGACGTTTCCGTCCGGAGCGCATCGCCAATATTCTTTTGCATCATCACCCTGACATCGTGTTGCTGCAGGAGGTTGATGTCGGGGTGCCGCGTTCCGGGATGTTGAATCTGGCCGAGGAGATGGTGCGTGCTATCGGATTTACCCATTATGCAGTAGGCCTTAATGTCAAACTTCGCAAGGGCAACTACGGTAATGCCACATTAAGTCGCTGGCCTATTCTTCGTCAACGGAACATCGACCTGACCATAGAAGATCATAAGGCTCGTGGTTGTCTGTTTACCTCTGTGGCTGTTGATGATGGAATTAATGGGCCTGTCAGGCAACTGGAGGTCTTTAATCTGCATCTTGGCCTCTCTGTTCAGGAGAGATTGCGGCAGATCGGCCTTATGATTCATTCTGATGAGTTTGTCACACTTAAGAGTGAGAATCCTTGTCTGGTAGGCGGTGATTTAAATGACCTGGGGACCTTGGTGGCCCCTGTAATTACTGATTTGCTGGATTTTCAATGCGCTTCAAATCATAGTAGCGGTTATCATAAGGCCTATCTTACCTATCCGTCTTTTTCTCCTGCCGGCGGTTTGGATAAGATCTTTTTTCGCGGGCCAATTACCCTTGTCCGGCGTCGGCGTTGCTGGATGGGAGTGACCCGGATCGCCAGTGACCACCTCCCGGTTATTGCCGATTTTGATCTGTAACAAAACAGCTTCTATTCTTGAAATTCGGCAGAGAGATGGTTAGAGGTATATTGCTTTGCATGCATTGACACTATTATATTTTTGTCAAAGATATCAAAACCATGTGGTTTAAAATGCCAAAGCTCCTGCCGATTTGGGCAGTTCATTGCCTGATGGTGCTCTCGGCAGGTATTGTGTCGACCTCCTTTACTGTGGGAGCGGCGATTACCAACAGCCTTGATCCAGCCGTCCTCCTTCTGATAAGATATCTGTTGGCCGTACTGTTTTTTGCTCCAATCCTTATTTTCAGATATGGATTTTCTTTGCCGTCGCTAAAGCAACTTGTCGGCTATAGCGCTATAAGTTTCAGCACCGTTGGATTTTTTTGGTGTATGTTTGAATCGCTCCGTTATACTACGGCCATAAATACCAGTGTTATTTTTACACTAGTGCCTGGAATCTCTGGGATTTACAGCGCTGTTTTGTTTAAAGAACGTTTGGGGCGCTATCGTCTGCTGGCACTGTTGTGCGGCATGTTTGGCGCAGTATGGGTTGTTTTCCGCGGAGATATCAACTGCTTGCTGACCATGGATGTTAACCATGGCGATCTGATTTTTTTGGCCGGCTGTTTTTTGATGGCGGCGTATACACCATTAGTAAAACAGGTATACCGTCAGGAATCCATGGTGATTATGACTTTCTGGGTGTTGGTGACCGGGGCAGGGTGGTTGCTTCTTCTGGCAGCGCCCCAGTTGGGCCAGGTTGACTGGCCAGGGGTTAAGCCGCACATCTGGTTTTGGATACTGTATCTGGCGTTTTTTTCTACCGTAATTACGTTTTATCTCTCTCACCTCGCAACCCTCTATCTGGGACCAACCAGGACAATGGCGTATAGCTATTTTTATCCTGCTTTTGTCCTGGTAATCGATTGGGGGTGCGGTCAAGGATTGCCGCCGGCTGTGATCATGCCGGGGATTATAGTGGTGACTTGTGCAACAGTTGTCCTGCAACGCGGCGGAGCTGAGCCTGCTTATCGTCTGCCGGAAAACAGTACTCTGACAGGCAAATAATCTCTGGAGAAGAGTATGTCGTTTAAAACCATTGCTATTTGTCTCGGCCTTTTTTCTTTGGTTGTTGGTCTGTTAACCTATGACCCGCAGGTGATTACCGCCCCGTTTCCAGTTATAACCGGCGCCTTGGTCGTCGTTCTGGCTCTGGCCGGGCTTATTCCTGAATTCAGGTCGTGCTGTTGCTGTCAGAAGAAAATTTTTGCCAAAGCAAAAAAGTGCCGGTTCTGCGGGGCGCAACAATAGGTCCAGCAACATTGTAAAGAGGCGCAGTTATCCTGTTAGACCAAATTTGAGGGCTCGACAATACTAAAGTGTTAGATCTTTCTCTCCCAGGAACAGTCTGTTTCTGGTTTCAGCAACGTTGGCATCTTCCTGGTACTGGTCAAATCCCATCATCCGGTCAATAATCCCTCCCGGGGTGATTTCAACAATTCTGTTGGCCACGGTTGAGACGAATTGATGATCGTGGGAGGTGAAAAGCACTACCTCAGGAAAGGCAATGAGGCCGTTGTTTAAGGCAGTGATCGATTCCAGATCCAAGTGGTTGGTCGGTTCATCCAGGATAAGGGCATTGGCGCCGGTAAGCATAATTCTGGCAAGCATGCAGCGGACCCGCTCGCCACCGGACAGGACATCGGTTGTTTTGAGCGCCTCCTCACCTGAAAAAAGCATGCGGCCGAGGAAACCTCTTGAGAAACTCTCTCCTTCGGTGGGAGGGGCAAACTGACGAAGCCATTCGATCAGGTTGTATTTGTTATTGAAGTAGCCGCTGTTTTCCTTGGGGAAATAAGCAGAGCTGATTGTGACTCCCCAGCGAAAGCTGCCCTTGTCCGGCTGTAGTTCGCCTGCCAGGATCTGGAAAAGGGTCGTTTTGGCAACGCTGTTGCTGCCGACCAAGGCGATTTTATCGCCCTTGTTGACGCTTAAGGAGAAGTCATTTAATACTATCTCTCCGTCAATCTCTTTGCAAAGGTCCTTTATCTCAAGAATGATGTCGCCGCAAGGCCGTTCCGGCTTGAAAACAATGTATGGATATTTCCGCGAAGAGATGGGCATGTCTTCGATAGTTAATTTTTCCAGCAGTTTTTTCCTGGATGTTGCCTGTTTAGCCTTGGAGGCGTTGGAACTGAAGCGTTGGATAAACTCTTTCAGTTCGTTTGTCTTGTCAGTTACCTTTTTGTTCTCATTCTGTTTTTGTTTGAGTGAGAGTTGACTTGCCTGATACCAGAAATCGTAATTTCCGACATAGACCTGGATTTTACCGAAGTCAATATCGGCAATGTGAGTACAAACCTGATTCAAGAAATGCCGGTCATGCGAGACGATGATGACCGTGTTCTGGAACCGGAAGAGAAACTCCTCAAGCCAGGAAATAGTCTTTAAGTCCAGATTGTTGGTTGGTTCATCAAGTAAAAGAATATCCGGGTTGCCGAAAAGGGCCTGGGCCAGCAGGACACGTACTTTATCACCGCCGTCAAGCTCCTTCATCTTGCGATGGCGAAGCTCTTCCGGTACTCCCAGACCGCTTAACAATACTGCGGCATCTGATTCAATCTCGTAACCGTTCATCTCAGAGAATTCAGCCTCCAGTTCCCCGGAGCGGATGCCGTCCTCATCGGAAAATTCGCTTTTGGCGTAGATTGCCTCGCGTGCGGCCATTACCTCGAAAAGGCGTTTGTGACCTTTAACTACCGTATTGAATACCGTCTCTTCATCAAAGGCGGATTGATCTTGGCGGAGCATGGCGATTCGCTCCCTGGCGCCAACTGAGATTTCACCTTTGTCCGGTTCGCGTTCGCCTGCCAGGATTTTTAAAAAAGTTGACTTGCCTGCGCCGTTCGCACCGATAAGTCCGTAGCAGTTACCCGGAGTGAATTTGATATTAACATCTTTAAAAATCACCCTTTTGCCATAGGCAAGGGCTACGTTTGTTGCTGTAATCATGTTGGATAGTCCTTAAGAATAGTATATGTTAATACAAATAAAAAGCCCCGCAAACGCGGGGCTTTTTATTTGTATTAACAACATCTTGAAGCAGGTTGTTAATACTTTAGATTGGGTAATTCGAACAACCTGTTAGATCTGTACGACGTTCTCGGCTGCAAGACCTTTTGCACCCTTTACAACGTCAAAACGGACCCGAGCACCTTCAGCCAAGGATTTGAAGCCTTCAGCCTTGATTGCGGAGTGATGAACGAAAACATCCTGACCGCCGTCTTGCTCAATAAAACCAAACCCCTTTGAATCATTAAACCATTTCACTTTACCTTCAGCCACTGTAATACTCCTTTAAAATTTGGTTCTTCTTTGGAACCACTTTATTATTGAACACCCGATTATCATTAGGATAATACAGGCTAGGTAGTCTGTTTGTTTAAAGCCTTAAAACAAAAAAACCGCACTGCCTCTGTGTAGAGGTCTGTGCGGCCCAATTTTCTGTATTTTTTTCAACAAAACAGGTACTACACAATTAAGATATGAACATAACATTATGTTGATTGAAAAGCAAACTAATTTTAAAGATATTTAAATCTCTTGGTAAAATACCACTTTTTTGCAGGTTAAATGCGAACGACGCTAATCAGCGGATCAAAAGTTCGGTGCTTAAATAGCGTTCACCGGAGTCAGGCAGGATAACCACAATGCGTTTTCCTCTGTTTTCCGGGCGATTGCCTAGCGATAGGGCTGCCCAGGTTGCAGCGCCCGAGGAGATACCGGCCAGAATCCCCTCCTCAAGAGCGAGACGGCGGGAGGTTTCCATGGCCTGCTCGTTGGTGACCGTAATTATTTCGTCGATTATATTTCTGTTGAGCACTGCCGG
>MGTA01000265.1:14877-16093 GCA_001799225.1 Deltaproteobacteria bacterium RIFOXYD12_FULL_50_9
AGCGCCGATGCCTTGAATTTTATGAGGGCCGGGGGGGCCGCCCGAGAGAACCGGTGAGGCGGCCGGTTCAACCGCTATGGCCTGAAAAGATGGCCGGCGGGCCTTAATCACCTCGGCAATGCCGGTGATCGTGGTGGCGTCGGTGACCTCGATGGTGAGCCCTCCCGTGCCCACGGGCGACAGCAGCGAGACCGTGCCTTCCATGCTCGGCAGGGTGATGGCCAGAGGCTGGTGTCCCCTGTAGGGCTCCAGCACAGGGTCGATCTCGATTGGATGTCATTCCTCTTTTCACATGCAGCCATCATATCAACCTTCGTACCACCTCACGGGCGAAAACGGGTCAGATCCCAGTGGTGGGGTGGCTGGTACTCGAAGATCCGAAGGAGCGTGACCTCGCCGCCGGGCGACACGGCCACGCTCCAACCCTGCTCGGTGGTGTCGTCTCCAGTGTCGTGCTGCCACTCCCAGCGCACCGTGAAGTCCGGGTACAGAAAGGCAAGGAAGGTGTAGCCCGGAGGACCTGACATGCTGTCACCCGCCATGCCGGTGAGCGCCACATGGCCGCTGGCGCCGACGGAAATCCCGCGCAGGACGTTCGATGCCCGACCGGGAGGAGTGTAGGTCGTCGATTCGACCGCGGTGAGCTCGGTGTCGAAGATGCACAGATGCACGATGGTGTCGTTGGGAGCCATGCTGGCGAGCAGTAGGCGATCATCGGAGAGCAGGTGCAGGTGGCCCCAGCCGGGGCACGACGCCGGTGCCTCCCGGTCGACGGTACCGTCGGGCTGGATGCGCAGGATGTAGGCGACGTTGTCGTCGTACGCCAGCGCCACGAACAGGACGCCGCTCGACGCGAAGACCGCCGCGCGGCCGGTGTCACCCTGGGCGAACTCCGGGCGGCTCAGGTCCACGAGATCGGCCCCCACAGCGCCGTCCAGAATCTTGATCGACGGCTCTGGCCACTGCGGATCGTCCCAGTCGTGCGCGCCGACGATGGCCACTCTGCCCTGGGGATCGGCGGCGACGTCGTATATGCTCATGCCCACGTGAGTAGTCATCCAAAGTAGCTCCCCGTCGCCGCGCATAGCGGCCACGCGGCCTGTGAAGGGATCGAAGGGGTAGGAGTAGGAATCGCGCCACCAACCGAGAATGGCAGCATCCAGCGCCGCGCTCCACCGGATCACCCCCCCGTAGAGGTTCGGAATCTCCGGCGGCG
>MGTA01000266.1:0-801 GCA_001799225.1 Deltaproteobacteria bacterium RIFOXYD12_FULL_50_9
GGTTAAGGCTGTCGTTTTTGATCACAAAGTCCATACAAGCCAGGGCCTTGATTGCGCCAGCTGTCATGATGACGTTTTTTCCATGGAAACCGGTGCATCAGAAGCAAAAGATGACTTTACCATGGACAGCCTTTATAAAGGTAAGTACTGCGGCACTTGCCATGATGGCAAGACTGCTTTTGCCTCCAATACCCGCTGTACGGTCTGCCACATCGGGGTGAAGGGGCATAACCGTTTGACCGGAGGCGACAAAGACGCTGCCAAGGCTACACATCATTGATATAAATCTAAGGCCTGGATTCGAAAGAGAGTAAGTCACTATTTCGAAAACAGACAAATTATCAGGAGGAGAAAAGATGTCTTTTGATTTTTCTATTAACGATACTGCTGAGCCGAAAATGGCCACCCCCGGCCTGAATAAGGCTACCTTGCTATTTCTGGCACTCGCGGCAATTGGCGTATCCTTCGGGCTCTATGCCTTTTATGTCGGTCATCATGTGGCATACAATAACACCAGGGAGATGCCTTGGGGAATACTGATCGCCGGTTATGCTTTTTTTGCCATAACCTCCACTGGTCTCTGCTTGTTGGCAGCTATCAGCCACGCCTTTGGCGGCAACCAACTGGCACCTTTATCCAATCGTATGGTCTACATGTCCATTGTTACCATTATCGGCGGATTTTCTTTGATTGGCGTCGAAATTGAAAATCCCCATCGTATGCTGCTCTATAACATGCTCACTCCAAATTTCACCTCCAACATCTGGTGGATGGGGACTCTCTACGGGATGGCCGTAGGGC
>MGTA01000266.1:827-14655 GCA_001799225.1 Deltaproteobacteria bacterium RIFOXYD12_FULL_50_9
TCTTGGCGCCGTATTCGCCACCCTGTCTGCCCGACCGTTCTGGTACGGATCACAACTGCCGATCTATTTCCTGGCTTCAGCCTTTCTCTCCGGCGCCGCAGCCATTGTTATGTTCACCCACTTTGCCTATAAGCTGCGTAACGAAAAAATTCCGCATCACATCCTCAAAGGGTTGCATAGCGCCGGCAAAATCATGGCGCTTGTCCTCTTTCTCATTATTGTGGCAACCTCCTGGCGTTTCATTTCGTTTTTTGTCGGCGGTGCTGAACAGGGACGGTTGGCGGCTGAATCCTTTTTGAAAGGACCGCTGGCAATTAACTTCTGGATTTTTGAGATCACTATCGGCTTGGTTGTGCCTCTGATAATTCTGGTGGTATCACAGTTGAAAAGCGTTCCTTCAAAGGCAATAGCCGCCATGATGATTTTGGTCGGTCAATTTTTTCAGCGTTACGATCTGGTAGTGGCCGGACAGATCGTGCCGCAGTCCTTTGGCTGGGACGATCTGCCTACCTATTTCAGCTATATTCCGTCACTGGCCGAATTTATGGTGACTTTGGGCGGCATGTGTGTGGTCGGAGCTGGTTTCTTGCTGGGCGAGAGATTTTTCGGCCAGAAATTCAACCAGAAAGAGCACCATCATTAATTGAAGTATCTATTCAAAATGATACGTGCATGGGTACCTGATGCAGGTTCCCACTCTATGAATCGGAGTTCATACACCCGGATCTAATTTTTAAAGCTGCAGACGGATACTTTTCGTTTGCAGCTTTATTGTTTTGAGACATTCCTATGCTAACCAATGAAAATAGATACACAATAGGCGTAGCTGCAAAGCTTCTCAATGTCCATCCCAGAACATTAAGGATCTATGAGAGTGAGGGACTGCTGAAACCGGCTCGTAAGAGCAAATGGCGGTATTATACTCAGGATGATTTACAATGGGTGCAATGCCTGAGAAAGATGATTCACGAACAGGGGATCAGCATTGCCGCGATCAAGAAACTTCTCAACTACACATCCTGCTGGAAGATTCTTAACTGCCCACCAGCGGATCGAGAACAGTGCCGGGAGTATCTGCGCAAGGGGAAGGAAACAGAATAACCTGTAGCCTAAAAAGCTATGATGTCGGCAATAAAAAAAGGCCACTCAAAATGAGAGCGGCCTTTTTTTATTGCCTGTTAAGAAAATCAGCAGTGCTTTATTTCGCGTGGCAGGTATTGCATTTATTCAGGTTTGGCTTGTCTTTCTGGCTGGCATGGCAGTCTTTACAATTCTTGTGAGCTGCTTTCTTGAGGTCATTAAGATTGGTGTTAGCCATCTTGTCATTGTGGCAGCTATCGCATTTTTCGATCTTCAATGCGTCTGTATAGGCGACTTGTTTGCCTGCGGCATCTTTGCCATGATGGCAATCAGCGCATTTCAATTTGTCCTGATGAGCCTTGTGCGGAAACTTTGCCGGTTTCTTACCTTCAGCGGTTTTCATCACCATCTCTGCAGGGCCTTTATCGGCAGCCAGGCTGGCGCCGGCTACGGCAAGGCTCAGAGCAAAGGCAACGGCTGTACAACAAATCAATGACTTTTTGATCATGTTCGGGTTCCTCCTTAATTAAGGTATTATTTTGGGTGAATAGCTATTCATTTCATGAATGACGCTATTTATACACTGACAGCTGGAGATGTCAAGAATGAAACTCCTAACGCCTCGATTTTTTTATTCTTCAACCGCTGCCATAGCTGTGCAGACCGGAAAGCAGGAAGTTGACGCCATAATAGGTAAAGATCACCGAGAGGAAACCAATGATGGCTATCCAGGCAATCTTGCGGCCCCCCCAGCCGCGGACGAACCGGGCATGCAAGGCCGTGGCATAGACAAACCAGGTAATGAGCGACCAGGTCTCTTTAGGGTCCCAGCTCCAGTAAGTGCCCCAGGCCGAGTTAGCCCAGATAGCACCGGTGATGATGCCTGCGGAGAGCCAGATAAAACCGAAAACCAGGGTTTTGTGGGTGATATCGTCAATCACCTTGAGATCCGGGAGGGTATCGATAAGCCCTGGCGTAGATGATTTTCTATCCTTGAGCAAGTACATAATGCCAAGTCCGCAGGCAACGGCAAAGGCGGCATAGCCGATAAAACAGGTAACCACATGAGCAATCAGCCAGTTGCTCTGCAAGGCAGGGACCAATGGTCGAATCTCCTGCTGAACGTTGGTCCCCAGTGCTGCATAGGCCATACTGACGAAAGCAAAGGGTACGGCAAAGGCGCCGATCAGGCGATTTTTAAATTTGAGTTCCAACCAGAGGTAAAAAATCGCAATCGCCCAGGCAAAAAACACCAGGGATTCGTACATATTAGAGAGAGGCGCGTGCCCAAAGCCCATTTTATACGATTCGATCCATCTGAGGATGATTCCGCCGGTTTGAATGAGAAATCCGGCCAGGGTTACGACCGAGGCGATCAAGCCGAGCTTCTGGGCCCGGAATACGAAGATAGCGATATAGAGAACCGAGGCCAGCAAATAGGCAAAGGTTGTGATTCCAAGAAGATGAGAGCTGTTCATGGCTTTTCCTTATCCGGTTGGATCTTGTCATTCTGTTTAATGCGGTTCGTCAGCATATCGAACTCCTTTTCAAAACCGTATTTATTCTTGTTGCTTTGACCGCCAACAACGATGCGGCTGCCGGTGGCCTGAGCAGCTATGGACACCCATATTCTACGGTGCGAAAGGAAAAAGGCGATATAGAGTCCGAGAATCATCAAGCCGCAACCGATATAAACCCCCCAGACGCCGGGATCCTTGGTAACCTGCAGACCGGTCGCATATTGCTGTTTAGCGGAGATAATATAGTTGGCATTCAACCTCTTTACCAGGGCTGTCGCACTATCGTTAAGCCAGAATACCGAGGGTTCACCGTTACCGTCCGAGAACCAGACTTTATAGCGCAGCTGACGGCTCATGCTACCGGCCTCGGCAACATTCAGGATGCCAAAGGTGACAGGCGTCCCAAGCCAGGGGATCTGTTGGCCGGCTGGAGCTGAAAAGGAGTGTTTAGCCTTGGTGGACTCGTTTTCAATAGAAACCAGAAAATCCTGCATTTCCTGAAAACTCGATTGGTAAAAGGTCAGACCGCCATAATCAAGCGGATCATTGACCACAATCGATTTAGAAAGAACCTCTCTGTCGTTCATATCAAGCACCGTGAGTTCCGAGCGGTACTCTTTGGGCGAGCCGTCTTCATAATTCGACAAGGTAAATTTGTCGCAGCGCAGTTTAAAATCTAGTGGAATTGCCTTGTTGGTGCCGAATTGATAGACCCGGCTGATCGAGGAATTCTCCGGGATATAGGTTTGCGCCTTATATCCGAAGAGAGAGCCGATTATCGCCCCGATAAAGATTAACAGGATACTGATATGCACCACATAGGGCCCGAGTCGACTCCAGGCGCCTTTTTGCGCAAAGAGGGTTGCCTGGCCATCCTGCTCTGCCTGTTGCGGCGACCAGCCACCGGCGGTCATAAGCTCTTTAACACAGGCTGCAGCTTCCCGGACCGGAAGGGTGGAGTGCAAGGTGAGATTAGAACTCATCTTCTCAAGGCGTCTTGTCTCGGTCTCCAGATTGTTCATGTTTATGATCCGCCAGACATTAGGCAGGCGGTCGATCGTGCAAACAATCAGATTAACTGAGAAAAGACCGAGGATGGTCAGAAACCACCAGGAGCCGTACATATGATTGATATCGAGGAGTTCAAAGAGTCGCGCCAGGCCGGAGCCGTAACTCTTGACATACTCTTCCGCCGGCTGATTTTGAGGAACCAGCGTGCCGATAATGCTGGCAACGGCCAGTATAATCAGAGTGAAAAGGGCGAGTTTAACTGAGGCAAAAAATGACCAGACGCTGTTTTTTTCTTTTTCCATGATTAAGGCTATTGGGAGGATTTTAGGCTAAATGTTGTTTCAGCAGGTGCCGGATAAAGAATCCAAATAAAGAATCAGTCTACATACCATAACGGCGCAAATCTCGTCAATATAAAATGGCTAACTGTTTCTTTATCAAACTACCTCTTTTTCGTCTCTCCCGTCACTGTGCGCCCCCCTTAAAAATGTTTCGCGGCATTATTTTTCTCTTGCTGCAAATTTACTCAATATATATACTTAAAATATATACAATTAAGGAGATGCCAATGAAAACAGCCAAAATTTTTCAAAATGGACCGAGTCAGGCGGTCAGACTTCCAAAAGAGTTTCGCTTTGCAGGCAGTGAAGTGTTTATTAAAAAAAATGGCAATATTGTGCTGTTGATCCCCCGGAGCGATTCGTGGAACTCCCTTTTCGGCAGTCTTAAAAAATTTTCCAGCGATTTCCTGGTTGAGCGTATCCAGCCTGAATTGGATAAACGGGAAAATTTCTTATGAAATTGATGCTCGACACCAATATCTGCATTTATATTATCAAACAGCAGCCAGCTACCGTACTCAAGCATTTTCTGGAGTATCAGGTCGGTGACATCGGTATCTCTTCCATCACCCTGGCTGAATTACGATATGGGGTTGCCAAGAGCAAGCAGCAGGAAAATAATGGCAAAGCCCTTGATGAGTTCATTATCCCTTTGGAAATAGTCGCCTTTGACGAGGAAGCAGCCCTGGCTTATGGTGATATCCGTACAACTTTGGAAAAGGCCGGCACACCAATCAGTGCCATGGATATGCTTATCGCGGCACATGCCTTGGCACAGAGGGTAACTTTGGTCACTAACAACATTCGTGAATTCAGCCGAATCCCCGGTCTCAGCATTATCGATTGGGCTTCTTAATACCTCCTGGAGCAACTCTACCTGCACAATGGAACAATGAGATCGGTTTTCTGCAGACCTCGTCAACGCGAAGCAGAGTGAGTGGCTATTGTAAGGTGTACAATTTTACACTATAATAACATATGAAGTTTATTGTGGATTATTATTTATAAATCTGAAACATTACATATTGTTGTTGAACTGTTACCGGATATTTGCTTTTAGCTTCAACCAAACTGGAAAAGTTGCCGGATGGTAAAAAACAGGTATGAAAATTGCGCAAGTTAAAAGTTACATGAAAACAAAAATTCGTAATTACAACTCAGGCGGTCTCGAACAGCGGGGCTTTACCCTGTTGGAGTTGATGATCGTTGTCGCCATCGTCGGCATACTGGCTTTGACCGCCGGGATTTACCTGAACTCCGATGATGCCAAGTTCAAGTCTTTCGGCTTTAATCTTAAAACACGTTTCCACCAGGCCAAAGCCGAGGCCGTCAAACGCGGTCATAAGGTTTATGTGGATTTTGATTTTAACGGTGAGGGAGCTGCCGGTTTTAGTAAAGGTTATACCATCTGGGTACGTGGAAATAGCGATAATGATAATTATAACGAAGCACACGGTGATCGCACCATCAATACGGTGGTTTTTGATAACAAGGTGACAGGTAGCTCCAAGCATGGCCCGGAAATTTATAATGGCGCAGCCGCATTTCCGACCGGTGGGCCTGACGTTACCGGACCATATGGTTATAATGTTGGCAATGGGGTGTCACCCGTTGGCTCTAGATTCATGTTTAAAGCTAACGGCGAAAGCACGTCAGGATCGGTCTATTTTTACTTTCCTAAAGGACCGGATGCCGCAAAAGAGGTGGCCATCGGTCCATGGGCATTAATCGTCAACAATGTGGGCCGTATAAAAATAGTTGAGTGGAAATCTTCAGAGTGGCCTTAATTAATCGCGAAGCTCTAATTTTCTGGATCGTTCTGGACCTATGAATATCGATATAGAAAAAAATATCGTTGGATATACCCTGGTTGAGATCATGGTAGCCTTGCTGCTCACCTTCATCATCCTGGGCGGGGTTTTTCGCACCATCGGCGATGAAACAATTGACAAGGAGAATAAAGAAAAAATTCTCGATATGCAAAATAATGCCCGCCAGGCTCTCAATCGAATAACCAGGGATATCAGGCGCGCCGGTTTTTTGGGGTGTGGTGATACCTTGGCCAAAAACAACCTGATTAACGCGCATCAACCTGATGATCCCCTTCCCGACAACCTGGTCGGCAAGCTGACGATTGCAACAGATTTTCCCGGTCTGGATGCCTGGGATGGTAGTCAATCCATACTTGCCGAATTAATGGATAGGGCGGCTGATAATGCGACGACGAATATTGATTATCTGGGTGAAGCCCTGGGGTTTTATAACGACGCAGTGGCGGGGCTCTATCGTGAAGGAACCGACGCCATCTCTCTGGTTTTTCTCTCTGACGAAAGAGCCATAGGGCCCATGGCTTCAGGATCAGTCGTAATTCCTCTAGTTTCCTCAGGATTCAATCAGGCAAAGGAAGGATTCCATCAAAGTGATATCCTCTATATTACTGATTGTGAGCATTATTCGCTTTTTCAGAAGACCGATACCGATCTAAATGCAAGTATCAAACATGAGAAAGCAGATGATGCGCCTGTTGATGTGAATCCGAAATTGAATAACAACATCGACGGCGACGACTTGGGGAAAAGTTACGGGACGCCTGAGAAACCGGCCCGGGTGTATAAACTCAATATCGCCACCTATTTTATCGAACATGACACTTTCTCTCTTAACTATAATAGAGCTGGAAACCAAAATGAGATCGCTGCAAACATTGAGGACCTGCAGGTGGAGTTCCTGTTTGATGAAGACCTGGATAAAGATTTGAGTGACGAGGTTTGGCGAAACGTCCAGACCACGGGTACCGGTCTGACTGTGGCTGCCACCGGCATCACCTATACCTCAAAAGATGTGCGGGCTGTCCGGGTTTGGGTGTTGGCCATGAGTGACGTTATCTACACTTACACCGATAACAACACCTATGATTATCCCAACAGCCCCTATTACAGCGCGGCTAATCCGTTCGGCAGCGCCAGAAATGCCGCCGGTGGTTCACCAGCCTCTAATCCCGGTTATAAAGATGCTGAACATCGTTACCGGTATCTCTCTTCAGCCGTAGTGTATTTACGCAATGCCGGCCTTTAAGCGATAAGACGAGGAAACCTATGGGACCATTCAGCACAAATCGAGAAAAAGGTTTTACCCTGCTGGAGGTGGTTTTTGCCGCCAGCATTCTGGCGTTCGGGATCATGGGTTATACCGGCCTGAAGATCTCGAACCGTTACAGCACGGTCTTTGCTAAAAACATCTCGCAATCGATTCAGATTGCCGGTGCTGAATTGGAGGGTTTGTTGATGAAAGGCTTTGATAATAGCCTGATGGCCGGAGACAGCGCCGGCATTACGCATGTTTCCACCGCGCCTTTGGTGATCGGTGATTTTGAAATAAAAACCGGAGACGCCACCTGGATTGTCCGGGATAAGTGCCCAAGTGAACTGACTAAATTGGTGAAATATACGACTACCTGGAATAACAAAAATGTCGAATTGACTCAGGTGCAAGTACGGCCATGAGTATAGTGATGCGACTGGGCCGGCCGGTTGCCGGAGAACAGGGCATGGCCATGATATCGGCCTTGCTCCTGATATTAATAGTTTCTCTGATGGCAGTTGGAATGAGCATGGACAGCTCAATGGACGTACGGCTGGCCGCCTATCAACGTTTTAAGGCCAGCGCCCTGAGTTTTGCTGAATCAGGCATTATGGCGGCTACGGATATTTTAGAGGAAAATTATGCTGATGTCGAATGGACGAATCCTAATCCCGGTACCCCGTTTCAATTTCCGAGCCTGAGCCCTAATTATGTTGGGAGGGCGGACGGTAAAAAACTGGATATCGTTGATAATGGAAGCACAAGTGGAGTCTTATATATGGAATCTAATGTAAATGAAAATGTCACCATGCAAATGTTTGGCGACATTCAGACGGAAATCGTCATTCAAAAAGTCGGCACGCAACATTGTGTCGGAGGAACACTTGAGTTTCCCTGTACAACTTTCAATTTCATGGCGGAAGGGACGGATGCGGGTCAGGCAAATAGCATAATAGGCCTCTATTATCGGCATATTAATCGTTAAGTATTGATCATCTAAGGAAACAACCATGAATAATAAAATAAGTGCATCAGGCTTAGCGATATGGGTTGTTTTTTTATGCCAGCTGTTTTCCCCGTTGCCATCTTTTGTCAGTGCGGCCACTACAATGGATGATTATACGGCTTATCCACCCTTCCTGGCCTCGGTAAGCCCGCCTCTGGTCATGCTGGTAATGGGCAAGGATCACAAACTGTACTATGAGGCATACAATGACGCCTCGGACCTGAACGGCGATGGCAAACTGGATGTCGGTTATAAACCCGCCACTATCGATTACTACGGCTATTTCGACTCAAACAAGTGTTATACCTATGATAACACCAGCACTCCCATCAGGTTCAGGCCTTCCGTAGCCACCGGGGCTAATAAAACCTGTGCCGGCGCAACCGAATGGAGTGGTGATTTTCTCAATTATCTGACCATGACTCGGATGGATGCCCTGCGAAAGGTCCTTTACGGCGGTTACCGGAAAGTTGACACTGCTGCGGAAACGGTGTTGGAGAGGGCCTTTGTGCCGCAGGATGCCCATTCCTGGGGGAAAGAGTACCTGTCCGTCGCTTATGGAGGCTATGATATCAGGGATTATACCCCGCTGGACCTGCCGGCCGCAGGAAAGCGCCATCTTTTTGCCTCGACAACCCTTTCCAATGCCGGAGCGCCGGTTTTACGCGTTTTGCCTGATTCTGGTTATCGGATCTGGGACTGGGTTTCCAAGGAGAGACCGGTGGCGGATAACTCTTTGATCAGTGCCAGCAATGCCGTTTCTCCAAACAATCACCTGGAATATAATGCCTTGGTTGCCGAGTTTGCCACCCCAGCAGCCACATCCTCCTATCGCATGGGTTCCCAGAACGTGACCACGATAAATGGTTCAGGCAATCCTTTTCGCACCGGTGCTGCGGACGATGACAATTATATGACAATTTTTTCCGGGGTGATTGCCATTACCACTAATGGCAATAAGGGAAATTATGAATTTGCGGTGGATGGTGATGACGCGGTTGAGGTAATTGTTGATGGCACGGTAGTAGCCGGTTGGTATGGCGGACATGGTAAGTGCACCTGCACTGACCATAAAGGCACTATCTATCTGGGCAAGTCAAATCACACTGTTGAGTTCCGCCATCATGAAATGACCGGTGACGACAATTATTATCTGCGCTGGAAAGGGCCGATGAGCGGCAACAACTGGGAGATCATCCGGGCCGCCGCCTTTACCAGTCTGACTCAGACAGTTTATAAAACAGTACGCGGCACCGGCGGCATCACCGACTATGAGGTTCGAGTACAGGCCTGTGAGGCCGGTAAACTGGAGTCAAATTGTCAACAATATCCCAGCCTAAATTCAAAGCCGATCGGGCTGCTACAGCGACACGGTGAACCCGGGAGCATGATGTTCGGCCTGCTGACCGGTTCTTATACCAAAAATATGTCTGGAGGAGTTCTGCGGAAAAATATCGGGCCGATTACCGATGAGATAAATGTTGCCACCAATGGCACCTTTACCGCTACCAACGGCATAATCAGGACCATAGATAAGCTTAGAGTAAATGATTTTGATTATGGCAGTTACAGTTACTCAGGCGGGTGGCTCACGACCAGCGCCATGAGCGAAGGGACATTCCCCATGTGGGGCAATCCGGTTGGCGAGATGATGTATGAGACCCTGCGCTATTTTGGCGGGGCCGCTTCCCAGTCCGCCGATTTCTGGAGTGCGACCATGGCTAAGGACGATGCCCTTGGCCTGCCCAATGTTGCCTGGGTCGACCCTTACAGAGCAGTTGGCGGATATGCCACCTGTCAGAAACCCTTTCTGCTGGTGCTCAGCGATATCTACCCCTCTTTTGATTCGGATAAAGTGCCGGGCAGCGCTGACAGCACTTTTGGCGGGATGGATGAAGCAATAGTCGGGCAATCCACAACCAAAATGAATGTAAAAACTCTGGCTGACACCATCAGTAATGATGAGGGTATCGGTGACGGCAAAGAATACTTCTTAGGGCAAGTAGGGGGCACCTCCGACAATACTTGTCAACCTAAAGGAGTTACCGACGGTCTGGGCAATGTCCGTGGCCTTTGTCCGGAGGAGCCTACTAAACAGGGGAGCTACTCCTCCGCAGCCGTTGCCTATTATGGCCGGACCGCTACGCCAAGCAAAGGAGGCAATGTCTTGACCTACTCAGTTGGCCTGGCCTCGCCGCTGCCGAGAATTGAGATACCGATCGGCACTGGGAGTATCGCCCTGCTGCCTTTTGCCAAGTCGGTAGGTGGTGCTGGTATAGTCAATATAAATGACGCCGGCACATTTTTGCCGACCAATACCATCGTCGATTTTTATGTCGATACCCTGGATGTCGACAACCCGACTTATGGTAAATTCAGAATCAATTATGAGGATGTTGAACAGGGGGCGGACCATGATATGGACGCCATTGCCGAATATGAATATCAGGTCTATAAGGCTGATGGCGTCACCCCGGCTACGACTCCGGCCGAAGGCGCCACAGTGAATATTACGGTGACCTCGACCTATGCGGCCGGCAGTATCATGCAGCATTTAGGTTACATTATTTCCGGATCCACCGCAAACGGCACCTATCTGGTGGTACGGGATAAGGATACTGCTGCGGCCAGTGATCCGAATTATCGGTTCGATTACCCTGGCGGAAAAGACAACCTTGACCCTTTGCCCCTTACCTCCACTCTCACCTTTACACCCGGCGCAACAGCCGCCGCTACACAACTTGAGAATCCGCTGTACTATGCGGCCAAGTGGGGGGGCTTTGAGGATACAAACGACAGCAATACCCCGGATAAGACCGATGAGTGGGATAAAGACCACGACGGGGTACCGGATACCTATTTTTATGTGGTTAACCCTTTAAAGCTTGAAGAACAGTTGAATAAATCCTTTGCAAGTATCTTGATGCGGACTGCATCCGGAACCGCCGCTTCGATCATCTCGAATTCACGAAGCGGTGAAGGCGCTATTTACCAGGCAGTATTTTTCCCCAGCCAGATAGATGGTAATAACCGGAAGATCAGCTGGGCTGGTGATTTGCATTCCTTGTGGTTGGACGATTTCGGCAATATGCGGGAAGATACTGATCACAACCAGGTATTGGATTCGAAGGAAGATCGAATCGTCGAGTTCTATGTCGATACTGCCGAAAAAGCGACCAAGGTCAAACGTTTCAAAGATGATGATGGTGATGGCCGATACATCTCGGGTGTTTGCTCCGTTAGTCCGACTCTGTATACCCAGATGGATCAATGCACCAGCCATGGTGGGAGCTGGAATCCCAGTACGGATCAAGTGGCCAATAATATTAATCTCAGGGATATGGACTATCTGTGGTCGGCGGGCGAGTGGCTGGCATCCACGGAACTGCTGGCCTCAACCCAGCGAGACTACGCGGTTGCCGAGAAAAAAAGGTATATTTTTACCAGTTTTGATGGCGTCACCGAAGTTGCTTTTACACCGGAAATAACCACGCTTAAGGCCGATCCGGCCAAATATAAGGCATACTTGAATACCGCTACCGAGACCGAGGCTGATGATATCGTTAACTTTGTGCGGGGTACGGATATCAACGGTTACCGTTCGCGGCAGATCAATTGGGATAATGCCGGAGCTGTTGAAACTTACAGGTTAGGGGATATTGTCCATTCCACCCCTACCGTGATCGCAGCTCCGATTAAGTCTTATGATACTATTTATGGCGATGAATCCTACCGGCAATTTCGCAAAAAATATCTCAAACGACGGAGCATGATTTATGCCGGCGGCAACGATGGCGGTCTGCATGCCTTTAATGGCGGATTTTACGATAAAGTCCAAAATAAATTCTTAAATGGGCCGCCTAGCGCGATACAATACGATCTGGGCAGCGAGATGTGGATGTATATACCTAAAAATCTTCTCCCCCACCTTAAATGGCTGACCTCCATAGCATATACCCATGTTTACTATGTAGATTTGAAGCCGGAGATATTTGACGCCAAGATCTTTACACCCGACGCTGTTCACCCTAACGGATGGGGCACGATCCTGGTGGGCGGCATGCGGCTGGGCGGTGGTGATCTCACTCTGGCTTCAGGCGAGACCACACGTTCAGCCTATTTTATCCTTGATATCACCAATCCCGAACAACCGCCTGATTTGTTGGCTGAATTTACCGATCCCAATCTTGGCTTCACCATTGGCCAGCCCAAGGTGTTCCCTATGTTGCGTTGTGACCTTTCTACCACCGGAAGTTGCACGACCAACAGCACTGCCTGGCCAATGGACTGGTACCTGGCCTTTGGCTCCGGCCCCTTCGGACCTTCTACCTCAGCCGGCATTCGGAATACGCTTAAGGGCACCAGTACACAAGAAGCAAGATTATATGTTCTGAAACTTGGCAGCACTGATGCGCCCGTCACTACTACTCCGCCGGCTTTAGTGGCCGATTACCCCAGGATTATCCCAGCGGCATCTTTCCCAAAGTCATTTTTCTCCGATCTGCTATCCGCGGATTTCGATCTGGATTTTCGTACCGATGTTCTGTACTTCGGATCGATTGCCAACACTGATAAAGCCCTTATTCCTAAAAATTTCTGGGGCGGGATGCATCGTCTGGTGATAAATGACGACCTCACTCCCGCCACCTGGTCTCTTAATACATTCTATAATGCCGGGCAGCCTGTATCTGCAGCTCCGTCGGCATCCTACGATGGCACCCGATTCTGGGTATATTTCGGCACCGGAAGGTTTTTTGATCCGGTCGGGGATAAGTCCGATACAACCCAGCAGAGTTTTTACGGCTTGAAAGAGAGCTATGACGCCAATGGTCATCTGGACCTTACTTCCGCCAATGGCGGAAATCTGGTCAATGTTTCAAATGTGTGGGTAGAAAACATCAACGGCAATCTATGGGAGAACGAGACCACCCCTGTAGAGGCAAATCTTTCAACAGGGGTGGACACGCTTTCCGCCAAAACGTTTAGAGAGTATAACTATGAGATATCAGCTGCAAAGTATCACGGTTGGAAGATTAATTTTTCAGTAGCGGGCGAACGAAATTTGGGACAACCGGCAATTTTGGGTGAAATTGTTACCTTTACAACCTATGTACCGTCAACCGAGATCTGTTCTTCAGAGGGCGAGAGCTTCTTGTGGGCCTTATATTATCGGACCGGGACCTCTTATTTTCATTCAGTCATCGGGCTACAATATCTTTCGGCCGTAGATAAAGAGAAAACTCAGCGCAAAAAGAGCCTTGGTAGTGGAATGGCTACCACGCCCAATATTCATGTGGGCGCGGAGACCGGCTCAAAAGCTTTTGTGCAAACCAGCACCGGGGCCATCATTGGTATTCAGGAGACAAACCCGGGTGCAACTAAAAGTGGTATGACCTCCTGGCGGGATATCAGCGCTGATGAATAATAACCGTTTCAACGGTCAGGGAATGAGATGCAAAGCATAATTGTCAACGAAGCGGGGCGGAATTTACTCAAGTGCGGGTGGCGACCATGAATATATCGTTGCGGCAGGGCAGGCCGATTGCCGGAGAACAGGGCATGGCTATGGTTTCAGCCTTGCTTCTGTTGCTGATAGTATCCCTGATGGCAGTTGGCGTCAGCATGGACACCTCTATGGACGTACGGCTGGCCGCCTATCAACGTTTTAAGGCCCGCTCCCTGGGTTTTGCCGAATCAGGAATTATGGCGGCCACAGATATCTTAGAAGAGAATATCTTTGCCATCGGCTGGCCGAATCCCAGTTCGCCGAATCCTTTTTCGTTTCCTAA
>MGTA01000266.1:14684-17154 GCA_001799225.1 Deltaproteobacteria bacterium RIFOXYD12_FULL_50_9
AAAACGGCAGCTTTTATATGGATAATAATCCCAAGGAAAACCCCACCTTAGAAATGACCGGTGATATTAATGCCTCTATTATCATTCAGCTGGTTGGTTCCCAACTTTCACGCGGCAACGCACTACAGATGGCCAAAGGTTACAGCGGCAAGGGGAAAGGGGCAGGGGGCGGGGGTACTAATGTAATATACAATATTATGTCACAAGGTACGGATGCCGATAACTCCCGGAGTGATTTAGGCCTCTATTTTCGCCATGTTACAAATTGAATTTCTTCCTTTTATTGCTGAAATATTTTTTGGATAACCACTGATCTGATCTCTCTTATCAGGTCAGTGGTAGGCAAGGGCTGTATGGTTGATGAAAGATGGTTCAGTAAGTAAGGAGACAATTATGAAAACGAACAAAGGTGCATTAGGATTGGCGTTAGTAATTGTGTTTTGGGGCCAGATGTTTACTCCGTTGCCATCTTTTGTCAGCGCTTTTACCGGCACAAATCTTGATTATACGGGTTATCCGCCATTTCTGTCCAAAGGCGATACCCCTAATGCCTTGATCATCATAGATAACTCGGCCAGCATGTATGACCTGGCCTATATCCCTGCTGAGGCGGCCAGCCAGGGCTTTTGCTATGACGATAAATTTAACAAAACATTTATCGAGGCCACCAGTACCTGGGTTGATACCCCGAACAAGACCTATGCCGGCTATTTCGAATTGGATCTTGATGCCAACCAGAAATACACGATCCCCCGCTGGTACTCTTACGATCTGACCAATACAAAATTTATTCAACTGGCCGACAAGACTGCCATGACCGACGCCTGCGACGCAGCAGCCGGCACTCGGTATAACAGCACGGACAATGAGGTCTGTGTCAAGATCAATGCCGGCACGACAGTGACATTTTTCGGCGCCAACAGCAATTTTATGAACTGGGCAGCCGCCTCCAAATTTGATATTGAAAAAAAGGTGCTGACCGGCGGCAAGTATGATTCGACTAACCAGTGGCTGGTTATGGAGTCCAGGGGGTGTATGGATAAAACCTTTATCAAACAAACCACTCTCACAAATGATTTCAAACTGATTCTTGGCATAAAGAAAGAATCTAATGTTTCCAATCTTACCACAATCGAGATCTTGAAAATCGATACCACCGGTTTTGTTGTTACCGCCTGCAAAGAGGCAGTTGAGGCATTTGTCAGCGGCGATGATGCCAAGCTGGGAGAAGTCAAAGATAAGACCAAAGAGTGCATGGAGGCGACCGGCACCACTATGTCCGCTTCCGGCACCGCTGTTAATCATGTGCTGCAGGAGTGCTGGTACTTCAACAAAAAAGGTAATTATCAGCCGGGCGGCGGCACGGTGAGTTCCATGGAAAGCGACTGCGAAAAAGTCTATGGGGAGCCGGGTGTTTCCTATGTGGATCCGATAACACTTAAAGACACCGATATCTGTTACGGCAATTATCAAGGGGCAGATGATACATCCAAAGGATTTGTTGGGCAATGCTGGAAGTTAACCTCGGCTGGGGGAGCAGTGCCAACATCTAATTGCAACTCCGCCTCTGGTGGCGATACCCCGACAGGCACTCGAGCTAATCCCGGAGCCGCAGTGTTCTGTAACAGCGTGGCCCCGGATTTAAATAAATGGCTGAAGTGTGATGGGTCATATAACAAAGGCCTGAACAAATGCACAGCAGATAACCACCCGGCAACCTCAGGACTTTGGGAAATTACGCAGGTTACCCCATCTACTCCCGGCGACACAGCCGACTGGATCGGCACCTCGGCAGTGTATGATGCCTGTGTCGATGCCGCCATTAAAAAATATTGCAGTATACTTGAAGATCCCGGCGTTCCTGATCCCAGCGATGCCATGAGCTCCGACGGCACAACCTATAATGTTCCGGCTTATCTGATGGATTTCGCCCTGACTGCTCAGAAGGGCGACCCGCTCCTCATAATGAAGGGGCTGGTGAATAAAACCACTACCCCAACCGGACTTCTCGACAAACACAGCAGTGACATCAGGTTCGGCACCATGGCCTTTAACACCGGCACTTATTCGGAATGCGCGCCTGTTCAAAGTTATGCAGGCGCGCCTTATGTGGCCAATCTTAATGGTTGTCTGGAGTCGGTGACGCCCATCACTGCGGGCACTCTTGCTGATGCGTCCAAAAAGGACGGAGCCTCTATCCTGACCATTATCGGCAAGGACTCTTCCCATCTCAACGATCTTAAAACCCGCTTCAACGACCTTACCGCCACGGCCTGGACCCCGACGGCCGAGGCCTATTTCAATGCCATCGGCTACTATACCCAACGGGCCGATTTACGGATCAATTCAACAGATTTCCTGATAAACTCGGAGGATGCCGCCTCTTACCCCCTCTGGGTGCCAAATCATTTATACACTCCTACGTCTCTGGTGCCCGTTATTGTCCGGGACTCCACCGACAAACTCTATC
>MGTA01000266.1:17209-17473 GCA_001799225.1 Deltaproteobacteria bacterium RIFOXYD12_FULL_50_9
GACCGGTCCTAAAAATGACGGGTCAGCAGCCCTGTTTTGGACACCAATCGATCCGGTCCAGAGCTACTGCCAATCGAATAACGTCCTGATCCTGACCGACGGCGCCTCGACGGCCGACCAGAAGTACTCCTCTCCGGCCTCTGTCGTCACTACTGCTATAGAAAACGGCGAGCAACCTCAAGAAGAGGTTGATGCCCTTCCAACTGCCGATCCTCCTCCTAACTATACCTGCGGCTATCTTAAAGGCAGCACCCTGTTCGACGA
>MGTA01000266.1:17505-22579 GCA_001799225.1 Deltaproteobacteria bacterium RIFOXYD12_FULL_50_9
TCTCTTCGGCCAATTTTACCAACTGGGCCGGCGGTGCGGAAAAAGGCAAGAACATCAACGCCTTTATCGTCTCGACCGGCACCCTGCGCAGTGTTCAGGTGGCCGGCCTTGCAGCCGAATGCGATTCCAACACTTTGTTGACCAACGCCGCAGCCAATGGTTTAACAGACGAAGACGGGAACCCCGGAGTCTTATACAATGCCGAGGATCCAAACGATCTGGAGACCAAGCTTGATATAATCTTTACCAAAATCGGGGCCGGTTTATCATCGGCAACTGCCGCTTCGGTTATCTCAAACTCGCGGAGCGGTGAAGGCGCTATTTACCAGGCAGTATTTTTCCCCAATCAACCTGACAGTCATAACAACAAAGTTGCTTGGATCGGCGATTTGCACTCCTTGTGGCTGGACGATTACGGCAACATGCGGGAGGACACTAATCATAATCAGGCAATGGATTTAAAGCTCGACAAAATCGTCGAGTTCTATACCGGAGCTGATAACACAACTCGGGTAAAACGATATATAGATGCTGATGGTGATGGCAAATACAGCATCGCTGATCTTGATCCCGACGGCGACAATATTGATCTGCGCAATCTGGACTATCTGTGGTCGGCCGGTATGTTGCTGGCCGGAACTGACTACACCACCCAGAGAACCTATAATGACACAGTTAATGAGCGGTATATTTTTACCAGCATCGATGGCTCAACCGAGGTTGAATTTACCGAAACACCTTTAAGGACCGCTCTTGTTGATGACGCACATTATCTGGCATACCTGAACGCCTCTACCGTCAGCGAGGCTACCGATATCGTCAATTTTATACGAGGAAAGGGTGATATAAGCGGCTTTCGTTTGCGGCAGATCGACTGGGATGAAGATGGCGATGCAGAAACTTATAAATTGGGGGACATCGTCCACTCCACTCCTACGGTGGTCGCTGCGCCGTCTGAGGATTATGACGTTATCTACAATGATGACTCTTACCGTTCATTCCGGCAGAGATATAACTATCGCCGGACCATGATTTATGCCGGCGGCAATGACGGCGGCCTGCACGCCTTTAATGGCGGCTATTTTGACCGGAGTGTAAAAGAATTCTTAAATGGCCCCCCGGATACGACTCAATATACTCTGGGCAGCGAGATGTGGATGTTTATTCCAAAAAATCTTCTTCCCCATCTGAAATGGCTGACCTCTACAACGTATACGCATGTTTACTACGCTGATTTGAAACCGGAGATCTTTGACGCCAAGATCTTTGCCGAAGAGGCTGCCTGTATAAAAGCTGACGGGACTCCCGATGTTCTCAACCCCAACTGCATCCACCCCAAAGGCTGGGGCACGGTTCTGGTGGGCGGTATGCGCTTCGGCGGTGGCGAGTTCACCGTTGCTACAGGCGAAACCATGCGTCCGTCCTATTATATTCTTGATATTACCAACCCTGAAGAGCCGCCGAATGTCCTGGCTGAATTTACCGATCCCAATCTGGGCTATACCACGGTGCAGCCTACGGCCATCCCCATGTTGAGCTGTGATCGTAAAATCGCCAACAATTGTCCAAAAACCTCCTGGCCCATGGATTGGTACCTGGCCTTCGGCTCCGGCCCCATCGGACCTTCTACCTCTACAGGCGTTCGCAATGCCATGCTTGGCATCAGTACTCAGGACGCCAGGTTATATATTCTGAGGCTGGGCGGCACCGGCGCACTTCCGGCGACTTTACCGAATGTCAGCGCAGCATCACCTCCGGCTTTACAGGCTATCTACAACTTGACGGCCGCAGACGCAGCCCTTTTCCCAAAATCATTTTTTTCCGATGTAATTTCAGTTGATTACAATCTGGATTATCGCGCCGACACTTTGTATTTCGGATCGATAGCCAATACCGATAAAGCCCTTGTCCCTAAAAATTACTGGGGCGGGATGCATCGTCTGAAGATTAGTGATGACATCAATCCCGCCAACTGGGGTTCTCCTGTTTCAAAAATTAATACATTCTATAATGCCGGACAACCGGTAACTGCGGCCCCATCTGCAGCTTATGATGGCGCCAGGGCATGGGTATATTTCGGCACGGGGCGATTGTTTGACTCAACAGGGGATAAGACTGATACAACCCAGCAGAGTTATTATGGTTTGAAAGAGCGCTATGACGCCTCGGGTAACCTGGACCTTTCTTCGGCCAATGGTGGAAATCTGGTTGATGTTTCCAATGTCTGGGTAGAAAATATCACCGGTTATTTGTGGAATATAGATACTAATGGCGTGGCAACTCTTACTACAACAGGCGGGGATACGTTAATCAGCACAACCTTAAAAGCATTAAACACGGAGATCTCGCAAAAAGTTGCCGGTGTTGACAAATATCACGGCTGGAAGATTAATTTTCCTTTAGCCGGCGAGCGTAATTTGGGGCAGGCTGCCATTCTCGGCGATATTGTCACCTTTACTACCTATCTACCGTCAATTGACATCTGCGCTTCAGAAGGGGAGAGTTTTCTCTGGGCCACTTATTATCGGACCGGGACCTCCTACTTGAGTTCCGTCATCGGGCTAGGATATAAGTATACTGGAAAAGATGCTGTAACTAATGCTGATAAAGATATAAATGAGACTATACGCAGGAGAAGCCTTGGCCGGGGCATGGCAATCACCCCCAATATCCATGTCGGCGGGGAGATCGGCTCCAAGGCCTTTGTCCAGACCAGTACCGGTTCCATCATCAGCATTCAGGAGACCAACCCGGGCGTGACCAAGAGTGGCGTGGCCTCATGGCGGGATATCAGTTCCGACGAGTAATAACCATCAAGTAACAATCAGGAGATGAGATGCAGCGGATTTTTCGTAAACATGCAAGTGATAACGGCTTCACCCTTATAGAGTTGCTGATTTGTGTTGCCATCATCGCTATTCTGGCAACAGTGGCCATCCCGGCCTATTTTAGTCATACGATGCGCAGCCGCCAGACCAGGGCGATCAGTGAATTGATGATAATCAAGGCGGCCCAGGAGAGGTATTTTGCCGAACACGGCTCCTATGCCGGAACTATTACTATCTTGGATGGTTATGCCGGAGCCGGTACCTCCTATACAAATCTAGCATATCGATATTGGATTAGAGCCGATACAACCGGAATGGCGACGACTATCATGGCGTTGGGTGACCTGAATGGCGACGGCAACCGTACCAATGACTGGCGGGTATCCATACAAGATCTAAACGCTAAGCCGCGGGAATTTGCACCGGGCAATGAAGGATTCTCCTGGTCATCATTGGCTGATGTTTTTAATTAATTCAGTCGGCAGGTAAACCTTTTTGCCACGGCAAAAGGAACAAAATGCTTGCCTTCAAAACGAAGAAGATGTATACAAATCGCTCTTGTTTATCATCAATGTAATGTACGAAAAATTACCCGCCCGGAGAGCTTGTGCCGGGTCGGGCACCTGGATAGGATCTATAAGGAGTTGAACAATGGCTAAGATGTGTGAAATCTGTGGCAAGAAACCGACAAGCGGCTGCAATGTCAGCCATGCCAATAACCATACTAAAAGACGCTGGTTGCCTAATCTGCAGAAGGTAAAGATGGTCATTGCTAAAGGCCAGAATCAATATGTGCGGGTCTGTACCCGCTGCATCCGCTCCGGAGCTGTGGTAAAGGCTGCCTGAAAGCAGGTGGCCTTAGTACCTCATTACCCTCGCCCCTTGTGGGAGAGGGTGGCGCGTAGCGCCGGGTGAGGGCAATCGAACTATCTCTTCCTGCTTGCCTCCAGTATCCCGTCCAGTTGTTTGATATGCTGCAGGATTCTCTGCAGATGATCAATGCCTGAGATTTCGAGCATTATATCGAGTCTCGCCAGGCCGTTTTTAGTCGACTTGGCCTCCAGATGGATGATATTGGCATCATCGCCGCTGATCGTCTGGCTTAGTGTGGCGAGTAGACCTTTCTTGTCCTGGCCGAGCACCTGGATATACGCCTGGTGCTGGATCTGAGGCCTGGCGGTCCAGGCGACGTTAATCCGGCGCTCCGGGTCGGTGGCGAGCAGATTGGCACAACTGCTCTTATGAATGGCGACGCCCCTGCCGGCTGTGACATAGCCGGCTATCTCATCTCCCGGTACCGGCAGGCAACAACGGCTCATGGCGGTTAAAATCCCGCCGTCCACCCCGTCGATCGTAATAACATCATCATTTCTTCTTTTGCCCCCCTTAGGATGCACCGCTATTGGCGCTGCGCTCTCTTTTTCCTCGCGGATCTCTTTAGGTTCAAGCTTATTGAGTATATGTTGGACAGTGGTCTTACCACACCCCACCTTCCAGAGCAAATCGTCCAGGGTGTTGCATGAGAGGGCTTTGAGAATTTCGCGGAAATGGCCGGTATTGATCAACTTTTTCAAGCTGATATCGTGTTTGCGCAGCTCCCGTTCACAGATCTCTCGCCCCAGATGGAGCATCTTCTCCTGCTCTTGCTGTTTGAGCCACTGCCTGATTCTGCTCCTGGCCCGGCTCGATTTTGCCAGATTCAGCCAACCGCGATTAGGGTGTTTGTTGGGGGCGGTGAGGATCTCAACGACATCACCATTTTTCAGCTGATACCGTAATGGCACCATCTTGTTATTGACCTTGGCGCCGGCGCAATGGTTACCTACCTCGGTGTGGATATAGTAGGCAAAGTCAAGCGGGGTACTGCCATAAGGAAACTCTTTGACGTCGCCGTTCGGAGTTAAGGCATAGACCTCAATCTCGTATAACTCATCCTTTACCGCATCAAGGAACTCCTGCGGATCTTTGAGCTCTTTGAGGTTCTGGATCAGTTGCTTGAGCCATTTGAACAGCCTGGCATCTTTCTGCGAGATGGCTCTGCCTTCCTTATAGGCCCAGTGGGCGGCGATACCCTCCTTGGCTATGGCGTCCATCTCTTCAGTGCGGATCTGCACCTCCATGAATTCAGCCCGTGGCCCAACCACCGAGGTGTGGAGTGACTGATACATATTACTTTTCGGCGTACTGATAAAGTCTTTGAAACGCCCGCTGATCGGCTGCCATTGCGAGTGCACGACGCCAAGCAC
>MGTA01000266.1:22628-24572 GCA_001799225.1 Deltaproteobacteria bacterium RIFOXYD12_FULL_50_9
TCATAGACCTTTTCCAGAGGAATTTTCTGGGCAAGCAGCTTCTTGTAGATGCTGTAAAGGTGCTTGGGGCGCCCGAGGATCCGGAAATCACTTAGACCGGCCTCCTGAAGTTTGATGGAGAGGATCTCCTTGACTTCGTCGACATATCGTTCCCGGTCATTAAGCGAAGTGGTGATGCGGCCGGCCAGATCCTGGTACTCTTCGGGGAAGAGAAAGGCAAAGGCCAGATCTTCAAGTTCACGTTTCATCCAGTCTATACCCAGTCGACTGGCGAGCGGGGCATAAACCTCCAGGGTCTCCCGGGCGATCTCTTTCTGGCGTTTCTTGGTGAAAGAGAGGGTCCGCATGTCATGCAGCCGGTCGGCAAGCTTTACCAGAAGAACCCGGATGTCCGAGGACATGGCCAGGAACATCTTTCTTAGATTCTCAGCCTGATACTCGAGCTTGCTGTTGTAGCGGACATCAGTGATGCGCGTGGCGCCGCCGACAATCCTGGCAACCTCTTTACCGAAAAGCTTGTGGAGTTCCTGCTCAGTGGATGGAGTGTCGGTCTCCTTCAATACTCCGTGCAGCAGGCCGGATATAATGGTCGGTAGATCTAGCCGCATGCCGGCCAGGATATGAGCAATAGCCAGAGGATGGGTAATATAGGATTCGCCGGAAAATCGGAGCTTGCCGCTATGAATTTTTTCGGCATACTGATATGCCCTGGTAAGCGACGTCAGATCGTCACTGGGCATGTATTCTCGAACGCGGGCGAGCAGATCATCCAGCGTTTGATTGGATAGGTTCAGGTCATTGACTTGCAATAGCATGGTAACCTTAAATATACTATGCGAACCAACCGCTTAAGAGAGTTGGGTCTTAATGGAATTAAGCAGCTTAGCAACGGTTTCATTCAGTGACAGGGTGCTGGTTTCACCACTTCGGCGCTCTTTGATTTCGATCAATCCTTCCTGACTGAACTTTTTGCCGATGGTGATCCGGTAGGGGATGCCAAGCAGGTCGGCATCCTTGAATTTACTGCCGGGCCGTTCGTCTCGGTCGTCGAGCAACACATCGATGCCGTTGTTGAGCAGGCTTTGATACAGGAGTTCAGAAGCACTGTTCATTGCCACATCCTGCAGGCCGAGGTTGAGGATAACAACTTGAAAAGGGGCAAGGGGCAGGGGAAAGATGATCCCGTCCTTGTCGTGATTTTGTTCGATGGCAGCAGCAACAATCCGGCTGACGCCAATACCGTAACACCCCATGATAAAGGGTTGGGAGTGTCCTTCAGCATCCAGAAAGGTGGCCTGCATGGCCTCGCTGTATTTGACGCCGAGTTTAAAGATATGGCCGACCTCGATACCACGGGTGAGTTCAAGCTTTGCCCCGCACTTCGGGCAGGGATCAGCCTCGCTGATCTGGCGCAGATCGGCAAAGGTATTGATGGTGAGGTCCCGGCCCAGATTGACATTGATATAGTGGTAGTTTTTTTCATTGGCGCCGATGACGAAATTGGCCATAGCGGCAACTGAATAATCAGCTACTACCGGGATCGTCAGGCCAAGCGGACCGAGATAGCCATTCGGTACTCCGGTGGCGGTAAAGATCTGCTTGTCATCAGCCAGTGTAACATCGATGGCGTTCAGCAAATTTTTCAGCTTGACCGGTTGGACCTCATGGTCACCGCGGAGCAGTACCGCAACCGGCTTATCGTCTACGAGATAGACCATGGTTTTAACCAGATCTTCTGAAGATATTTTCAGAAATTCAGAGACCACTGCAACTTTTTTCATGCCGGGAGTCTCTACTTTGGTGAGCGGTAACATTGCCGGAGCAGGGCCGGGATCAACCGGTCTGGTGGCGGCTTTTTCCAGATTAGCCGCATAGGTACAGGAGGAACAGACAACTATTGTATCTTCACCGGTGGCGGCAAGCACCATGAATTCATGGGAGAAA
>MGTA01000266.1:24578-25500 GCA_001799225.1 Deltaproteobacteria bacterium RIFOXYD12_FULL_50_9
CCGATGGTGCTGTGACCACTTATACCTATGACCCTGTCTGTGGAAAAGAACAAGAAGTTTGCCGATATTATAAACGAATGGAAGGTGATCTCTCTACACTGACAGGCGGATTCATCACCAATCAAGTCAAAGCATTATACCCGTCCAGAACCATTGGCAAAGACCGCATTACTTATAAAGATTACGATGTAGAAGGCATTTTAAGAGATCACACAACCGCTGACCAAGCACACTATCACTATCACCATTCAAGCTTTTCTGAATGTGAACTGGAAGTGCATACACTCGATCAAAAAAGTGAATTAACCATTACCCATCAACATGATCTTCGCGGCAATGAAACGCAAACAGTAAAAGATCCGGGTGGGCTGAATATTGTTACCAGCAAAACCTACGACGATCCTCTGAATCGCCTCACCGAAAGTAAAGATGAATTAGGTAATGTCTTTCAAATTAGCTATGAAAATTTACTCAAAGAAACCTGGAAAAATGGTGATCGAGAAAAAACTATCATCAAAGATAAATTCCTGCGCCCAACGTCAGTCAGCGACTGGGTTGGCAAGGTGACCAAACACACCTACGATGATGCCCAGCTCCAACACACCACGACAACACCCATGGGACACAGCATCACCGACACTCACAATGAAGTAGGTGAATTAATAAAACAAACGGATGGTGATCGCCAAACCATTTTCGTGCCAGGAGT
The DNA here is from genome assembly GCA_001799225.1 of Deltaproteobacteria bacterium RIFOXYD12_FULL_50_9. Lineage (GTDB taxonomy): Bacteria > Desulfobacterota > Desulfobulbia > Desulfobulbales > CALZHT01 > XYD12-FULL-50-9. Next base: position 25,288 of record MGTA01000266.1, read on the forward strand.
TGATGGCCAAGTTGAAGAAGTCATTTATCCCGATCAAAGCCGTGAAAAAGATGCATTCAATGCCATGGGCGCTCACATAGGCCACACCGATGTGAACGGCAAAGAAACCATTTATAAACTCAATAATGTCAGTCAAATTAAAAGCTCGATTGACGATGCTAAGGGCAATCCACGCACTACCCAATTTGTGCCAAATCCGCACGGTGAAAATGA
>MGTA01000267.1:0-1170 GCA_001799225.1 Deltaproteobacteria bacterium RIFOXYD12_FULL_50_9
GGTCCACTCTTTGCCGATCCTGACGATTTTGGCATCAATCTGCTGCCCCGGCGCCAGCCGCTTATGCTGGGGTTCGCTTTTAGAAAAAAGGTCGGCAAAACTTGTATCGTTCGAGTCCGAAGCCATTTTGTCTACAAAAGATCCATCGCTATCCTGCTGTTTGTCCTGTGTCATCTCTCTCCTTCAACTGAGTCAAAAATTATACGATTATCAATTAACTTGTAAACGCCGGCACCGGTGTTCCAATGTCAACCCGTTCAACCTCCATGGTGACGCTGTCTATAATGCAAAAACCGGGTTGGCCATCCTTGCCTAATAATTCACCTGGATTAATTAACAGGGTTCTATCATTTCTCTCCACTCGGTGCAGATGATTATGACCATAACACACTATTTGAAAAAGACCTTGAGCTGCCAGGCCCCGGGCCATCTCCGGATAATGGGTAAAAGCAATCTTAAGTCCACCTGCCTCGACTGCCCCAAACACGCCGTGATGGGTGAGGGAAGGGTATTTATCTCCACACCAGCGGGAAATCAGGTGCTGATCGCCGGCGTTGTTGCCGTAGATCAGGTGAACGGCTCCACCGAAGCGGGCAAGTTCATCCAGCATGAAGGGTGAGATCAGGTCGCCGCAGTGGATTAAAATATGCACCCCATAAGAGTTACAGTATATGACCGCCGCCCTTAGATTAACAATATGATCGTGACTGTCTGAGCAGATTGCAATTTTCATAATGCTGTATTATCCCTTCAACCGAATGGGCAGACCAGCTGCCATGAATATCACCTGATCGCAGACCGCTGCCACCTGCTGGTTGGTCCAACCGGCCAGATCACGAAATCTCCGGGCCATGGCATTTTCCGGCACTATGCCTAATCCGACCTCATTGGCAACCAGGACAATCGGCGTAGACCAGGCGGCCAGCAGTTCTGACAACCTTTGCACTTCATGCAGGATATCCTGATCGCTTTTGTTCCGCAGCATAAGATTGGTAATCCATAGAGTAAGGCAATCAACCAAAAAAACTCCGGCATTACCAGTATTTGCTACTAAAATTTTAACAACATCCTCAGGTTCTTCGAGGGTTTGCCAACCCTCTCCCCGGTCCTGGCGGTGAATCTCGACCCGCTGCAGCATCTCGATGTCATCTCCAGGCGCTAAAGTTGCGA
>MGTA01000267.1:1191-13844 GCA_001799225.1 Deltaproteobacteria bacterium RIFOXYD12_FULL_50_9
GATTCCGGGCCCACTCCTCGGCAAACCGGCTCTTGCCGCTCCGACAACCACCCAACACCAAAAGGCGTTTCAATTTTTCTTCACTGACCTCCGGATGAATATTGCTGCTCCAATATTTCAATTCAACCCCCTCTTAAACTGGCTTTGATAATAAAAATTGTGGTGATTATTACCTGCCATGACTATGAACCGCAAGAGCCAGAAACTTATCGCCCATCGAGAACAGCAATTTTTTACGAACCAGGTCAGCCAGAAATGCCGACAAGCGCTCGCGGTTCTGAGCTGGAAAATCCTTTTCAAGCTCCGCCAGGTCTTTTGTTTCCCGGCAATGCAGATAGATCCTGCGTGAAAGTCCACGCAGGCGATGATGGAATATTGCCTGATCCGGTAGTTCCTGTCGAACGATCAGGAATTCACCGCCATCCCGGTAGGTTAAGGGGGGTAATCTTCTGTTGCGCCTCTGCCGATGAAACCGGCCCCAGGCCTCAACCCGGTCGACAACAGGTTGCCAGAGTTTTTTCTGCTGCTGTCGATCACCCTGCCACCCCAGGATTAGAAAATTATGGTTTGAAAGGATCGACTTTGGAAAAATCCGCTTAATATTCGGATGCACTCCAACCCTCCTGACACCATACTGTTTCGGATCTCTCTCCACCAGACTGCCAAGACCAAGAAAGAAAGAGGCCGTGACCAACGGTCGAAAAGGTAGTACAAAATCAAGGGCCTCCAGGGTTTGATCGACCTCAGTCTGAGTACTGCCGGGAAATTCGGTTATCAGATTGCCGTCCAGATCAACTCCCATCTCCTGGGCATCACGCAGCAGAGCAATATTATCGAACACGGTTGCCCCTTTGCCGAGCCGACGCAGCAAGCTGTCGCTCAATGCCTCAATGCCGGCTTGGGCCATGGTAAGCCCCCCTGCCGCCATTGCCGCCAGCCTCTCTCCCCGCTGATCAACCCGGATCTCGGCAAAAAATCGGAAATCACAAGGAGTGTCTGCCATCTCCGCAAAAAACAGTTTTGCTTCAGCCACCGGCAGCACATTGTCAGTAAAACTGAAATCAAGCGTACCATAACGAGCGGTCAGAGTTTTGATCTCGTTAATCATCTGAAGTGCCGATTTAGCCCGATACCCGGTCCATTGCAGGTTCAGATTACAGAAAGTGCATTTGCCCCACCAGCACCCCCGGGAAAATTCTACCGGCAGTTCAGGAATAAATGGTTGATCGTTAAAAACGGTTTTGAGTTCGGCAAAATAATCTCTATAATCAGGTGCCGGCAAGCAGGAGAGATCCTTAAGCTGATCAGACTGTCTAAAAACAGTGGACTGATCTTTATGTTGAATTAGGTGCCGGCCAAGATTCTTGGATGGTACTTCTTGCCGGTTTGCCTTATATACCCGATCCGGCAGCTTGTCACTGTCACCTGCTAATACCCGGCATAATTGCAGGAGCGGCAACTCGCCCTCGCCGGTAATAATATAATCAACCTCGGGAAAGGCCATCAGCAGGGAGATACCGACTTGGGGTGCACAGATCGATCCGCCCAAAACCACTGGAATTCCGGGATGTAAAGCCTTGATACTGCGCACTGCCGCAAGCGTTGCAAGTAACTGACTGAAACAGACTGAAAAACCGATAAGATCATAGCTGCTCCAGTCAATTTTCCGGCTCCAGACTCCAAGATGATCAACAAGTTTGGCAACGACCCCGACAAAATCGAAAGGACCCGGAAGATTCGTTTTACGAAGTTGAGCGGCAACGAGCCGTTCCTGGGATTGCAGTTGTTCGGGGAAACAGATGGCGCCGTAAAGCGCCTCGCTGATCCAGATATTCTGCGAAATCGCGTGATACTGGTCGTTACCCAGAATTTTGGCGACTTCAAGATACGGATGCCAGGTGTCGACCCGAATCCCTTCACTTGAGGCTGCGATAAATGATTTCAGGGTCGCCAGCTGCACGGAAGGACGATTGAATATCGGCCAGGGCATGGCGACAAGCGCCACCTTCAATCTGGTCTGGCTATTCCCCTGGCCGCCGGAGTCCATCAATTTTCAATGAGTTCGGTGCCGACAGGCGGGGTAAAAATGAAGCTCTCTTCGGTAATCGACTCATTGATCTTGATCTTTGAAAAAACAAGATCCGTCACCGAGCCAAGCTGGTCGACAATCTGCAGTTGATTCACCATTGAGGTTTTACTGTCGACCCAGACATGCAGATAATCAACATGCGGGTGCGGCAGCCTTGGTGACAGGCGGATGATCTGACTTTCTCGACTGTTTTTCTCAGCCTCTGTCAATACCGAGATATCCGGGGTTTGCTGGAGGTCCGGACTTGAAACGATAAAGTCTCGGGTGATGTCGCCGGTACCGGCAAAAAAACCATAGGTGACGTCAGACTGGATATACTCCTTGGCCGGCGCCACCATCAGCTGCTTGGTCTTGGCAAAATACATGCGAATCTTCTCGCCGTCGCAGATAATCACCTGTTCCTCTGGTGTTTGATAATCCCAGCGCATGCGTCCGGGCTTGAGAATGGACATCTTACCGTTACCCTTCCTGATCTGACGGCTCATCTTCAAGGTGGTAACCTGTTGAAACTGTACCGTAATGCTAGTCGTTTTGTTATAAGTCTGTTGCAGACGGGAGGCTACCGCCTGCGGATCAGAGGCTTTTTCCCCGCTGCGAGCCTGTAGCGGATTACAGCAGCCGATCAGAAGAAAAACAATCAGTAAACGGAGATTAGCCAACCTGATACCAGCTGTTTCATTGGGTGATTTCATAATAATATTGACAAGTTCCTTGATTGATTTTATTCAGCCGCCATTACTCCCAAGCGGCTCGATCAAGCCTGATCTCCCGACCAAAAATATTTTTTGCGATAGATTTGGCTGCCTCGGTGATATCCGATGCAAAAAAAAGATTATCGCCTCCCCGCTCCAGCTGATTATCAATCTCAGGGTTCTGCTCCAGATAGTTTTTTAAGTCGGCAGCCAAAACCTCGGCCGAATCAATTACCTTAATCCTCTTGCCGATTCTGTGTTGAATAAGGTCGATCAGCAACGGATAATGAGTGCAACCCAGAACAAGGGTGTCAATACATTTCTGTTTCAACGGCTCAAGATAACGCCGCAGGATCATTTTGGTTTCCTGCTTATGCATCCAACCCTCTTCGACCAAGGGAACCAGAAGAGGGCAGGCCTGTGAAAAGACCTGAAAGTCAGGGTTTACAGCCTTAATCTTTTTTACATAGACCCCACTGGCAACTGTTGCCCTGGTCCCGATCACCCCGATCCTACCGCTGACGGTGGAGGCAACTGCCTTGGTAACCGCCGGCGTGATCACCTCAAAAAAAGGCACGTTGAAACGGGTCGGCAGATCATCCGAGGCCACGCTGGCAGCAGAATTACAGGCGATAACAATCAGTCGCGCCCCTTTGGCCAGCAGAAACTCCGTGTTCTGCCGGGCATAGGATATTATGGTCTCCGGACTTTTAGAACCGTAAGGTGTTCTTGCCAGATCACCAAAATAGATCAAACGATGGTCTGGCAGCATCCTTTCCACTGCCCTGGCAACGGTCATGCCGCCCACCCCTGAATCAAATATCCCAATCATAAAGGCTCTCTTACAACAATTACTAGGAATTTGTATTAGTACCAGTAAAAAATCCTCCGGCAGGCTACCAGATATGCCTTGCAGGCGGCATATACTACATGGGCTCATCGATTAAATCAACCGATTCGGCACTATTAAAACAAGTTAAGATGGACTCTGCAGAACTGCCGGTTTGGGCATCTGATCGCACTCCTTGAAAATACGCAAGGTGCACTGCCGGCAGCGCTCCGGGTCAAGCCGGTGGATGATTTTTCTCACTGCCTCGACCTTTGAGGGGAAGACGTTCTCCTGGCCGATACCCTGATCGCACCCGCCGCGTCTCATAATCTCCATCACCTCACCCTTCAGCGAGCACAGGTAAATCTGCCTGCCTTCCAGGCGCAGACGATGCGCCTCCTGATTCATCATCTGGCACCCGGCAACGTCTATGAAGTTGATGCCGCCCCCGACGATAAGGATGTGCGCCAGTTCCGGAAACTGCCGGGATATCCTGTCAAGTTCTTCTGCTACATGATTCACGGCGCCAAAAAAGATCGAACCATCGATCCGGATTATCTTTAACTGCGGGCACTCATGCAGATGCCCGGCCTGGACATTGGCGAAACTCTTTTTGTGAGTTTCCGGGTCCGGTGCGATGGTCACAATATGGGGATGCGAAGTGCGATTAAGATAGAGCATCAGGGAGAGAATTACCCCGACATAAATCGCAAACTCAAGCTCGACAAACAGAGTAGCCAGAAAAGTCGCTCCCAGGATGGCGGCCTCACCCCTGCTTGTCTTGATAATAGCCGCAATGTGGTGGGTATCGATGAGATTGTAGGCGACTAAAAGCAGGATTCCCGCCATTGCAGGGATCGGGAGATAGGCGGAGAGCGGGGCAATGAGCAGGAGGATGCCGGTCAGCGCGATCGCCGCAATAATAGCCGCCAACGGGGTTTTAGCACCGGCCTCGTAATTGACACCGGTACGGGTGAACGATCCGGACGAGGCATAACTTGAGAAAAAACTACCGATAATATTGGAGAGCCCCTGGCCGATGAACTCCTGGCTGCTGTCGATACGTTGTTCAGTCTTGGTGGCGATGGCGCGGGCAATCGAGACGGCCTCTACCAGCCCGAGCATGGCAATGGCAAGCGCCGTGGGCGCAAGCGAGCGGATTGAACTCGTTGAAATTTCGGGACTGGAGAGAGGCGGAAGATGTCCTGGTAACGCCCCGACCAGACGGACACCGTGCTCATTGCCGTTCATGAGCACGGCCATAAAGCTGCCGGCGACCATGGCGATGAGCATTCCCGGCCATCGGGGTTTTATTATTTTCAGGGAGATGGCGATGCCGAGGGTGGCAAGTCCGACGGCAAGGACAAAGGGATTGATCATTGAAAGGTTTGCCAGGATATCCGCCCAGATGTGGATGAATGATTGTTTTTTGGCCAGGGTGATACCGAGAAGATTGCTCACCTGACTTGTGGCGATCAAGATAGCGGCTCCGGCGGTGAAGCCTACGACAACGGAGTGGGATACAAAATTCACCAGCGTACCGAGTCGGGCGATGCCAAGGATGAACTGAAAAAAACCGGCCAGAAAGGAAATGGTCAACGCCATTTGGATGTACTCAGAGCTGAGCGGGGTTGCAGTTGGAGAGAGCGCATTGAAAATAACAATGGAGATGGCCGTGGTCGGACCGGAGATGAGGTGAAAGGATGAGCCGTAGAGCGCAGCGATAATTGCCGGCACAATGGCGGAATAGAGGCCATATTCAGGGGGAAGACCGGCAATGGTGGCAAAGGCCACGCCTTGCGGCAGGACGATGATGGCGCCGGTGCAACCGGCAATGAGATCGTCCCGTAATGTCCGCCGATTAACGGCAGGCCACCAGTTCAGGAGGGGGAAAAATGTTTTAAACTCTAAATTCATAGAGCAAGCACCAATCCATGAGGGTGATTCAACGTCGGCAATAGTTGATTTCTGCCGGTTGCTACAGGAACCCATTCATAACCGAAATAATGCATCAGCAAATTTCGTAAGGTAAAGCCATTGTTCAACAGGTGTGGTCTAAATAATAGAAAGTCATACGTTATGATATATGGTTGATAATGATAGGGGCAAGTATCTCTGACTCAACACGGGTCTTGATGATTGCCGGATCGGCTGTCTCATTAATGAGCAGGGTGATTTTTTCAGCTCGTATGGTGTTGTTCACCCTGCCCTCCTGACATGCGGCCCGCAATTGTCGCCAGTTTTTATCTTGCCGAAAAACACTGAAAGCTTGGCTAATCTCCGGGAACAGATGTTTGCGCAGACCGTCGAGAAAGGCGACATAAAAGGCGAGCGACGCCTCTTTCTCCTCGGTAATGATATAGCTTAACCGCCCGGATTCATGGGTGTCGGCCAGGATATCCTTGACTGCCCGGGCTACGAATTCGATGAGTGAATCTGGAAAATCTGCCGCGATTTTGCTCAAAGTTTGGGAGGTCAGGGCTAGATTCTGCATCTCGCCGATCTCATGGCGAATGATCGCCTCCATCTCCTGATCGACAAGGATGTCAAGATTCGCTTTTAGCAGTTTCCGGTCGAGCTTGCCCTGTTGATCGAGAAGTCCGTGGAGTTCCAAAGCATACAGCAATGGCGCCTTTGCCGAGGGTTCGGCCTCTTGCAGACGATCCCAGAAGAAGAAGCGCATAGGATCTCTTCTGACAATAACCTGACCATCCTGCACCATGGCAAACGGGCTGGCCAGCTCCCGGGCCGTCTCCCGGCCTAAAATAATAACCGGTCGTCCGGCAACTTCGCGTTTGGCAATTATCTCCCCCAGAAAAAAAAGCGCTTTTAACGATCTGCCATATCCGGCGCCGTAGAACAGATTGGTGAGCTTAAGTTTTTCATTCATCCGGGCCGTGTCAAACGGATCGATTGATTTGCCGTTCAAGATGTATGGATGGTATTCCTGAGTGCCGATCTTCTCCCAGCAGGCTTCGCGCTCCTCAATCCAGTTGAGGACAACGGCGGAATCCGATTCATCCCAGGGCTCGATATGGTTCTCCCACTTGTAGAGATTTCTCAGCTTGAGCACCAGGATACAGAGGGAGTAGATGCCGTTATCCCGGGCATCCGAGATGTCGCAGTTACTCTGGATGATTCGGGTAAGGTCCGGGAGGAAATCTTTCATTGGGCAGACACCTTATGTTGGTTTTGAGTTATCTCGAACTTTACAAATAATCCTACTATCGTTTCCCGTAAATGGAAAAGTTAATTGCATAAACTGTGATTTTCATTGTTACGGCACACAGCGCTATGATAATATTATAAGATAGTAATCTTATAAAGTGCTTCGTCTAACAGGGGATAACATATCCGGATATCATCCCCATAACAGGAGACGATCCGGAGCGTTACCTTATCTTTTAGCGCCGCTGTCGTAACAGGATAATAGAGACAGAACAGAGCACATGTATGAAAGAAATTCCATATGCCTTAACAATTTTCCGTTCACGTTTCTATCCTGCTCTCCTGCGCTGGCCGGTACTCCTGGGCTTTACTTTTATTTTGCCCACTCTGCTTTTAGGCCCTCAGGACAAACACCTTAATCTCGCGCTTGTCACGGTATGGTTTCTCTGGTGGCCGCTGTTCACAATCTTGTTTCTGTTCGTCGGCCGACTCTGGTGTGCCTTCTGTCCTTTTGCCATGGTTGGCGAACTACTCCAGAAATTCACATGCCAAAAAATGCCGACCCCGCGTATCTTCAAAAAATACGGGATTTGGGTCGGCGGCAGCCTTATTCTTTTTATTATCTGGATTGAAAAGACCTTTTTTTTGCATCACTCCCCCTATCTGACTGCAATTTTACTATGCGGCATACAGTTTGCCGTTTGCGTGACCTATGTACTTTACAAAAAAAGGACATGGTGCCGCTATATTTGTCCGTTGGGCGAAATCGGTCGAATCTATGCAAAGATTGGAATGATACAACTTAATGCGACACCTCGGAAATGCAAATTATGCCGGGCTGTCGCCTGCCTTAATGGAAGCATAAATGACAAGGGGTGCCCGATGTCCCAGTCAGCGCCAAACCTGAAAAGTTCGGCCGACTGCATTTATTGCGGACTCTGCGTCAAAAATTGCCCCAACGATTCAATCAGAATCAACCTGCGAATTCCTTCCCAGGAACTGTGGGGATTCATCAAACCCCAACTTGATGAATCCGTCATTGTCTCCTGCCTCCTTGGAATACTGACGATCATCGGCTTTGCCGAGGCAAACCATTCCTGGTTCTTCACCGCCGTCGGTTCCCATCAATATGTTATTTTTACAGCGCTTTATCTTCTGGCAATGGTTGTGTCGGTAGCACTCATAGCCTTGGCGAGCCGCTGGGCATCAACGTTCAACGATTCTCCGGCGATCCTCAATTTCTCCACCTTCAACTACACTCTCGTGCCTTTGCTCCTCAGCATCCATATCGGTCGCAACCTTTCTGATCTGTATACCGGCGGCCACGAGCTACTCTTTCTGCTTACCGAAAGGATTTTCCATCTCGGCCACCAGCCTGTCCCGCCCCTTGCGGCTGATTCGCCTCTTATAACCGTACTGCAATTTATTTTTCTCATAATCGGCTTTTTTCTCTCCATTCATGCGGCTTCATACATTCTGAAAACCAGCATTAAGTCGGAAAAGAGAAGAGATTCCGTCCTGCCGCCCGCCATAGTACCCTTCGTAACAATTTTTTTCTTCATTACGGTACTGCACGGCACCCTGTTTCTCAGCCCGCACGCTGAACTGTTTCCCTATGCGGCGCTGTTCTGTCTGTCTGTCGTCTTATGGAGTTGCTTATTTATAAGAGGATACATCAGCAATGAGGCAAACAAGACGCCGGCAACAGCGCGGCCTGTATTCTGCCGAATGGATGGGGAACTGGTTCTGAAACGAGTCAAGGTTCATGCGTATTCAGATTAAAGCGGCATGCTATCGAGGTCACGCTAAAAGCACTTTGCAGGCTTCCCGTTAAAAGATTAAACTGATGCCGCTTAAAAAGGTGACGGATGAAGGATTGTCGCCGGTCTATGCCGCCTGGAGCATAAATTCAACCTTCACGGCCTGAAATGGAAACTCGATTCTTCGATTAGCACAACAGATTAATCAGACCGACGGCCAGCAACGCCGTCACGTCGCTATGGACAGCCTTCACATCGCGACCGACCCGCCTTGCCGCCTCACGGATAGAAACAGGGCCTGCTCCACAAAGGACCTTGAGCAATTCCCAACGTTTGGCAGTCAGTACTTTCCAAAGCAATTCGGGAGTGGCGAAGGCAATACGTTCCTCACCCTCCGGCCAGCCGGCCTGCATGATACAAGAGGCGTCTTCCACTGCCGCGCACTGCAATGCCCCGCACCATTATGTGATGCAGTGCTCCGGGGATATCGAGTCTGGCTTGTCGCGGCATGGTGGAATAATTGAGGTAATCTGGACGCTTGTCAAGATTATTGATCGATTAGAAACAAACGAGCCTTTTCACATCTACACTGACTTTTTACGTGACCGCCAATTGTTTGCGGTGAATATATTGTCCAGCAGCCTGGACCAACAGGCCGGAACGAGTCATGTGGTATTGCTCGGCGTAGCAATCGATCTCATGCAGTAATTTTTCCGGCATGGTGATATTAACCCGCTTTGCTTTAACTTTGAGCTTGGCAAGATCAATGTCTACCAATAACCATACCCCTCCTTGATATTCCGGGTTAACAACTAATTCCTCTAATGGTGTTGGTGCAGGTACTGGTATATCTTCGTCTTCAAAATAGACTTCTGCGGCCTCTTGAATCATGCGTGGTAAATCCTCCCATTCGTCGGCGGCTGAAAAACAGCTGGGAAAGTCGGGGATAGTTACGCCATGGGCGTGTTGATCGTCTCCAATGTGAACATATGCGGGATATAACATTTTACCTCCATTCCCAACCAGCTTGCCGGTAAATGTTCCGCAAGGTTCCGGTTGGCATGTCTTTACGTGGATGTGGCACAACTACATGGCCAGTTTTCGACGGATGTTTGTACTTTTGGTGGTCGCCTTTGCCTCCGCTGCTATACCAACCCTCGCTTTCAAGTCGCTTGATGATCTCTTTACTGGTCATAAATATTTTATACACACCGATACACACTGTGTCAATAAAATCTAGGTCAATCCAGGCAGAAGTTAATAAGGCCAGCGACTAATTTAGAGTGTTCAGCAAATTTCTGAGCAGAACAGAACATCAAGAGTAAAGGGATAATTTGCCTGTCCCCCTGAGACCCTCCTGTAGAGAATATTATTTTCTAAGTCAACCAAGAAATATTTGCCTGGGTTTAGGGGCAAACGGGATGGGATACCGCATCTTCTCATCGGTTGTCATTACCCCTTTCCATTCTCTCAATCGCTCGCGTAACTGCCGAAGTATTCACACCGACATGCCGGGCAATTGCTGCCGCAGTCAATCCAAGTTCCACTCTGCCGCGCACTGCAATGCGTGCCCGCGTATCGCTTACTGCCCGACGCTTGCCGCCGGTCTGCAACTCGATGACGCTGATACCCTGTTTTTTGCATTCCTCTTCGATTATCTCATGGATGGTTTTTCCCAACTCTTTTGCTTTCACCTGCCGAAGCTGGTTTCCCCCTGCTTCCTTCATAATCGCATGAACAAAATCTCTTCCACCCAGTATCCGCTCGTCAAAATCTTCCTTTTGCCCCCTTCTCTGCATTGACTGCACCTGAGACCAGCCGCCCTGGCTCCGGAGGAGTCCGCCGCCGGTCAGTTCCTTGATCCGGCCCTGGCCAACGCCTTCAAGCATGAATGCATAGTATGGCTGGATATTTTTTTGACTGGTGCTGCCGAATTGCGCCAATACATATTCCGCGTCCATCCAAGGGCAGGTTGCATTGCCAACGATCGTCCGGTGCCCACACCAAGGATAAATGTTCAATTCCTCAATGGTCTTGACGATGCCGGCGCGAACCGGATTTAGGTGAATGTACCGGACAAGTGCCAGGAGATAGTTGTCCTCATCGCAGATGATGGATTTGTAGCGATTCTCAAATAGATGGCCGGTGCGTTTGTGACGCCGATTGTAATACTGGGCATACCAGGAAAGAAGCTTGCGCATGACGCTGGAGATACCGTATTTGCCGCTCTTGAAGAGGATATGGATGTGGTTGCTCATAAGAACCCATGCGTAAACCGTGCATTGCCCTTCTGTCATAGTAACACCCAGGCGCTCCAGAAACCGGGTCCGGTCCTGATCATCGCTAAAGATATCGGTTTTATTAATGCCCCGTACCATTATGTGATGCAGTGCTCCGGGGATATCGAGTCTGGCTTGTCGCGGCATGATGGAAAAATAGAGGAAAGCTTGACGCTTGTCAATATAATTGATCGATTAGAAACAACGTCCCGCTAGCTTCACGCAATTCTTCTATTGTACCAAAATGCCGATGATCGCCCTTCCCTCGTTCAGACACCATGTCCCTCTTGGCTCGTGAAAATCTCCACGGCAAAAGGATTATCTGGTCGGATAAATTCGACCTCGACACCGTAAGCATCACGAAATGCCCGACCCGAGACGCGGCGCGGCGACCATTTGATCTCAAACGCTCTTAGGCCGTTCCCCTGTTTTACGACCAGGTCAACCTCCGACTGTGCCCGTGAGCGCCAGAAAAAAAGTTCTGCCGGTGAACCGAGCAGGGCATTGCGCTTGGCCACTTCGGCAATGACCCAGTTTTCCCACAACGCCCCGATGTCAGGACGGAATTCGTCGGTCGATAACGCATTGAGCAAGGAGTTGCGGATGCCGGTATCCCAGAAGAAAATTTTCTGACTCTTGGCGATTTCCATACGGGGATTGGTGCTGAATGACGGTAATCGAAAGATGACGAAGGTCTGTTCCAATAGATGAAGATAGCGGTCCACCGTCGGCCGCGCCATTTGCAACTGCGTCGCCAGTTCGTTCACCGACACCTCGGAACCGGCCTGATGGGCGATTAACAGCAGCAACCGTTTGATGAGGTCCGGGGTCTTGACCAGACCGGTCTGGAGCACGTCCTTCCAAAGGTAATCGGAACTCAGTTCGCGCAGTAATTGGGTGGGATTGTTGCTGGTGACGACCTCTGGATAACAGCCGAAGTTCAGCCGTTGCAGCAAAAAAGTCCGCAATTGCGGAGCAAAGTATCGGCACAAGTGCTCTGGCGTGGCATTTGCGTCGGCCCATATCTGGCAGTTCAGCGTTTCAGTGAACAGTAGTGGTGGCAACACCAGCTTCCGGTTACGACCGGTCAGACTCTCAGCCGCTTGATCAAGCAAATCCAGCGAGGACGAGCCGAGCAGAAGGAACTTCGCAGGTAGCCGTGCATCATGCCAGCCCTTGACGATGCGAGATGTTTCAGGCAGTCGTTGCGCTTCATCAATCACCAGCACCGCCGGGTTGCCCAAGGAACGTAAGGCATCGGTGGGCGCCAAAGCGGCGGCGGCCCGAAACCGCGCCTTATCCACCTCGACGTCGAAATTGAGATACACCGCCGGCTGCCCCGTCAGGACATGCTCCACCAAAGTTGTCTTGCCAACCTGACGCGCGCCTAGAATGACCCCGACCTTGTCACCGGCGAGAATATCCAGCAACGGCTGCTCGGCTGTTCTATTGAGATACATATGATGCTATATAACATGTCTTTTTGTATACTTCAAGTGTCAAAACCGCCTATTCGCAATAATGTAGGCCTGATAGTCTTTATCTTTGAAGTAAGTGGGCATTCTGCTTAGAATTAAATATGGCGTCCCTAGAACTCAAGGCAATATACGCCTGGTAGTCTTCATCACTGAAGAAGGTGGGCATTCTGCGGTTGCCACGTTGCGTGACATGATGGGGAATTCCGTTAGCAATAACACGAGCAATACGAACCATGGGCAAAAAATAGCGCATTTTTGCCAAGGAGTCAATTTAGAGTCGAGTAGACCGGTTTCTTCGATGAAAACAACACAACCACAACAATCCTTTTATTGCCGCCTTGCCGCACGCGGCTACTAC
>MGTA01000268.1:0-4637 GCA_001799225.1 Deltaproteobacteria bacterium RIFOXYD12_FULL_50_9
GGTGATGGTCGGTCCGGCGGCCTGGCTGTTACCGGTGATGCTCAACTGATTGCAGAAAATACAGCGATGCGGGCACCCTTGATGGGCGATGAAAATAGAGATCACAAAAGGTGGCATAAAAGTCCCGGCAGATGGTGCTATAAATCGGTCGAAATAAAATTTTTGAAAGCCGTGGCCGCCGCCTTTTGTTCCGCTTCCTTTTTATTTCTGGCCTGGCCGGCGGCCAGCACCTGATCTCGAAAGCGTACCGTCACCGAAAAAATTTTGTCATGATCAGGCCCCTCTTCCTGCTCAAGAACATAAAGGGGAGCCTCGTTAAACCGTTCCTGGCAGAACTCCTGCAGCCTCGTTTTATAATCGGTCGAGAGCAATTCGACCTTTTCCGGAGCAATATCATCGGCGAAAAGCTCCTTGATCAGGGCGAATGCGGCATCATAGCCGCCATCCATAAAAACCGCGCCCACTACTGCTTCAAAGGCCCCGGAGAGCAGCGAGGGTTTATTGCGCCCGCCGGAAGCATCCTCCCCTTTACCAAGAAACAGATAGCAACCAAGATCAATCCGCCGGGCCATTTCAGCCAGATTAGCTTCGTTGACCAGGGAGGCCCTCAGCTTGGTCAACTGGCCCTCCTTCATCTCAGGATAGCGACTCATCAAGAGAAAGCCGACCACCAGATCAAGCACGGCATCGCCCAGAAACTCCAATACCTCATTATCCTGGATTACCCCCCGGCCCTGTTCAAAGGCAAAAGAACGGTGGATAAGCGCCTGGATCAGCAACTCGGCATTGCTGAATTTATATGCCAGTTTATTATTAAAATCGGCAAGCAACGGCTGGTTTGTATCTATAAGCGATGGGATTGTAATAGTCATCATGGTATCTATTTTAAGGCCGACCGGCTTTCCTTGCCATACCAGCCACAAAACAATATTTCCTCTTGTCAAATTATCGGCCAACGTTTATGATTGGCCGTTCTCAAATAAAGGCGGCGTAGCCAAGCGGCTAAGGCAGCGGTCTGCAAAACCGTTATTCATCGGTTCAAATCCGATCGCCGCCTCCAGAAAAGGATAAGGGGTTTTCTCAATCGGGAAAACCCCTTTTTTTTTATTGCGGTTGGCAGTTAGTTATCCCAATAGTCCTTCTCTATGCCCAAGTCATCATTATCAGACATAGTTCCCTTTGGCAACCAGTTATTGCCTTGGCTGGATTTCTGCCTGATCCGGCCAAGCTGACTCTGCAAATCTTTGATCTCCTGCTGCCAGTAGGCCGGCGTTCCCCAGTCCGGCGACAACCTTGCAAAACCGCCGTCCAGTGCTTGTCTGGCGCACCAGGCGCTGAAATGGATATAACGCATAGCGCGCAGAGGCTCGATAAGTTCGAGGGTACGACTGTCAAAAGGCCGAAAGGTCTCATAGCCTTCCAGAAACAGTTCGATCTCGGCACGGACGTCCTCAAAATAACCGGGAAGCAACATCCAGAGATCCTGGATGGGTGGTCCCATAACCATGTCATCAAAATCAATCAGATAATATGATTCATCCGGCCGGTAGATAACGTTACCGAAGTGGCAGTCACCATGGATGCGGATCAATTCGCTATTCTCAAAGAGTGGTTTAATCTCTTTGATCAGGGTATCGGTGAGTTCCGCATAGGCCCCGATCAGGTCCGGGGGAATAAATTTCCCCTTGATCATAAAATCAACCTGCTGCCTGGTGGCCTGTTCAGGGGTCATAATCTGGCGGGCAGAGGCCTTACGGACCGCGCCGACATTATGCAATCGCCCGAGCAGACGACCGAGGATTATCCATTGCTCGTCAGTGAACTCATCTAAGAAACGACCGCTTTTTTTTGGAAATACAGCAAAGTGCATCGAATCGTGCTTGCCGATGGTTGTCCCGTTCCGGAGGAGCAAAGGCGGAATGACCGGGACTTCAAGGCCGGCAAGTTCGAGCAGGAAGTCGTGTTCATCTTGCAGTGCTGCCGGAGACCAGCGGCCGGGCCGGTAAAATTTGGCTATGACTCCTCCCTGGCCTTCCTGCAATTCCAGCTCATACACCCGGTTGATATAGCTGTTCAATGGCCGGCACAGGTTGGTGCACTTCCGGCCTAACGCCTTTTCGATCAAGGTCAGGACCAGATCAGGAGTAAGGGTTTCAAAATTAGTCATGCTTTCCAAAGAAAATCCTCGCAGCAGATAGTTTAATATCGGGCAAAGGTTGACCGCCCGGCCCGATGTCTCAATTCCAAATTACAGTAAGCCAATAATTATCGGCACTATACTTCGAAAAGATGATCTGGTTCCATTAAAATCTTGTTATTGCGAGTTTTCGCCGGAAATAAATAAAGAAGGGGGCTAAAATGACCGCTTATTGCCTTTTGCAAGGTCAAGGCCAGGATGGACTATTTTCATCTGAACTGCCGAACTGAATCCCTAGAAACCGAACTCCTCCAACATGGAATTCACCGCTTGCTGATCAAGCAGGGCTGTGCCATTTTCCGTTGTTCCTCCCATTATTTTATTGATATAGGTATCAACATCATTCTGGGCCAGCTTCTTACTCTCTTCTGCCGTAATATGAATATTCTTCTCCTTATTCTTGAGCTGCGAGCCAAAGGAGACCACCATTGCCAGCAACTGAATCTGGAAATCACTCAGCAACTTGATGATTTTCATGATCTGCTGACCGGAAAGATCCTGAAAACTCAACGACTCGGTGATCCGAAACACATCGCTGCTGATATTTGACACGGACTGGAAGGCGTTTTCGATCTTTGCAAAGATTTCATGTTGGTCTTCCAGAGTCATGCCGCTCATCCGGCCTGAGCCGGCAGACTTATCCCCGTCTCCGGCCGCCAGCTTATCAACCAGGCTGATGGCCTCGTTAAGCATTCCACCCAGATCAACAGACGGTAAAGAGAGAGGTGGGGGTACAGCCACAGCTGCTTCTTCAATGACCGGCACTTCCAGAGGCAAATTCTGATCAAGAAAAATTAAAGACATCTTGGCTTCCATATTTTTGAGCAGATTTTTGATCGCCTTGTCGGAACAAGCTTCATACAGGCTGTAAAGGACATCGGCCATAGGTACGGTGAAGAAACCGTCTTCCACCGGCAGCTTGCTCACCCTGGGGCTGAGCAAGTCAATGAAGGCATCCAGGTCAAACATCTGTGCGGCAGTCGCCCGGGCCGAACTGATATGTTTTTTCACCGTCTCGTTAGTGCAGAGTTCATACATGGTCTGTAACACGGGATCCAGTATAAACAGATAACGGGCTTGCTGCGGGACGGCCGCTGATCCTGCTCCCTGTTCGACAACGGCATTCATTGTTGCAGCAAATTCGCCGGCCTGGACCAAACCGGCCCGCAAATCTTCAAATACCTGAGCCCTGTTTTCGGCATCTTCTCCTTCGGCATCCTCAGACTCAGGGTTAGTAACCAACCTGAAGGCGTGATGATCGCGTAAAAATGATAATAAATCTTTCAGATCACTGGTGCCGGCCTGGACTCGATCAACCCGGTCCATAATCTCCATGGTGGCATGTTCAGTCATGGCCACGATATCCTTAAGCTGTTTTTTCGCCTCCTCAATCCGTTCCCCGGCCTCATCCAGCTCAACCCTTTTAGTTAACCGATCTTCGGCCGGGATATCCATGAGGGTGTGACTCAACTGTTTGGCAAGCTTACCGATGTCGCTGAAAAGATCCTGGGAAACCTGCTTGTAATAATCACCGCTGTCGCCTGCTGTTTCGCTAATTGTATTCAGAGGGTCAAAAGTTAAAAGCTCCGACTCATCAACTGCACCTGTGGTTTCCCTAGTTGTAGTTGGCACGGTTTTCTCAGAAACCCGTTCAGCTCTGCCGGAATTCCCAAGCACTGTGATGTTATAGATGGTCTGGTCAGTAGCAATTCTAAAAAAACCGGCACTGACTTCAAGATTAACTACTGCTTTATTGGCCTGATCCATCGAACGCCCTCCACTATTCATAACCATTAGCTACATCTTTTTTCCCTCACAAAAACTCTAACAAACAATACTAATACTGTCCTTATCACTTTTTCAGAGCTTCAGGTCCTGTCGGTGTTGTCCCGGCCGATCCATCCGGTCGGATACCGAAACGTTCCTGAATTCGTTTAATCGAGACTAAACGCCCGGCGCGTAAAGATGGGGTAAGGAAAGATTTCAATTTTATTTCAAGCACGCGCGGATCAAGTTCGCTTTGAATCGCAATTACGCCCTCGGTGATAATCTTCTGGAGAAGCAGCTCTTGATTGGTTCTTTCGCGCAGGTTGGCGGCAAACGGCAGGCAAAAGAAACTTGCAAAAACAATCCCGTAGAGCGTGGATGTTAGGGCAATCGGGATGGTGGCCAGGATCTGCGAGTTGTCGCTGATCCCGGACAGCATGCCGATCAGACCGACAATGCTGCCCACAAGGCCAAAGGATGGAAAAAAATCGGCCATGGTTCGAAACACCCTTTCGCAGTCATCGCGCCGCATTTTAAAAAAATACATCTCGGTGTTGAGTATGTCGCGGATCTGCTCCTGCTTATAGCCGTCGACTAGACAGCCCAAAGCCCGCCGCAGAAACAGAATGGTGGTTTTCTCTTCCTCTTCAAGCGAAAGGACCCCCTTAAATCG
>MGTA01000268.1:4740-18570 GCA_001799225.1 Deltaproteobacteria bacterium RIFOXYD12_FULL_50_9
ACCAGCCGTTCCAGGCGGTAACTGATCAGAATCGCACCAATGCTGCCGCTGATGACAATTAACAGCGCGGAGATGTTATAGTAGAGCGCCAGATCCGTGTGGAGGGCAAATCCCACCACAAAGAGAATGATGCAAAGCAGCAAGCCGATTATGTTAATGGGTATCATTCGCCCTCTCCGTTTTTATCGAGTAATTTGCGGTAATCGGCAGGGAGTCCGTCCGGTGCATCCCGGGTAATAATGATCTCAACCCGCCGATTGGCGGCCCTGCCGCGTTCACTATTATTTGGTCCGACCGGTTGGTAATCCGCATAACCGGTCACCGAAACCTGTTGGGCCGGAATCTGCATCTCTTCGATTAAAAATCTGGCGACGACAGTTGCCCGCATCACCGACAACTCCCAGTTCGTATCGAACTGACTGCTATGAATAGGAAAACTGTCGGTATGCCCTGCCACATTGATCATGAAGGATGTATGCCGGATAATCTCACCGATCTTGCGCAGGGCATCCCTGGCCTTGGACTTCAGTCCGGCTTGAGCCGGATCGAAAAGCAGATCTCCGGTTAGAACTATACGCACCACCCGGTCTGATGCCAGATCCAGGCTGGCAAAATCCTTGATTTCGCCGGCGTCAATCGCCCTGGTTGCCTGATCAAATATGGAGGTGAGCGAGCCTGCCATGGGACCGATCGGGTCAACAGGGCCGGTAGCGCCGCCGGAACCGGCAATCGGCACGGTGGGACCAGGGCCTCCGCCGCCGACCAGACCTGGAGCCCCTCCGGCATTACCGTCAAATATCTTGCGGTGCCCTGCCTGAAACATGTAGAGCACGGCAAAAAAAATAAACATGGTCATCATCAGATCAGCCCAGACAACCGACCAATGGAACCGGCCGGGCATGTCATGCCGGTAAAATGAATCGCTCTCGTCGTAGACCCGTAACGCCGGGACATCAACTGCCGCGTGAAAACGCGAAGAGAGCTCCAGCTGATCTTCAGCTGACGAGCCAACAAGATTAGCGGCAGAGTCTACCGGTAACAATTCTGCCGCCTGGTCTCCAGAAATTTCTGCGGATTTCAACGTCTCCACAACCTGTTCCGGTATGGAACCATCAGGATCACTCACAAAAATCTGCTCCCTTTTCTAACTGGAACTATAGAAATCCACTACGATTTATAGGTATCTATCGGAAGCTCATTGAAATCACTTAAAAAATAAATAGCCTGCTGACAAAAAAAGGCTACTTCAGAAAGGGCAGAATGACCTTGAACTTCTCGGTGCCGGCCTGGCGCAGCAGTTCATAAATGATCATCTCCGTACTGCCGGCAATCCCGCCGACCTGGCTGATCCGGCCAAGCCCGATCTCATGATTTGAATTTGCCCTTGCCGAAACAGCATCAGCGGCAACCCACATCCGATAACCTGCTCTTAGTCCACCCAGCATGGTCTGATATATGCAAATATGGGTTTCCACACCGCAGACCACGCATGTATCGATAGTCGCCGGAAGGGTCTCCAACACCCGCTGGAAAGCAGAATTATGGAAACAGTCGAATTCCAGTTTGTCGGATGCCGATACAGCGGTCAACTCTATAGCAAGTTCCGGCAAAAAAGGTCCGATCCTGGCAACATACTGAGTGGTAGCCAGTACCGGCATCTCCATTATTTTGGCCGCCTTAACCAAAAGAATGGAATTTCTGAGAACAGCTTCGCGGCCATGAATAAGCGGCATAAGTCGTTCCTGAATATCTACAACCAGCAAGCAGGTTCTATCAGGCGTCAAGGGTTCTAATAACGTTCTTTCCATATTTCACCTCATTTAATGTGTTATCACTGCGCACCCTGCGCCTCTGCGGGATAAAATTACTTTTTTCGGCGTCATCAATCCTTCACCGGTAAAAAAGTAGCTTCAAAAGCCTTACAACCTCGGAATTCTTGCATCCTGTTGTTGATGGAAAATGTTTCGTTCATGTCATAATGCTGAAAAATATCCAAGCCCCGATCTAACAAAATTTTCCAGCCGTTATCGGTGACTATGTGTCTGGCATGTGCTGATCCGGTGTTGTTGAATTCCCAGGAAAAGCGGACGCCGGCAGCTTGAACACTCATCTGCATCTGCTGGAGAAAATTCTTTTGGGCATCTCCCTTAAATTCATCTTCAACGGTTATGAGATGCACATCCACCACATCATCCTCGGATTTATATTTGACGACAGTTTCGAGGAACTCCATCATGTTACGTGCTTGGAAAAAGATACGGATGTATGGATCGGTAATGGTAAGCTGCCGCACACCTTTTAGATATGGGCCAAAGAGTTTGTCGTAGCTGATCCCCCGCTGATTCTCCTGAAAGACGAGATGCTTTTCCTTTAGAACCTCTTCTTTAACTTCTACCACCGGAAACGTAATAACGGACGGAGATTCAGGTACTTCAGGTTTATTATCTGGGGCATTATTCCCCTGATAATAGTATTGAGGATATTGTTGTTCCTCTAATGTCTTTACTAGAGTGGTTTTGTCTTGGCCTCGATCTTTATAGCCGAACTTGACATGCTCATAGGTCGGGTCAATGCGCATCAACTGATCCTTGATCCGTTTCCGGCCTTCTATGGCAAACTTCAGCACTTCCTCGATCTCTTCTTTGGTTGCTTCCTGGTGGGGAAAAAGTATTTTCATCAAGCCACTAAAGGTTTTGGTAATCGCGTCACGGTCTCTGGTGGAAATATCGCTCAGCAATGGGAAATGTTCGGAATAGAAAAGAGAAAAATCATGGGTGCGCATGGTTCGGAGGATCTCAGCCAGATAATCAACGACAAACCCATATCCATCCGAGAACATCTCTCCTCTGATAATATCTACCTCCCATCCTGGGATATAGAAATGAAGACGGTCGAGAAAAGCCGAATCATGATAGACTTCCGGCAACTCATCAAAAAGGTCAGTATGCTTGAGCATGTAGGGCAGAGGGTTCTGGGTATTGCCGACAAAGACCATTGATGCCTCAGCGCCAAGTGTCTCAACCCCGCGCGAGAATGTCTTGTTGGCCATATAGTTCTTCATGATGTCAACAAGCGCCTTATTGGGTTTTTTCTTTTTGCCGGCGAACTCGTCAAAGGCGACCGCGTCCCAGTAACCAACCAGCCCGAGCTTGCCGTTGCTATTATTCACGAAGAGTTTCGGCACTGTCACTTCTCCACCGGAAATCAAAATACCATGAGGTGAAAACTCCGAATAGATATGGGACTTGCCTGTACCTTTGGGGCCAAGCTCAATCAGGTTATAGTTCCGTTCACAGTATGGAATAAGTCGTACCAGTTGAAAAAGCTTGCTCCGTTTACCGAACAACTCAGGATTAAAGCCGATGCTCTGCATCAACAGATCAATCCACTCATCCGTAGTGAATTTTTTTCTTGCTGCCAGATAGCCATCTAAATCGAAATGGGAAAGCTGGATTGGCTTGATAGATTCCATCACCCACGGGCAGGCTTTTGGATCGTCAATATTCTCATACTCCAGTTCAGCAATACACCAGACCCCGCTGACCAGAAGTTTCGGGTGTTTCTTGATCGTATCAGCCGCCACTAGTACCCGTCGGATACCAAGATTGGAAAAAGAGGCTTCATAAGTTCCGGCAGCATCATTCAAATCGACACTGATCTTATCGATAACTTTATGTCTGCCCTTTTCCTTGATGATTGATTTGACCAGGCCTGCCTCGTTTCTATGGACATAGTGTTTGCGCAGAATCTCCTTGACTGTTTCAATGCCGGTTTTGATACTCGCCTCTTCAGAAGTGGCGCAATACTGTCCAAGCAGATATTCAAGAACATAGGTCGGGACAATGGCATTGCCTTTGACAATCTTCACCAGGTCTTTCCGCACGACCAGACCGGAGAAATGCTCATTAATTTTTTGGTCCAGCTCACTCATATCTTGTATCCCATATCAATCAAAATCACTGGTGAATGATCGCCGCAACGTATAGATTACCGATTTATATTCTCGGATCTGTGCTGTTCCCGGCAATGGCTCATCAAGTCGCAATATTACATCCTGGCCATTGGCCTCATCAGCCTTCTTGGTCATGAGAAACCTGATCTGGATCTCCCGCTCTCTTGGATTTTCTGAAATATAATCAAAAATCAACTCATGGCAGTCGGAAACAGGTTCACCGTCTTTGGTGTAGATCCCTGCCCGTAATATCCTGGGCCTTATTTTATCCGTTGCAGGTTCAGTCTGATAGAAGGCCACCGATACCTGGCCGGAGGTGATAATTGAGCTGCCACTCCGCAGGATATCGACATTGACGTTGGCAACGTCGCTCTGGCGTTTTTTATTGATCTTGAGAACAGGGATAATCAACTCCTGAAGTGATGCCCCACCATGAACATAGCGACTGCCGGAACCTTTCAACCTTAGACGATTGATCGACTTGGGGATCTGGATCTCAACGTCACCAGCAAGCCCCAACTCTTCCGACTTGAAATGGCGCAGACTCTTTTGTGGTGTCAGACCTTTACCAAGGATAAAACGTCTGTCTTGATGATAGATTTCATCCCCGTTAGCCCCGACATCAGTAAAATCAGAATCATCAATCGGTCGGTTTTGGTAGATAAAGCCATGATCACTGGTGATGACCATATTGGTGACATTGGCGCCCGTAAGTTTCTTGATGACCTTAATCAACTCCTGGATGGTCTCTTCAACTGCCTCAAACACCCGCTCTTCAGATTCCTTTTTGTCTCCCGTGGCATCGATACGATTGTGGTAAACATAGACAAGGTCATTATCCCGGAAAAGGTTACGACTGTCGTCTTTGTTGAGACCCAGTAACTCTTCGGCCCGCATAGCCTTTGCCCTTCCAGGAAGAGCTTTATCCAAAATTTTGGAGCGGTTTGCTGTGCCAAGGGTGCTCATTTCATCAACCAGCACATTGGTTGATTTTTCAGCAAAGCATATCCGGGTATTGGGCAATAAAGCGGCCATTCCCAGTTGCGTAAAACTAGGCAGCATCCCGAGCATGGGTAAAAGTTCGGCATCATAACGGTCTTCCTGACGAATAAGACTGAGGAGTTCATCCCCAATTTCAAAACGCAGCGCATCCGAGACAATCACAAAAACCTTTTTATTCTTAACCAGGAACGGCTTGATATGCTTTTCATAAAACTGTTTTTGGTGGACATGAGATATGGCTGACCAGTTCTGAGGGGTATCAACAATCTTCTGCCAACTGTCATTCACCTGCAAAAGGAAATTATTGTTATAGAGATCCTCGATCTGGGTGGCAAGCAGTTCAAGAAGGGAAATCATCCCAGACTTGCGGGAATGATAAATAAATTTCCTATAGAGTTGATCCAAGCGATACCAGGAACCCGAATAACGGTCAATCCCGTTTGCCAAACTATCCATCCTCATATCAAGTTCGTTAAGGGTATGGATAAAATGGGCGGCGAACTCTACTGCTTCATACAGGTGATGAAATTCTTTATACCAGTGGCTTTGCCTCCGGTTGCGGACAATCATGGCACACTCACCGGCGCTGATAGTTCGATTGGCAACCGAGCGTACTAGATCGCTGATGATTTTTTTATCGATGAGCCGGAAATAATCAATCCCCTGCAGTCCCTTGAAATCACATTTCAGAAGGTCTTGTTCGACCGCAAGGATATCGGCGCAGTACTCAGAAAAATATTCAAAAGCAGGACAGTGGCGAATTGAGTCCTTCCATCTGCGGAGAAAAATTACAGCGTCGCCGGACAAGGTAGCAGTTTTGCCCAATTCCATACCGAAACAAGACTTGAACATCTCGATAACAAAATCGAGTATGCTTTTTGTTTCAGAGGTATATCCATAATGCCGGTTCAACTGTTCCCAAAGAAACGATTCAAGCCCGCACTTGGCCAACAGATTGAATTTATCCTGCCGTTCGGATGCTAATTCACTTAGTAGATTTTCAAGTATAGAATCAATCCTGGGATCAGATCCAGCACAGACAGCCATCATATTAAGTCGGATATGATTATGGGTATCGTTCTTGGTTGCAAGGTTTTTGAGAGCTTCCCGGCGTTTGATAGCATTAAAAAATTCGAGATGATTTCTGACAAGGTCAGCAAATTCAGGCCCAAGTTCCAATTCACTCAGATAGAGTGACGCTTGATCAGTACAGAACTCGCCTTGAGAAAGCAAGACGTCCAACAACCAATTATTCAGAGGTTCCGGTTGCGGCCCTTCATGATACAGAAGAAATCTCTGTTTTGGATTTTCCCGAAGGATGTGATATTTGATCTGAAACTCATTGTTCTGCAGCTCGATCTTTTCAATATCAGTCAGGTCAAGGGCTTCAAAATCGGCCCGGAGTTCTTTGTCCTTGTCGTACCAGAAGACAATACGGTGCCGTTCAAATATCTTTGACACTGCCTGCGTGATTTTATCCATTCACTTGCCCCTGTAGTTTCTTGACAAGACGATACACGGTTGTACCGGTATGATGGGGCCAGTCGATACAAGGTGGATTGTCGCGCTGTTCGGCACGTTTAATCGCATCATTTATTCGGGGTTTTAACTTAGTTACCTCGACATGACTCTTCGAAAAAAGAGGAAGAGAGACTTTGAGGCGGGTTTCACAATTGATTGTTGTGACCCCTTTACCATCTTCGAAATGCAGGAGTAGCCAGTATTCAAATTTGGGGTTGCTCAAGGCCAATGAATATTTATTCAGACAGCATTGTTGATAGACTTGGTTAAGCTCATCTTCTTCCCAGGTATCCCGATCAATAACCAGCCAAACCTCATCCCCTTTTCTGAGCCCTTCTTTAGCTATATGTTTTTTTGCTCTTTTAAGTATTTGGCTTGGGGAAGTCTTCTTCTTGCTCGGCAGGGTTTTTACTGTGATCGTCTTACTGCTGAATATCGTAAAATATTCGGGTTCGGTGTCGCTTCCTTCGGTGGCGATAATGAATAACTTCCGGTAGCCAAGGGCGGGTGGTTTCCTAATAAAATTACGCCTGCTCTTAGCCATTGACCAGCTCCATGTTACTTGCCGATTTCAAAGAACCTTTCAAAAGAATTTTGGGTATGCCACCCAACCGGCCCTGGAGGTAACTTTTCCGGATGTCCTTGTCGCTTCTGATCTCTTTGTAGTCGCTGAAGGCAATTAATTCAGAACTGCCGTCAGTGTCCCGTTCAGCAACCCACATTTCATCTCGCCGTAGAAGGTCTTGGTCCATGAGAAGCACATCATGGGTTGTAATAAGAAGTTGCGACCGGGTTTCTGGCCCGCAATCCGCCAGGTAACTTTTCAAAAGCTGGGAAGTAAGCAAGGTATGCAGACTGCGATCAAGTTCATCGATAATCAAAACTTTTGCCGTCCCCGCCCTCTCACTGGTCATGCCGAGAAAAGCTGGCAACAGATCTATAAGCCGCAGCGATCCATCTGATTCTGACCTGAGATCGAACTTGACCTCTTCATTGTCGGCATCAATATGAAGACTCATCAACTTTTGCGCACAAATCTTGCCTTCTTTCAGCTCGACAACATACCGATCACCATTGGGATCAAGGCGGATACGTACAGGTTTATTCTCGGCTAAAGTTTCCTTTATCTGGTTACGAAGTTCCAATGGCAACATCGGGATTGAGTCAAAAGGGATTTCCTCGCCGCCAATTTTGGCAATGCCGGTGTCCAGACGTACCAGGGCATCATTCATTAATTCATATAATGGGCTCTCGTCTTTGATAAACTGCTCAAATGCTTCAAAGCGGGTATCCGGTGCAATAAGCAAGAGAGTACTGCGGAACCATTCATAGATCGGCTTGAATTCCTCGATCTTCTGGTTGACGCTGTTGGTAAGAAAAAGCTGATTTTCCCTGGTCCCTTTGAAGGCAAAATGCATGAATTGGTCTTTATCAAGATCCGGCCGGAAAACAATAGAATCACCGGTTCTGCGATAAACATCCTTTTCCGTTGTCTTCAATATCTCAACCAGCCACTCCTGCTCTACTTGTTTAGAGTTAAGATAAAAGCCATATTCAAAGCATTGTTCCCCCACCAGGATCTCAAAGACAAAGCCAGACGGTTTCTTCCGGTATATCTTTGAAAGACCGAAAGGTTCAACAGGAATGCGGGCATCAGGACGATTGCCAATAACAATCTGATGGCGAGCAAAACTTATGGCTTGGCAAAAATTTGTTTTCCCTGAAGCATTGCCGCCATAGATTGCCGCAATGGGAAGAAGTTTGAGTTTCTGTCCCTGTAGGGAAACGAGCCGCTCCTGATGCTGTTTTTCCCGGCTGGCCACCATGGAAAAGGTTGCTTTGTCCTTAAACGATAGAAAATTTTCAACTGAGAATGAGATTAGCATTTTGGCACCATAGAGAGATTTTTTATCTCAAACAAGATAATTTTCTCTTATTATAGCATAATGAATCAATATTCAGGAGATTTTTTCACTCAAAATAGAAAAAAATTATCTCATCAGGAGCTTCAAATTGACAAATTATTTCTCTTCTGCAAAAGCATCTTTCCTTTTGTCGTGCGTCGGTATTTTTGCAAACGGCTGTTGGGTTTATCCGGGATGGTCATTTCAATAAGACCATTATCCAGGGCAGGCTGGAGGTAGCGATCACGAAAATTGGCCTGGCTTTTGAGATTAAGGCTGGCCTGTAATTCTGTTCGGCTTAAGGGCTTATCGAGCATGGTCAAAAGGTGCATGACTTCACCTGCGACTTCACCTGTGACTTCACCTGCGACTTCACCTGCGACTTCACCTGCGACTTCACCTGCGACTTCACCTGCGACTTCACCTGCGACTTGTTTGGTCTCTACCCCTGACTCTACCCCTGACTCTTGTGCCTCGACTTGTGCTGTAGCGGGTTCAATGGCTATTGATGTTGCTAAACGCACAATGAACCGTACCCGCATGCCGATTTCAATAAATTCGGGCGCTGGTAATCTCTGTTCCTCTGCCTCTTTGAACATTCGTCTCACACCGCTACCCCACTGTTCAATCAACTCAAGTTCCCGGAAAACACGAGTAATAACGGCGTTACGAATTTTGGAGACGCCCTGTTTCATGTCTTCAATGGTCATGCCGGGCAGCAAGATACCGGGGTTTTCGATCTCGATGCGGTCATCGAAAAAGGCGATACGAATAGGTGCGCCGCGCTGGGAATAGTCGCTATGAACCAAGGCATTGATGATTGCCTCACGGAGAATTCCCAAAGGGATACTCCAAACATCTTTGCGGCGTATTTCAGAAAAGTCAGCGCCCCGCATAGCATGTTTTTTCAAAAAGAGCATGATACTTTCTATCGCTTTGGGTAACGGTTCTTCAATTTCAATATGGTCGAAAATATCTGCTTTATCTTGGCCGATAAAACGCCCACACTGAACCCAGGCATCGGGAAAATGAAAAGTACGCTCCTTGCCGAATAGCAGCATTGCCCCTTTAGTGGGTACGAGCTTGCCCTGTTCCTGGCGGAGCAGTTTAAGCGTTATCAGCGCCTTCTCATCAAGAACACGTCGACCTTTAAACATCTCTTCCGCGACCTTTATGTCCAAATCATCAACGGAGAGATCAGGCATGGGCATTTCATCAAAGGCCACGCCTTCGACACCACGGCGCAATTCAGCAATCAATTCGCGGTCGGCCTGCCGATTACTTGAGCCCAACCGGACATAGACCCCTGACTCCGGACCCTCCGCCTTAATCCAGTGAGGACGCGTACCGCTGAGATAGACCTCCACGATCAACAGGGTTTTGTTTTCAACCGTAATCAGCTCCACATTGGGCACCAAACGTGGGGCGATGGCATCGGCAATCTGGTTGCAGAGCCGCTCTTCCTCGTCCAGTGGGTTTTCGACGCCGATCACCTGCCGGGAGGCGTCTGCCACCCCGAAGATCAAGCGACCACCTGCAGTATTGGCAAAGGCGACCAGAGTTTTCAGAAAGTTCTTTGGCGTTGACAGATCGCGTTTGAACTCCAGGGTCTTGCCCTCTGGTTCATGGATTAACGTTTCAAGCATGGATTGAGCTCCTCAACTCAATGTATGACAATTATTTCCCCCCGCAGAGACGCTGAGACGCAGGGAAAAGATCATTCTTCTAGGCCATTGACACAGCGGGTGATCCCGGATTTCATCAAGGCCTCGCCAAAATTCAACAGGTAGCCGAGCTTGCATCCCGTCAGCCGCAGGTACGTCTGAACTTGCTTTTTGTGCGCCGCAGTCACCCGTTCGATAGATTTTAATTCCAAGATAACCCTGCCATCGACTATGATGTCTGCCCGGAAGCCTTCGGTAAACCTGATACCTTTATATTCAATCGGTACTGCCACCTGCCGTTCTACCTTCAACCCTCTATCCTGCAACTCTCTGGCTAAAACAACCTCGTAAACCATCTCAAGAAGCCCAGGGCCAAGCTCACGATGAACGGCAAGAGCTGACTCGATTACAATGGTTCCTATCTCATTTTCTGTCATTCTTTAGGCCTCAGCTAATTATTCAGCACAGGTATTGTATTCATCCAAAGATATTTTTATCGCGCTGAGACGCAGGGACGCTGAGAAAACCTTTTTTGTTTTATTTTAACCTCAGCGCCTCTGCGTCTCTGCGCGAAATAATTTATTCTTCCTTAGTATCCAGGCCGGTAATCTTTTTCAGTGCCGCCCCGAATTTAAGGTAGTTGACCTTCACCCCGTCATCAAGATCGATTTCGATTTTGCGGGTGGCCAACGGATAGAGGATATCCCGTTCGTAGACGTTCAGCTCGTCGATGGTTTTTTTAAGTTTTTCTATCTCCTTTAAAGCCTTGGTCTTTTCAGTCTGGGAGGCAGAGGCACTGATACTGATCGCCGCCAGATGCTCACGCCGGGAGATAAGTTTGGTACGGAACTCACGCAGGTAGTCATTTAAAACAATGGAAACTGTGTCCGGGCGATAGCGGTGCATATAGATCAGAGCGTTGAAACTACCCTTGGGACTGGAGAAAAGCCAGTAGATGGGCCTTTTTTTATAACGTCGCACATGATCGTCGTAGAAATCCTTGAGGAAATATTTGCGGATGTCCTTACCAATGGCCTTTTCTATAAATTTGAGATTCTCCTCGAAGTGCTCCTCGCCAAAGGTGATCTTTAGGAACTTATGGAAGCGACTGGCGATGTCGTCGATGAACCAATCGTCGTCGAGGACGGGAATGACATTATCGTCGTCTGCCGAGAAGCTTGGCTTGGGAATCTGTTTGAGATAATCTTCGATAGTTTCACCCTGGTTTGCGAGGATCAGCCCCGGCATATCCAATGCGTAGCGTCCGAACATGCAACCCACAGCATAGGCAATAAACTCTCGCATGGTATCGGCCAGCAGCAGTGCTTCTAGTTCTTCCTCGGTTTTGGCACCGCCGTAGCGGTAATGAGGATTGCAGGTCAGAGTGATTTCGTTCAGAGGTACATTAGGAGACAGTTCGTCCTGCAGGCCGTAAGCTTCGATGAAGATTCGGTTGTTCTCCTCTTCGAGCCGTTGCATTTCCAACGTCATCTCTGACCAGTGAGTGCATAATTGAACGTAAGTGGCCTTTAACGTTGGCTGGCGGTAGTCAGGATGCAGGAGTGGTAAGCGATTGAACTTCCAGGAGGTTTCGTAGCTATCCCAGTCATTCTCCGTTAATTCGACACATCTCAGGCCGTTGCTTTCAATTTGCAGGGGAACGGCTTCTTTGTAAGGTAAATTAAGTGCATGCCCAGGCTGAAAACGTATTGTTGGCGCAAGTATACTCATTAAATGAGTCGCCACTTTGCTATTGAGGTAGCTCTCAATATTTTTCAAGTTCACGATTTGGTTGGCAAACCCCATTGTTCCAGTAGTATCAAACATGGAGTTCCCTTCCACGTGTCGCACGCAAAAGTTGCCAGTGGAAACGCTTGACCAAGTTAAGCCTGTCTTGAATGCCCAATCACCATTATAATTATGTGATCGTATTCTACCCGTCTTTAGGTCAGAAAAATTTTTCATCTCTTGCCCATCATTAAACCAGTCAACAATAAATTCGGTATTTCCTGCCCACTTTCGGTATTCCCCTCCTTTTAGGTGAGGAAACCACCGAGCTCCCGTTTTTTTTGCTTCGGTGTCTGATGAAGCATGAAAAAAAATATCACGAATTCCAACTTCACTCCAAACCCTCAAAAACCGTTCGTTATCTCCAGATGTTAGACCTTCGCGAGAGACAAGATACTCGCCAAGTTTTAGATTATCTGAGAATGTAGCAATAATCCCACCTGAAACCCAATACGCAATTAGATAACCAGGGATCTTTAGGAAATACGAATTATTAAAATAACACGGGTAATTACGCTTCTCTTTCAGCACTCTATCTTTTTCTGTTTCGCATTCTCCATCTACCAATCTAAGATATGCACCCTTGTAAGTGCATGGCATTGATTTTCCAATTACGAAGGCTGTCGTTGAAACAATTTCTCCACCGATACTATCGAAAGCACGAGCACCAAGATGGGTCATCGACATTATTGAATGCTCAGTGATTAGCCTCTTCCGAAATTTTTCGAATGCAGAGAGAAACATCCAACTCTGCATAGTAATCATGGCAATAGAGCCTAGCGGTTTGACAAGGTCAATGTTACGTTCGATAAACATAGTAAAGAGATCGGGTTTACTATCTGTGTAACAATCTTTGGCAAACGCTTGCAACCGCCCATTCATCCCCTTGCTACCCATATACGGCGGATTAGCAAGCACTACATGGTATTTAGGACTGAGAAAGTCAGCCTGCCGTAGCATCTGTAATACCTTTTGGTGGGCTAGATAGAGGTGGATCTGACCACCAATGCCCTTGCCCTTGATCTGTTCATGGATATAATTGGTATCAGTAAGCGCTGGCCGAATCAACGAGCCAAAGTTATCAGCCTCCTCAAACTGGTGCAAGGTCGTCTGAAAATCCATGGTGAACAAAGACCGTCCCAGGGCATCCATATAGATCTGTAACTCTGATTCATCAAAGTGGATATTTTTCAGAACACAGATATTTGGTTGCACCGGCTTTCGGAAAAAGCGGCGGTTTTTTTGTCGAGCCTTCATAGTCAGGGCAAAGGCAGCCAACGCCCCAGCCCGTTCATCTATTTCGATACCATAGAGGTTCTTAGTGAGAATCAGATCAGGAATCTCTTTGCTATCGTTTCCCGCCTCTTCATATATGGCATACAGCAACACAAAAGCATAGGTGAGCATGTGACCGGAACCACAAGCAGGGTCACAAATTTTGATCTCTTCCGGTGAGTTGATCTTTAGAAAATCGGCTTCCGGCTCCGCTGGTTTGATGTAGTACTCCATCTGTTCAACCAAGCGAGAGTTGGGTCGATTAAGCATCCACAACCTACCAAGTGAGTTCTCCACCAGATAACGGACAATCCAGTGCGGGGTGAAAAGCTGGGTCGCTGCCGGGATGTTTTCCGG
Organism: Deltaproteobacteria bacterium RIFOXYD12_FULL_50_9; assembly: GCA_001799225.1. Classification (GTDB taxonomy): domain Bacteria; phylum Desulfobacterota; class Desulfobulbia; order Desulfobulbales; family CALZHT01; genus XYD12-FULL-50-9. The sequence continues at coordinate 18,204 of MGTA01000268.1, forward strand.
GGTGATCTTCTGGTTCTTCTTGAGCCCTTCAAAAACCTTGTCCTTCTTCTCGGAGATATAGAACTGATAGAGCCAGCCAATCACCTCGACATCATTGCAGACGTCTGGTGTCATCGCCTCGCGGGTATATGCCAAAATGGAGTTACCGGAGAGCAGGTCGTCGGGCATAAGCAACTCAGTATAATCGGCAATACGTTCAAACAGATAGGGCATGGCCTTGTGGTAGTCATTACATGCTGCGACCACAAGCATACGGTAGGCCTCAGCTTGTGGCTCACTACTGGGGGTAGTGCCATTCAGCAGAGCAAAAACATGGTGTCTGGTCTTTTCGGGCACCATGCTGTCATCGATATGGCCCCTCTTTGCC
>MGTA01000268.1:18595-19699 GCA_001799225.1 Deltaproteobacteria bacterium RIFOXYD12_FULL_50_9
CTGGAACTGTCCATCGGCAGGCGACACCACGCCAATAAGGGTGTAATGGTTTACATCCATGAAACGAAGAGCACAGAAACGGTTGAACCAGATGTAGGCTATTTTTTCTACCACCTTCTCATCGCCATGCGTCTTTATCTGTTCTTCTAGCTTTATGACCGCCTCAGAGCTTTCACGCCGTGCCGCGCTACCTTCTGCCAGGACCAATTTAAGCTTGCCAGACACCTGTTCGATAAGACTACGACGAGCAAATTGAGCGAATTTTTTTAGTTTCGACGTTTCCATTTTTTGATTATTCACCAATTGCCGGAGTGGTTGAAGAAATTCGTCTGACTGGCCACCTTGGGAAATTATCATTCCAAGTTTCAAGGTTAAACACTTGACAATTTTCCAAAAAAGCACGTTTCCAACGAGCAACTGGTTTTCCAATCGGAGGGAGTTTTTTGGCTATTTCATCAGACAGATTTACCAGCAATGAAGTTTCCAAAGTAACAAGATTTAAGTAGTGAACAGGCTTTTTTATTTGCTCTTCAGCCCATCGATAAACGAAGGAGTCAATAAATTTTGCTGCGAAGGTAGCGCTTAGTGTGCCATCATTCAGTTCGTAATAAAACTTTATCAACCCCTCTGTTTGCGCTTTTGGGTTGCCGGGATCTTTAATTTCCACAAAAAGAACCGCTTCTTCAAGTTCAACAACAAAATCAACTCGATGCATTTTACTCATACCATGAAAGTTAGGTAGAGCTGGCCTCATCTGGTCAAACACAAAACCATCCACGGCATTCGAAAAGTCAATTTCCAAGTCATTTTCAGAAAGCTTCATTTGCCTAATGCTCCCATTTTCAACCTGACTTGCTCTTTGGTTAAATCATTAAATGTGTCCGCTATGGCATTTGGAGAAATGTCGCGATAATCATCAACACTTTCAACCTTGATCTCTTTTGAAACGTCATCCCGATACAGGGTATGAAATCTTACGTGGTCCTCCTTGTTCTTCTTGTCCATCAGCAGTATAATGGACCCCATTGTCAAGACATAAAACTTCCGAGATGAAGGTAGAAATTCTCGGAGAAATTATTATCATTGCCGACTATTTTTTCAGCT
>MGTA01000269.1:0-1811 GCA_001799225.1 Deltaproteobacteria bacterium RIFOXYD12_FULL_50_9
CATGACAGCTCCAGCACGCCCTATTATATCGCGTGTCATCAAGATCATCTTCATCAAGTCCTGCGGTTGCCCAGGACGGCAGAGAGGAACCCTGCACGTAATGACACGAGTCGCAGCTATATCCTTGGGCACTGTTATGCGGATAGTCAAGATTCCGCTGGTCGGCAGACACTTCTGCTACCAACAGACTCAACAACAGCACCAACAGAATACTCATCTCCGATAGAACGCGCATAATTTTTCCCCTGATCATCTTTCCTATACTCTACCGCTATTGCACATACTCATCCGATCCCATATCGTATCCTGCACCTTGACCTCGGAGAGGATAAGCGTCGATGATGTACTCCGAGTGGCGATTTCACCACCCCCACCGTCCACTATGGACGTGGGTAAGCTGAATTTCCCGTTTCCGCTCCCTCGTTTTACTCCTTCTCATGGGCCCCCATGTCATAACCGCTGCCTTTGGGTCTAGATCCTGGAGTTCCATCAAAGATATCGTGGTCGGAAGTATAGCTTGAACTGCCGGCATTAACTGCAGGCGAACCGGATTGCAGGTGGTAATCTCCGCCCGTAGTCGGGGCGGAGGATGGATTCAACGGGCTTACAAAATTCGGATTGCTGACGGTTTTGTTGTAGCCTGGGCTATTGTCTTCGTAACTAAGAGTGTACGGATATGGGGTGGTGCCTGGAGCCTGGTTGATCAAGGAGTAATAGACATCCATAAAGTTCCATCTGCCGTTTGTCTCAATCTGCCTATAGTTATTCGTAGGATTCCCGGCATCGTTATTGTACACGATGCTGTTTTTCACCGTCGTTGTAACAGCGTTGCTGGTGTGGTAGATGCCGCCGCCCTGTGTTCCGGCATAATTGCCGCTTATGGTACAGAACAGGCTGTTGGAATAACCGCTATTATGGAAAATCGCGCCACCCCGGCCCGCAGACTTATTGCCGGTCAGCATGACATTGGTCAAATTGGCGTAACCGGCATTCACAAAAAGACCGCCCCCGGCGCCGCTTGTTGCTTCATTGCCCTGAATGAAGGTGTCTGTAATGTTTACCGCAGAGCCGACACTATTAAAGTAGAATGCTCCGCCTTCTGCTGCTTTATTGGAATTTATAGTGCTGACGTCAATAGTAAGTATACAGTCACCGGTGCAATAAAATGCTCCGCCTTGCAATGATGCGGTGTTATCTCTAATGATGCTGTCTTCAATATTCATTTTGCATGTATTGCAGTTTATAGCTGCACCGGAGGCTGTAGTAGTATTATTTCGAATAGTTGTATTTGTTATGGTATGGATAGTAGTGTAGTAGCCGTTAATATATATGCCGCGGCCGTTGGAATAAATCTCGCTTCCGGTAACACTGAGCCGGCTGGTGTTATTGTTCATGTATATCGCCATAGCGGTATTGCTGTAAATATCCGTGTTCTGGATATCTACCTGACAGGAGGCGAGCACATACACGCCCTGACTGGTGTTGCTGTAAACCTTGCTGTTTTTGAGCGTAAAAGTTTGACTGCCATTACAGCTCAGGTACACGCCATTCGTTGAGGATGAGCCTCCGTTTATCGAGAAGCCATCCACCACCCCGGTATTGCTGTTGGTGAACGAAACAATATTGCTGCCGCCGAAAACGACTGTCAGATCAGCGCCGCAGACCGACTGGATCGTCCGGTTATTCTTGCTGCTCAAAGCAAAGTTCGCATAAGTGGCTGCGGTGAAGTCGCTGTTTGGATAGACCAGGATTGTTGATGGATCAGTGGATATAGTAACGGCGCGTCCTATTGTCTGACACCACTGCGTATT
>MGTA01000269.1:1835-2165 GCA_001799225.1 Deltaproteobacteria bacterium RIFOXYD12_FULL_50_9
AGGCCTTACCTTAAAGGCATTGATGACGGTTACCACATGGTTGGCCGCGGGGGTGCCGGTGGCGGAATCAATCCCGTCCGAAGCCGAGAACGAGTAGTTGAAGTCACCGGCATTGCTAAGCGTTATCGACTGCCAATAAGTCCGGCCGGTCGTGCATGAGGCGCCGTCGTTGCTCGTGAGGTCATAAGGTGTTCCGCTTACCGTAACTTGTATAGAGGTCGGGCACTGGTTTTCCGCATCACTGTATTTGACCCGGAATTCGTAGTCGGCGTCTTTAGCGCCGGTCCGCGGCCTTACTCCTTCGGTAAGGCAGTCGGCCGAGGCCCAGCT
>MGTA01000269.1:2218-4225 GCA_001799225.1 Deltaproteobacteria bacterium RIFOXYD12_FULL_50_9
CGGCTAAAGACCGCCTGACTTCCGCTGCATGACGTCCTTGTCCACGTGCCCGGCTGAGGGCTTATCGTTACCGTCGATGCGGTAACCGTCGTACAGTCGACATTCTCATTCCAGTTGATGGTAACCGGACTGTTGGCTATTACGCCCGTCGCCCCGTTTGAAGGCGTTGTGCCGCTTACCGTCGGAGGCGTCGTATCCACGACAACCGTGACGGGTGTTGCATATACGGCCGAAACATTGCTGATCGCATCTTTTGCCCACGGATAAAGCGTGTAGGTCCCTTCCGAGCTGACCGTGTAGATCGTCGGCGCCGTTCCCGACCATCCGCCTGCGCCTGCTTCCGGCGGCGTGGAGTTCGTAGTTATTTGATATCCTGTCACCTCTACTACATCAAAAGCCGTAAATGAGGTTATCGGTATGTTCAGGCTTGTCGAAGGAGATGTTGCCGTGAATGCCGTCACGTTCGGCGCAGTCGCATCAACCACGACCGGCGCCGGCGAACCGAACGCTGCTGATACGTTGCCCGAGGCATCCTTGGCCCATGGATACAATATATGGGCGCCGTCGGAAGTCACCAGATATGTTGCAGGAGCCGTGGAAGACCATCCTCCTTCGCCTGCTGAGGGCGGCGGCGGTGATGTCGTTATCCTGTAGCCGGTTACGCCCGTATTATCGCTTGCCGTAAACAAGGTTATCGGCACGTTCCGGTTTGTTGAAGGTGTCGTTGCCGAAAATCCGGTAACCACTGGCGCCTCGGTTTCAGGTACCCCTGAAGCAAACTCATATGCCCCCATGTCATAGCCTCCGCCCTGAGGCTGGGGCCGCGCATTGCCGTCTCTGTCGTCACTCGGAGCATATGCTGCATTCGCCGTGTCTATAGCCGGTGAGTTGGCTTGCAGATGGTAATCGTCGCTACCGACCAAGAACGGATATGCTGCGATATTGTTTGCATAGGTAGGCACGCAGTTGCCGATATAATACCGGCCGGTCATGATATCGGAATCGGTTATGGTGCTGCCGTTTGAAAGGCGATCGCCATTCTTATAGAGATTATGACCGTCACCAGAGGCAAAGTTGCTCCAGAAAATACTGTTCCTCACGATGACGGGGACATTATTCGTATAGATGGCCCCACCATTGCCGGAAGTAGCCTGATTATCGGCAATGGTGCAGTTCTTGACCGTTACCGTACCGGAGTTGAGGTACAGCATGCCGCCAGCAGTACCCTGGTTGTTTACTAGGAGACAGTTTTCAATATTAACTGTTGGGCCGCTGTTTGTGTATAAACCGCCGCCGGCGGAGGAAGATGTGTTGCCGCTGATCGTGGACTTACGCAGATTGACCGTGCCGCCGGCAATGTATACGCCGCCAGCAATGCCGGTTGCCGTGTTGTCCCTTATCGTGGTATCTGTGATAGTCGTAGACACAATATTGACGGCATATAGGCCCGCTCCGGTTTGGCTTGTATTGTTTCTGATTGTTGAATTCAGGATTGTATGGGTCCCGCCGTTCAGGTATATGCCGCCGCCGTAAAGCTCCGTTGCGCTTGCGTTTGAGTATATCTCACAGTTATCAATTGCCAGATTTGCGCCGTTACTTGCAGAAACACCGACGCCAGTATTGTTGTGAATCTTGCAGTTTGAAACGGTTACGGGAGTGCTGCCGTTTGCGTATATTCCATTTGTATCTCCAGTAATCGAGAACCCGTCCACCGCAAGATTGCTGCTGCTGAAATTGCCCCAGACCACATAACCGCTGCCCACACCGTCTATTATTGTGTAATCAGGACCACAGACGGAGCGAATAGTCACATTGTTGACACCATTCACCGCAACGCTTTCATTATATGTGGTCGGAGTAAAATCAGCATTTGGATAGACCAGGATCGTCTGATTGGCTGCGACTGCAGATTGGATGGTGCTGTACCAGCCGCTGCCGCCGGTCGGTCTGACCTTACGGGCGCCTGTGACCACGGTCACCGTGCCGTCGTAATCTGCGGGATCTCCG
>MGTA01000269.1:4253-4390 GCA_001799225.1 Deltaproteobacteria bacterium RIFOXYD12_FULL_50_9
AGAAACGGTAGCTCAGATTGCCGCTGCCCGCGTATGCAAGCGTCCTCGTTGTCTTATAAAGCTTGCCGTTTGTGCAGTCGGTATCGCCGGCGTCGACCTCGGTCAGATTATATTTCTCGCTTGGCCCATAATTTCCA
>MGTA01000269.1:4640-5471 GCA_001799225.1 Deltaproteobacteria bacterium RIFOXYD12_FULL_50_9
AGCCCACCATCGCCGATACTGGCCAATGTCGTGCTGTAGGTATAAACCCTGCCGCTTGAGCAGGCATTGCCATCTGCCGCGGTCAGGTTGTGTTTCTCGCCTGGATCGTATGTGCCATTATTGTTCTCATCGATCCAGACCTGGATGTCACTCGCTGCTGGCGGGCACTCGTTGTCCGCATCAGTGTATTTGATCCTGAACGTGAAGTTGGCGTTGTTGCCGCCGGTAACAGGATCGACACCGTTGTTTGAATAATAGGTCTCGCCGGTCCAGGAAAGAACCGGGACATTGTTGGTTACGGTAACCGTCCTGTCGGAAGCGGGGTCTCCCGTAGCATCCGCAGTACCATCGGAGAATTTGAAGTGGTAAGTGAAGGCATTGTCGACTGCCTTTGAAAGCGGCATGGTATAAGTGTACAGCTTGCTGTTATAATAGTTATCATCAACGGAATCGACTTCGCTCATAGTGAACTTCTCGTCGGCTCCGTATACGCCGTTGTCGTTTTTATCCACCCAGACCTGATAGGTTGTCGGCGCGTTGTTGTTGGTGTCGGCATATTTGATCCGGAAGGTAAAACTGCTGCCACTGGGGCCGCTATCCGGACTCACCCCGTCATTCGTGTAGCCGTTCTCTCCAGTCCACGCAAGGGTCGGCGCCTGCTGCATGTTCTGGTACGGCGTCCTGTCTTCGATTGATGAGCTTCCCCCACCGTGGCAATGTCCACAGAGGTTTGTAGAACTGCCGGGTATCCAGATCGTGCCGGTACTGGCTGTAAGAGGCAGATCCTGGGGATCAGGCGGCGTGGTGGGATTTACGATGGCGCTGTTGTTG
>MGTA01000269.1:5513-6939 GCA_001799225.1 Deltaproteobacteria bacterium RIFOXYD12_FULL_50_9
ATGTGAAATTGGTGACGGTTTATTCCATCGGTTACCAGATTGGTATTCATGTCACTGGAATTAAGGAACGGCCCGGAATCATGGCAATTGACGCAGAGCCTGTAGTTGTTGGCGCTGTTTACCGTAGGCCCCGGCCATGGCACGAGCATAGGTTCCTGGGTGCTGGACCCGGTCCCCTGTCCTGCAGCTACCTTATTCAGCCGGTAGCCCTGGCTGTAGTTGCTCGGGTCAAGAGTGCTGCTGTTACCGTCATCGAAAGTTCTGGCAAAGCCGTCGATATGAGCGGTTGAGAAATCATGGCAACTGCTGCACTGCACATTTGCGCCTGCGGTCACGCCGCCGCTGGCAGGATATGTCTGGCTTGAAGGCAGACCGTGGCCCGTCTTATAGAAACCCCAGCCTGTGCCATAGGTGTAAGGTTCAGCCTCCTTACCGATGACATTCGGCGCGATCACTCCGTTGATGACTGAAGGCTCATCATCGTGACAGGTGGCGCACCATTTCTCTTTGCCTGAATTGAGTACGTTGCCGTTATAAATCCTGCCTTGGCTGTCATGCCAATGTTTCTTTGCCCCGATGTTCGTATCATTTACACCGTCATAGGTACCGCCAGGGCTGTGGCAATCGTTACAAATGTCCGTCTGCGCAAAAGTTAATTGAGCATTCGCATCTGCTTTTGACCTGAAGGATGGGAAGTTGCTGGTATTATGACAAACCGAGCAAGCAAGCGACAGACCTTTGCCGCCGGCATTGTTTACATGGGTCGGATGCGATTCCCTTGCCCCATGGCAAGTCGTTGAGGTGCCGCACCCTGTGCCGCTGCCGCCATGCTTGAATCCCACGCTGTGGGAATGACAGTCAAAACAGTCCGTCTCGTTTTTTCCACCAAGATTCTCATGGCTCTGGTCCGTACCCGAACCATCGTTCCGGTAGTGGGTGGTTTTGGTATGACAGACCTCGCAGACGCCATCCCGAGTCGATCCACCGTCGGCAAAAGAATTCGGGCCGGTCGGCCTGAAGAACTTGACCGTCTTCTCACCACTGTTCGGGGTTTTGATGGTTGACTTGATCAGTTTGCCGTAAATTACCGCAAATGTGTTGCCGACACTGACGATACCAGTATCAAAATTCGTGGTCACCGTAATCGTATCGATCGTGTTGTCTATTATCTTGTATTGATATGATATCTTGCTTGTATTCGGGATCAGGATATTACCGATCAGAGCATCTGCAACCAACACCGTGCCGGTTTTGATATAATTCGTCCCAACCAGGGTGACTGAGCCGCTCGTCAGGTAACTCGAAATTCCGTATGTCCTGATCTGTTTCTGGTGATGCGGCCAATGGCACACCCGGCACTCTATCGACCATTTTGCCCCGTATTTTTCAACCGCATTATCGCTCTGATTCGAATGAGTAGCCATAA
>MGTA01000270.1:0-2242 GCA_001799225.1 Deltaproteobacteria bacterium RIFOXYD12_FULL_50_9
CATGTGGTCGTGGAGTTTGCCGGTATCCATGGCTGCCACCACCTCACGATGACCGAGGACGGTGTTACCGACCGACTTCTCGCCCCAGAACATAGTGGAGAAAAGATCATGGATCTGCTCATCCGGCATATCCTCCACCATGCTGATCTCCTGGAGGATTACCTGGCGCTCCCTCTCAATCTCTTCTTGGGCAAGGCTTGAGTTTAAAAAGATATCGGAAACCAGCTCGACGAGCCTGGCTAATTTATCGTCCAGAACCGTGGCATAGTAACAGGTCGATTCCCGGGAGGTAAAGCCGTTTGACATGCCGCCCAGCACGTCGAGTTCCCTGGCAATCTGCTGGGCATTGCGGGTTGGCGTACCCTTATAAAGCATATGCTCGACAAAATGAGAGCAACCGTTGTCACTCTCACCTTCGTCACGAGAGCCCACATCAACCCAAACCCCAAGGGAGACAGTGCGGGCCGGCAGCCGTTCCGACAGAATACGGACCCCGTTGCCTAAAACAGTTTTCTGAAACATCAGGACGGGGTTGACTCCTCAAGCAGGGCCTTGCGGCTCAAGCGAATCTTGCCGCGCTGGTCGATGCTTAATACCTTGACCTTGACCTCATCACCTTCCTGGAGAATATCGGTAACCTTAGCCACCCGCTTCGTGTCCAGTTCAGAGATATGTACAAGTCCATCTACCCCCGGCAGGATCTCGACAAAGGCGCCGAACTCGACGATCTTCTGAACCTTACCGGTGTAAATCCTGCCGATCTCGGCCTCGGCCGTAATCTGATTAATCCGGGCAAGCGCTTCCTCGGCCACCTTGGCGGTCGGTGCAAAGATCATCACCTTACCGGAATCCTCAACATCGATCTTCACCCCGAATTCGAGGGTCAATCCTTTGATAACCTTGCCTCCCGGGCCGATCAACTCACGAATCTTCTCAGGGTTGATCTGGATGGCGAAAATCTTGGGAGCATATTCAGAGACCTTATCACGATGGGTGACAAGACCTTTCTGCATCTCATTCAGAATATGCAGCCGACCGGCCTTGGCCTGGTCAAGTGCACGAGCCATAATGTCCCGGGAAACCCCCTCAATCTTGATATCCATCTGGAGGGCTGTGATGCCCTCTTCGGTGCCGGCCACCTTGAAATCCATATCGCCCAGGTGGTCTTCATCGCCCAGGATATCGGAGAGGATAACGATGTCATCTTTCTCTTTAATCAAACCCATGGCAATGCCGGAGACCGGTTTCTTGAGCGGCACACCGGCGTCCATCAAAGCAAGGCTGGCGCCGCAGACCGTGGCCATAGACGACGAACCATTGGACTCCAAAACCTCGGAGACCACCCGGATCGTATACTGGAATTTATCGTTATCCGGCAGGACGGCGCGAATAGCTCGTTCGGCCAGAGCCCCGTGCCCTATATCGCGTCGACTCGGCCCCCTCAGGAACCGTACCTCGCCGACACTGTATGGCGGAAAATTGTAGTGCAGCATAAAGGGCTTGGTAGATTCCCCATAAAGCGACTCGATTTTCTGTTCGTCCTGAGTACTGCCAAGGGTTGAGATCACGATAACCTGGGTCTCCCCTCGGGTAAACAGGGCTGAGCCATGCACCCGGGGCAGACAGGAGACCTCACAGGTGATGGGGCGGATCTGATCGATCCGGCGGCCGTCGATGCGGGACTTATCATGGACGATCATATCGCGCATCATGGTCTTTTTGAGATTGCTGTAATGCGTTTTGATCTCAGCCGCACCGTCTGCAAACTCGGTGTCCAGTGTCTCCAGAACCTTCTTCTCAAGAGCATGATTCAGTTCGCCACGCTTGATCTTATCGGCGGTGGTAATAATTTCATGCACTCCCTCTTTGGCAACTTCCATGGTGCGCCGGCCGATCTCTGCATTCAAGACCGGTGGCGCGACTACCATCTTCGGCCTGCCGACAGCTGCCCGGAACTCCTCCTGCAGATCAAGAATCGGCTGCAACTGCTCATGGCCATAGAAAATTCCATTAAGCACCTCGCTCTCTGACAGGCTGTCGGCGCCGCCTTCAACCATTACCACGGCTTTTCGCGAACCGGCGACAATCAGATTGAGACGAGAATCAGCCCATTGGCTCTTGGTGGGATTTAAAACATACTCCCCATTGATCAAGCCGATCCGAACCCCGGCAATCGGTCCCAGAAAGGGGATATCCGAGACAGTCAACGCACAGGAAGCGCCAATCATGGCCAGCATATCAG
>MGTA01000270.1:2259-4435 GCA_001799225.1 Deltaproteobacteria bacterium RIFOXYD12_FULL_50_9
CGATAGCCTTCGGCAAAAAGCGGCCTGAGCGGCCGATCGATAAATCTGGCAGACAATGTCTCATTTTCACTTGGTCTGCCGATCTCCCGTCGGAAGAAACTCCCCGGTATCCTGCCCACCGCATAAAAACGTTCTTGATACTCAACGGTAAGCGGCAAAAAATCACCGGTCGCATTAGGGGTCTTGGCAGCCGTGGCAGTGACCAGAACCACTGTATCACCATAGGTCACCAGAGCAGATCCGTTCGCCTGTTTGGCCAGTTTGCCGCTCTCGACCGTCAACAACCGGCCACCCAGGATAAAATCCATTTTTTTGAACATACACTCTCCTGCGGTAATACCTGCACTCTTCAAGACAAAACAGTATACCGTCTGATTTCTTCACTTGCCATTGACGGAACATGATTGTTCCACTCTCAATAAGCACCCACTCCGCCTTCAGCTATCCGGATCTGGGATAAATACACCGGCTTTCCTGATGTTGTCTGCTGACAATACCAGGAGATATCCGCCGGCTTCCACTCAAGTGCGCCAAGTCAAGCAAAACGCCATGCGCTGAACCGGTAACCCCTGGATTATTTACATAAATCCAGTTACTACTTATTTTCTAATGCCAAGTTCCTGGATAACGGTTCGATACCGATCCACGCTCTTGTTCTTGAGATAATTCAACAATCTTCTTCTCTGGCCGACAATTTTCAGAAGACCGCGACGGGAGCCATGATCTTTTTTATGCAACTTGAAATGTTCGGTCAGATAGTCAATCCTGGCACTTAACAGGGCGACCTGTACTTCAGGAGAGCCGGTATCAGTCTCATGCACGTTGAATTTGGTTATAATTTCACGTTTTTGTTCAAATTGAATCGCCACAGTTTTCCTCCAATGCTTTTTTTGCTGTTAATTCCTGCTAATAAAGACAGGGCAGTCCTAAAAAATCTTCTAAATCACCTGTTATTAAATACCTAAAGCCGCAACAATGCGGTTTCTACATCCATAAAGTTGGCCATTAACAATGGTCGACCGACTTTCGGGTCGGAAAGCAGCGCACCATCTATGGCATCTCGAACCGAAAAAACCCCACTCCGCAAACGACGAAGGCCGATGAGACAAGCGCCGGTCTCTAAAGCCACCCCGATATCAGCGGCCAACGAACGGATATATGTTCCCTTACCGCACGTTACCCGGATAGTTACGACATCTTTTACAACATCGAGACAGGAGAGCTCTCTTATTACTACTTTCCTGGGCTCTTTCACTACCGGCAAACCGCGCCGTGCATAATAATAGAGCGGTTTGCCCTTATGTTTCAAGGCGGAAAAGCTAGGCGGAGTCTGAAGTTGCTCACCAACGAACCCGCGCAGACACTCTTCTACCTGTTGCAAGTCGAAAGCCGGCACCGGATGAGTAGCTACCACCTTGCCTTCTGTGTCAAAGGTGTCGGTTTCTACCCCGAGCTTTAAAACAGCCTCGTACTCCTTCTCGCCGGCCATGAACTGCGAAATAATCCGGGTGGCCGCTCGTCCGGCACAGACCACCAATAATCCCGAAGCAAAAGGATCCAAGGTGCCGGCATGTCCGACTTTTTTTATGCCTAAGGCCTTGCGCACCTGTTTAACTACCCAGAAAGAGGAGTGCCCTACCGGCTTGTCCACCAAAAAAATTCCGGCAGCAAGTGGCTGAATTGCCAGAGCATCCGATATCAAAACAGGAAGGCTCATCAAACAAACACAAATAAACAGCCTGCCTGAATCACGAAATGCATCAAACCACCACCGATGCAAGAGCAGCCAGCACCAACTCCCGGACTGTCTCAATATTGCTCCGCTTTACCCGGAACCCTGCGGCATTTCTATGGCCGCCGCCACCAAAACCCGCGGCAATGGCTGCCACGTCGTATTCTCCCTTGGAGCGCATGCTGACGGAAATTTCATCAGGTTTGCCCTCTTTTATGAAAACAGCGACCTTAACTGAAGTAAGGGATCTCGGATAGTTGATAAAAGTCTCTGTATCAGCCGGACAAGATCCGGTATCAGCAAACATCGCCTGGGTAACATGGATGACGGCTATCCGACCATCGACATGCAAAGAGAGGGTTCCCAGCACCTCTTTCATGAGATTCAGACGGTTCACGGTGAAATTATCAAAGAGATTGCCCGCCACTTCGGAAGGCTTCACCC
>MGTA01000270.1:4446-7248 GCA_001799225.1 Deltaproteobacteria bacterium RIFOXYD12_FULL_50_9
AACTCACCTGCCACTCTGAAGGTTTCTGCCGTAGTTGATGAGTATTTAAATGAACCGGTATCCGAAACAATCGCCGTATAAAGACAATAAGCTGCCTCAAGCGAGATCTGAGCCCCTAAGGCCACTGCCAGATCAAAGACCATCTCCCCGGTCGAAGCACGACTGGAATCAACCCACTGCAGATCGCCAAAATAATTATGACCGGCATGGTGATCGATCATAATAAAGGGATGAACCAGCAGCAACTCTTTCATGGCCCGACCGAGCCGTAAATTATCTCCGCAATCCAATGCAACGGCACAGTCAAATTCAGACAACTCCGGAAGATGGGTCTGCAGTTTTTTACAGTTCGGGAGAAACTCATACATATAGGGGATAGTTTCTTCACCGTAGAGGAAAACCTGCTTGCCAAGGCCGGCAAGTATCTCACCCAAAGCCAATTGCGAACCCAACGCATCTCCATCCGGATAAACGTGAGTTGCAATCAAAACCTGCTTGGCTCCGCGGAGCGCCCTGATAATGTCATCCGGAATCCGAGTCATTATCCTCCCTGATCTCCTTAAGTATCCGCTCCATCTCCTCCTGGCGGACTATACTTAAATCGCGCCGGAATTCAAGATCAGGGGCAATACGCAGTTTCAATGCCCTGGCCAGATGCGAACGGATAAAGCCCTTGGCGCTGTCAAGGCCTGCCTGAACCTGCGCGGCATTCTCTTCATTACAGTCGAAGAAGACCCGAGCAATCCTTAAATCTTCGGTCATACGAACACTGGTAAGGGTCAAACGTTTAAGCCTGGGATCCGTAATGGTCTTGAGAAGCAGCATAGCCACTTCGCTCAGGATGACATCACTCACCCTCTGCGAACGCCTTTTGCCGCCCCGATCCCCACCGGGCATCTTAAAGAGGCTCTTTTCCGATTTACCAAACATTCACATCACCAGATTTTATTGCATGAAACAAACACCGTACCAAGAAACGACATCAAAGAACTACAGCTCTCTGGCAACCTCTTCCATTGTGAAGATTTCCAAAATATCTCCGAGCTTAAGGTCATTAAAATTCTCAATACCAACGCCACACTCGTAGCCGGTCAGAACTTCCCGCGCATCATCCTTGAACCGCCTGAGGGAGAGGATACGACCGGTGTAAACCACTACACCATCGCGCACTACCCGCACCTTGGCATTTCGTTCGATCTTGCCATTCAACACATAACAACCGGCAATAGTGCCGACTTTAGGCACCTGGAAGGTAGTGCGCACCTCGACCGAACCGATAACCTTTTCGCTGAAGGTCGGATCAAGCATGCCGACCATGGCTTTCTTGATGTCATCCAGGGCATGATATATTACATCATAGGTTCTGATATCAACCTTTTCGGCCTTTGCCAGATCCTGAATCTTAACGGTGGGTCGGACATTAAAGCCAATGATCAGAGCCTCCGAGGCCGCAGCAAGCAAGACATCCGACTCCGTAATCGTCCCGGTACCGTCATGCAGAATTTTAACTTTAATCTCTTCTGTGCTGAGTTGCTCCATGGCCTTGCCGAATGCTTCCAGGGTCCCCTGGACATCAGCCCGCAACAGAACCCGCAACTCTTTGACCTTGCCTTCCTGCAATTTTTCAAAGAGATTATCAAGCGAGATCTTTGAGGTAACCGCCAACTCCTTTTCCCGGCTCTTAAGATGGCGCTGTGCACTTACAGTTCTGGCAAGTTTCTCATCCGGCACCACCACAAATTCATCGCCGGCCTGCGGCACACCACTCAAGCCTTGAACCTCTACAGGCATTGAAGGACCGCCCTCTTTGATATTTTCACCTTTGTCATTGGCTAATGATCGGACTCTACCGAAAAAATTACCAACCACGAAGGCGTCTCCAACCCTCAGAGTGCCCTGCTGAACCAGAATAGTCGCCACCGGGCCGCGTCCCTTATGGAGTTGCGCCTCAATAACCCGACCACGGGCACGTCGTTTTGGATCAGCCTTCAATTCAAGAATCTCGGCTTGCAGAAGAATCTGCTCAAGCAATGCTTCAATACCGATATTTTTCTTGGCGGAGACCTCACAATAGATAGTCTGACCGCCCCACTCCTCAGGTACCAGCCCGAACTCTGACAACTCCCGTTTTACTCGTTCAGGATTAGCCTCGGGCTTGTCAATTTTGTTTATGGCAACAACTATCTGCACCTCCGCTGCCTTGGCGTGATTAATCGCCTCCCGGGTTTGTCCCATTACCCCGTCATCAGCGGCCACAACCAAGACAACCACATCAGTGACCTTTGCTCCTCGAGATCGCATTTCGGTAAACGCGGCATGGCCCGGCGTATCGAGAAAGACGACATCACCCTTGGCGGAACGGACATAATGAGCGCCTATGTGCTGGGTTATACCACCTGCCTCACCGGCGGCCACATCAGTTTTGCGGATGGCGTCAAGTATGGATGTCTTACCATGATCAACATGGCCCATGACCGTAACTACTGGCGGCCGCAAAATCTCCTCACCCCCACTGGCCTGCTCTTCAAGATCAATTACACTCTGTTCGCCGGTCATGGCCTGTTCAACTTCGTAACCAAATTCCGAGGCCACCAAGGTGGCGCTTTCCACATCCAACGCCTGATTGACGGTAGCCATTACTCCCAGACTCATGAGTTTGGCGATTACTTCGTTGGAACGAACTCCCATGCGGTGGGCTAAGTCAGCTACAGAAATAATCTCATGGACCTTGATTCGTCTTTTAATGGCCTTGGCCTCAGCAACCTCCTGCACCACAGCCTGCTTATGTTTCTTGCCACCTCC
>MGTA01000270.1:7266-20954 GCA_001799225.1 Deltaproteobacteria bacterium RIFOXYD12_FULL_50_9
GCGACCAATTCTGATCCCGGCAGGAATCCGCCCATCAAACAGATCAACTTCATCCGGTTCGACATCAAGCAATCCATCCCTGCGACCTGCGGTCCGCTTAGGTAAACGTTCCTTAGCCACCGGCTCAGTGTGAAACTTAACAAATCTTTTACCTTTTTTGCCCTTGGCTGCAGCATCTTTGGCATCCAAGTCGGGGATAACTTCAGCGACACCAACTACCGGACTTTCCACTGTCCGGGCCTTTGGTCTAACAATCTTCTTGGCTTTCGGACGAACTTCTTCTTCCGGGACTATAACAATAGCAGCCTTTTTAATAACCCGGGCAAACCCCTTACGACTCTTATCAACCTTAGGTGGTTTAGGGGCTTCAACAACTGCTGATTGAGATTGAATATCCTCTGATAAACTCTCGGGAGCTGTCTGAACAGGCTGCTCTACAACCGGTGATATCCCGGCATCCATCTCCTGATCAGCAACTTCAACCTTCTCTATCTCAGCTCCTTGATCTTCAGCCTCAACAGCTTGAGACGCTGGAGGCTCTGCGACAACCTCGCAGGTCTTTACCTCCGCCATCACCTCTGGTTCACCGGCAATCGAGGTCGAATCACCAACTGCAATATCTTCCTCGACAATCTCTTCTTCAACAGGCAGATCTTCATCTTCCTTTGCATCAACGACATCTTCTTCCAAAGGGACAGAACGTGTCCGGCGCCGAATTATTGTCGGCCGACCTTTAGACTGAATTATTTTCCTTTCAACCTGAGTGGTCAAAACTCCAAGTTTTTTACGGATTTCATCCACAACTTCTTCTTCAATGGCTGAATTATAAGCCTTCACTTCATACCCCAGATCCTTGAGTTTGGCAGTCAGAGTTTTACTATCCATCCCTGTTTCTTTTGCCAACTCATATACCCTGATTTTACTCATTCCTGACTCCTGAAAATCCCTTCAGCCCTTGATTACCTTGGTCGAACTCACATCAAAAGCATACTTACTGTTCACCGAAAAATCCGGTACCCGCAGCGCCTGCATAAGCCGCTTCTTATTATTAATCAAACGTGAAAAACACAGCTCATTTTTACAGCAGTATGCACCACGACCAGAAAGTCGCCCCGTGCAGTCTAAAATCAAAAGTCCCACCGAATTAACTGTAAATCGTGCCAAAAAGCATTTCTGCTGTTTTGCCCCGCAGCCCAGGCAAGTTCTGATGGGACTGCTCATTCCACACCAATAACCAAAACTTCCCAAGCAACTTTTTCGAAATATCTAGTTTTTCTTCCCATCAGTAAAAGCGGCGTCAAATTCATCGGAAGCTGCAGACTTCTTGCTTGCTCTCGTGTTATTACCTGACTTGGCAACAGCCGTGATCCGTGTCTTTCTAATATTAGGCAACTCACCATTGCTCTTCAAGTCATTGCCCGCGGTTTTTGCGGCCTCTATGAGCAGCGCTGCAGATTCAATATCAAAACCTTTCAAAGTTGCCAACTCATCTATTGATGCGGCAGCCAATTCCTGCGCCGAAGTCACACCTGAGTCATAAAGAATTTCAGCAAGGAAATCATTCATGTTAGGGAGATCCAGTAAAGTTTGATAGCCCTCCTCTGACATTTTTGCGTACTTTTGCTCACTTTTTACATCAATACGCCATCCCAGCAACTGAGAAGCAAGCCTGACATTTTGCCCCTGACGACCGATCGCTAAAGAGAGTTGATCATCCGGAGCCACTACTAGAAGTGTTTTTTTCTCTTCATCAACTACAGCTAAAGAGATCTGAGCCGGCGCCAGAGCATTAGAAACAAATCTGGCAGGATCAGGGCTCCACGGGACAATATCTATTTTTTCACCCTGCAACTCCTGAACGACATTCTGAACCCTGGAGCCTTTCATCCCGACGCATGCCCCCACCGGATCGACATCAGACTCCCGT
The DNA here is from genome assembly GCA_001799225.1 of Deltaproteobacteria bacterium RIFOXYD12_FULL_50_9. GTDB lineage: Bacteria > Desulfobacterota > Desulfobulbia > Desulfobulbales > CALZHT01 > XYD12-FULL-50-9. The sequence goes on from MGTA01000270.1 coordinate 9,194, forward strand.
GAAGTCACAGCTATCTTGGCCCGTGAGCCAGGCTCCCGACTCACCCCCATAATCTTAACAATACCTTCGGCAATTTCCGGAACTTCCATGGCAAAAAGCTTAGATAAAAAGTCATTACATGTCCGACTCAAAAGCAGTTGCGGCTCTTTCGAGGTTGTCCTGACATCAAGCAGATACGCCCGAATCCTGTCACCCTGCCGATAAGATCGTCTGGGAATCTGTTCGCTCACCGGCAAAATCGCATCAGTTCTACCAAGATTTACAATGATATTGCCGCGCTCGAAACGTTGAACGATACCATTAAGCACCTCGCCTTTTCGATCTTTATAGAGATCAAAAATCACATCGCGCTCGGCATCTTTCATTTTCTGAATAATAACCTGTTTGGCTGACTGGGCGGCAATGCGACCCAAATCAGCAACATTATCAAGCTTACTGCCTAGATCATCATCCATCTCGACATCAGAATCAAGACTCTTTGCCTCTTCAAGAGAGATCTCGGTCTGGTCATCCATGACCTCTTCGACTACAGTCCGAAACTGATAGAGCTCAACCTCGCCCAGATCTTCATTGAAACGGGCTTCCATATCGCGACGCTGGCCGAATTTTTTACGGGCTGCCGACAATACGGCTTCTTCAAGCGCCTCGATCAATAGAGATCGATCAATACCCTTGTCCCTGCTGATTTGATCTAAAATTTTCTTTAACTCAGAAGACATTGCTTTTTCTCCACATTATTACAAGAATGAAATCAAATTCCGGACGATTTCATTAAAACTCAATTACCAATTTTGCCTTGTTAATCTGCTCGTAGGAGATCTTGTGCACACCCGTGTCACAACGTAAATAAAGATTTCCATCTCGAGCATCATCAATCGATCCTACAATATTATTTTGTGCTTCAATAGGTGCATTTGTGTCAACCTGAATTTTCTTACCTCTGTAACGCAAAAAATCCTTTTCGGTCTTAAGCGGTCGGTCAAGGCCGGGAGACGAAACCTCCAAATGATAGGCGTGTTCAATTAAATCTTCCACCTCCAGAAGATGGCCAACCTGCCGACTTACCGCTTCACAATCATTTAAAGTAACCCCGGTCTCTTTATGAATAAGAATCCGCAGGACATACCCATGCGACTCCCTCCGGAACTGTAACTCAACCAGTTCAAGTTGATACTCGGCAAGTACCGATTCCACAAGCTGATATACAGCATCCAGAACAACTTGCTTCATACCAGAGGTCTCTTTAGAGGTCTCTTTCTGTTTCACCAACCCACCCCTTTGCAGAAAACAAAAAAAGCGGGCCATAGCCCACCTTCATCCCAAGCAATCGAACAATAGATCGACCCGCCATGGGGTTTTTCAGGTAAATTTGCGGTTGGTCCCTTCAATTGCACAGGCAAGGACACAACCCAACCCGAAAAAATATAAACATCCCCCCCCACCAGCATAAAGATGGGGCCAATACCATTTTTGGAGCGGACAGCGGGTCTCGAACCCGCGGCATCAAGCTTGGGAAGCTTGTACTCTACCAACTGAGCTATGTCCGCTCTACAGAAAAAACACTATAACGGAATTTCCGGTCTTGTCAAGAAACTTGCAGAGAACATCCTCTGATCTGGATACAGTTATCAGAGAATAGCACTTACGGCGCTGGTCGCAAGATCTATGATTCCTGCCGGAGCCACACCCATTGCGATGATGATAACCATGAGGACTACACTGACAATACCGGTGAGCATATCAACCTTGACAAGCGGTCTATTCTCAGGATCGGCACAGAAGGTGATTCTGACCACGGAGAGATAATAATAAATAGCGATTGCCGTATTGAGAGCAGCAAGGATAACCAAAGCCAGATGGCCCTCTCGGAGGGCGCCGGTCAGCAGTATGAATTTCCCCATAAATCCGACAAAGGGTGGGATACCGGCTAATGCAAACATGCTGACACCCAAGGTTAATGCCAGCAGAGGAGCCCTTTTGTGCAGGCCACTCAAATCATCAATAGTGACATTTTCACCCTCTTTAGAGACCGTGCAAATAACCACAAAACAGGCAATAATCATTACCAGATAACCGATAATATAAAACATGGAAGCAGCATAACCGGTATCTTTAAGTGTAACTAGACCCAGGAGAACAAAACCGGCATGGGCGATGCCGGAAAAACCAAGCATTCGTTTGATATCTTTTTGGACAAGGGCAATAAGATTACCATAAAACATAGAACAGACAGCTAAAATGGTAAGCAATGCCACAACTGCCTGTCCCTGCGGCGCAACCAGCATAGTAACCCGAATAAGCAGGGCCACGGCCCCCAACTTCGGAACTGACGCAATAAAAGCGGTTGTCTCATTCGAAGCGCCTTCGTAAACATCCGGCACCCAGAAATGAAATGGAAAGACTGCCAGTTTGAAAAAGAAACCTCCCATAACCATGGCTATACCGATCATCGCAGCTGGTTGGGTGGCAATCGCATGCAACTTAGGGAGTAACTGATTCAAATAGGTAGTGCCGGTTAACCCGAACAGGTAACTCATGCCAAAAAGCATGACACCGGTTGCGACCACCCCAAAAAGAATGTATTTGATTGCCGATTCCATCTGATACCTAAGGCCATGGCGGTCATCACGCATCGGCACCAGCAGGTAAAGGCTGAAAGAAGAGAGCTCCAGGGCAATAAAAATAGATAGCAACTCAACACTGCTCACCAGGAAGACAAGCCCCAGCGTACTCAACAACATGAAGAGATAGTATTCGGGACGCACATCTTCGCTCACGCCCTTAAGCTGTCGCCCTAAAAGCAGAACAGCGAGAAAACCTCCGGAGATCATCAATTTAAAAATTTGTGAAAAAAGATCAACTCGATAGGCATCGTAGAAGAGATTGCCTTCTGCCCGGAAGGAAAAAAGACAGACAAGCACATTTATAAGAGCAATGCCAATTACGGCATTCCGAGACTGCCGTGCCTTATCCTTGCCAATAGTCAAGAAAAAGAGGACAAGGCTCCCCATCAAGAGAAACAGTTCAGGTGCGAACAACGCGAGCTTCATATTCCATCTATCCTTGCATTGGTTACGTTACGTTTCAGGAGTTCCAGGATTTTAATGCCCCATAACCTGCACCACACGGACCGAATCGAGACAAGCCACATTGACTTGAGCGACAAGATGGGTCACACTGGTATGCATAACATCTAGAAAAGGCGTTGGTGCTAGCCCGATCCAAAGTACAAAAAGGAGTAGAGGCGCAAGTATAATTATTTCACGGACACTGAGATCCATACTCTTAAGCCAGGCCTGATCCGGATTACGTTCAGATCCCCAGACGACCTTCTGCAGCATGCGAAACATATAGGCTGCAGCCAGCACTGCACCCGGTATTGCACAAGCAGCAACGGGTATAGACTTGGCAAATCCACCAACCAAGATCAGAAATTCACCGACAAAGCTGTTGGTGCCTGGAAAGGCTAGTGAAGAGAGAGAAAAAAATGTAAGAAAAGTTACATAAATGGGCATGTACTTTCCTATTCCGGTCGCTTTACTTAACTCACGGCTATGGGTCCGTTCGTAGATCATGCCAACACAGAGGAAGAGTGCCCCGGTTGTGATGCCATGATTTATCATCTGCAAAATTGCCCCTTCTATACCCTGTTTATTTAATACAAAGATCCCCAAAGTCACAAATCCCATATGACCAACGCTCGAATAGGCCACTAGCTTTTTCATATCCTGTTGAGCTAAGGCGGTGAAACCGCCATAAAGAATACCAATTACCGATAGCCAGAGGATATACGGCATGAACATATAGGTGGCAACAGGAGTAATCGGCAGACAGAACCTTAAAAATCCATAAGTTCCCATCTTAAGGAGGACACTGGCCAGAACAACGCTGCCGGCGGTAGGGGCCTCGACATGGGCTGCCGGCAACCATGTATGGAAGGGGAACATTGGTACCTTAATGGCAAAGGCCAGGAAAAAAGCCAGAAACACCCAATACTGGAAGTCTACGGAATACGCCTTGCCCATCATGTTTGGTATGCTGAAACTTCCGGTCTTAAGATACAGGGCGATAATTGCGACAAGCAACATGACTGAACCGGCAAGAGTGTACAGAAAAAACTTAATCGAGGCATAAGTTTTACGAGGACCGCCCCAGATTGCAATAAGCAGATACATGGGGATCAGCATGGCTTCCCAAAGAATGTAGAACAGCACAAAATCGAGGGCCATAAACACTCCCAGCATGGAAGACTCCATGATGAGCAGACAGATCATGAACTCACGGACTCGTTTTTCAATGTACTTCCATGAACCGAGCACACACAGCGGCATGAGTAAAGTTGTGAGCAGAACGAGCAAAAGGCTGATACCGTCTATTCCTAGTGTATAGCAGATGTTAAGTGCGGGGAACCAGGCATTGTGTTCACCGAATTGATACTTCGCAGTGGTAGGATCAAATCCGCTGTAGAGATTAAGCGAGATAATCGCCGTAACACATGTCACTATCAGTGCGCCCCAGCGTGCCGTATTATCGCCTGGTAGGAACAGCAGGGCAAGAGCGCCTGCCAACGGCAGAAAAATCAGCACACTTAAGTATGGAAATCCATTATTCAGAATTAAAAAATCCATTCGTTTATGACCTCAATGACTTTGATGGTCTCGTACCACTCGCAATATATTTTTTCAATTTCAATTCTATTTTCTGATACTCACAAAACTCTTACATGGCATGCATAATCCGTAACATACTCAGGCAAGCACATATGCTATAAGCAGTACCGCCATAATCGATACTGCATAAAATATATTGTATTGTAACTGACCGCTCTGAATCTGTCTGGCCTTACCTCCCAAAGTTCGCACCGAACTGGCCACGCCATCAACTACGCCGTCAATGGCATTCCAGTCGAACCACGACCAGAATTGAGAAATCGTCATTAACTGGATCAATCCAAGATATCTATAGGCCTCACTTACGCAGTTGTCGGCCCATTGAATGGGCTTACTTGCCAGCCAAAGAAAAATTCTTCCGCCCATCCGGTAGAACCAGTCCATGTCAATACTGATAGTTGGTTCCGGGGCCAGTTTTTTGGTCAGCAGGAAAAATCCAAGCGCAGTAAACAGCAGAATCTGCATAGACTCAGATAAGTGGTAGGCGGTGTACGGATTATACTCTACAGGATACGGCAGCATGCTGTAGAGATATGGCGTATAGCAACCAATCAGGATACACAAAAACGAGGCAGCGATCATAGCAACCTGCATGTTCATTGGTGGATCCTGAGCCTTTTCCCAAGTCTCCGGGCTGCAATTATTTTTACCGAACCAGATAAAATATGGCACCTTGAGTCCGGTATGTAGAAATGTACCAGCACCAGCAAGAGTCAACAGAAAGGATGGCCATAACATATGCGATTTGAAACCGGCGGCAACTATCATTGACTTACTGACGAAACCGCTGAAAAGTGGAAAGGCGGAAATCGACAGTCCCCCTATCAGGGTATAGACAAAAGCCAGCGGCATTTTTTTATACAGGCCACCCAAATCGGAGAACTTACTCTTGCCGGTCATGTAAAGCACAGAACCACAACCCATAAACAATAGGCCCTTATAGAGAATATGTGCAAAGGCATGGGCGCATACACCGTTGATGGCCAATTCCGTGCCAATTCCCACACCGGCGACCATATAGCCGACCTGACTGATTATGTGGTAGGCAAGGAGGCGGCGGCTGTCATTTTCAAGCACCGCATAAACAACACCGTAAAGCGCCATGAACACGCCTAACGGCACCAGGATTTCCATGCCGGCAAACCCGCGGGCCAGAACATAAACAGCTGTCTTAGTGGTAAAGGCACACATGAACACAGCGCCACTCACCGTTGCTTCACCATAGGCGTCAGGCAACCAGGCATGAAACGGTGGAACCGCTGCATTCAATAGAAAGCCGCACATAATCAGATAGGTGTATAGTTGCGGGTTATCAACGCCAATGGCGCCGAAAGAGAGATCACCGCCGGTTACCTTGTAGCGCAAAACAAGTCCGGCCAGCAATAGTAGCCCACCGGCAGTATGGACTAAAAGATACCGGTATCCGGTACCCGGGGATTGAGGCCGCCGGCGGAACCACACTAGAAAAACCGAAGCGAATGCCATTAGTTCCCAGAACAGGAAAAGAACCAGATAATCCCCGCAGTAAATAACTCCTAGAGCACCGGCAACGTACAACCATGCCGCAATATGCTGAGCATCTTCTTCAACATGCAGGCCATAACAGGTCCCGATTACACACATCAGGGTCATAATATACCCGAAGACCTGCGCCAAACGGTCAACCCGACCAAAAATCAAGTGCCAATCCAGGAACTGAACCACACCATGAATACCATGCGACATTCCCAACCAGACATTAAAGAATCCGGCAAGGGGCACAGCAATCAGATAGCCTTTCTTCATCGACCTCGGGACAAAAGGCAGAAGAAGCGCTCCTATGATCATTATTAAGGAGGGATGAAGCCAGAAATCAGTCATAATAATCCTCACGGGTCATGATGCCTAAATGGCCATACCATTTTGACACGATAATAATGATCACGCAGGCAATAAAACCAAAGATCGCCCACCAACCGGGGATCAGTTTTTCCATCCAGGTATGAGCATGAGATTTATCGACAAAAATTATGTCGGTCAGAACCAGCAAGCCCAAAACCCAGTAACAAATTTTAACTATTTGCTTTAACCGATCACGCAAATAATCAATAAGTTCGACAATCATCGCATCACCGCCTTTACAAAGCCCATCATAAAGTCAGGATAGATGCCGATAATCACAGAAATAACAGCTGCGATCATCAGCGGAATAACCATGGCAAGAGGTGCTTCCTTAATTCCCTCATAGACCTCCCCTTCCGGTCTTTTGCCGAAAAAGGCCTTATAGGTCACCGGCGCAAAATAGCCGACATTTAACAATGTACTGGCAAGCAGAACCAGCAGTATCCCGAAATAATGGGCATCCATCTCCATAGCGCCGACCAGAAGCTTCCATTTTGTCACAAATCCAGCCACAGGTGGCGCGCCAATCATGCTTAATGATGCAATCGCAAAGGCACCAAAGGTAAAGGGCATGGTCCGCCCAAGTCCACCCATTTCAGAAATGGTTTTCTTATGGGTGGCGACGTAGATGGCGCCGGCGCAAAAGAAGAGGGTGATCTTGGAAAAAGCGTGGTTGGCGATGTGGACAAGCCCGCCTTCTATACCGGTTGGTGTAAGCAGCGCCACACCAAGAATGATGTAAGAGAGCTGACTGACTGTAGAATAAGCCAGCCGGGCCTTGAGGTTATCCTTGCTAAGGGCAATTACCGATGCCATGACAATGGTAAAAGAGACGAAATAGGCGGTACCGATACCCAGATGCAAAACGCTCATCAAATCAACGCCAAACACATAAAGCATGACCCTGGTTGTGCAGAAAACACCGACCTTGACGACTGCAACGGCATGAAGCAGAGCGCTGACCGGCGTAGGCGCCACCATAGCACCGGGAAGCCAGTTATGGAACGGCATGACACCGTTTTTAGCAAATCCGAGCAGGCAGCAGATATAGAGAACAGTCACTAAAGTGCCGTTGGCTGTGGCCGGCAGGATACCGGTCCTGATGTTATCGGCAAAATCAAGCGTACCGGTCAGCACATAGATAAGAATCATAGCCGGCAGCACCAGGCCTTTGGCTGTAGTGGTAAGATAAACTATGTACTTGCGAGCTCCGGCATAGCCCTCTTCGTCTTGATGATGGGCAACCAGGGGGTAAGTACAGACGCTGACTACCTCATAAAAGAGGTACAAGGTAAAAAGATTGTCTGAAAATGCTACACCGATTGCCCCAAAAAGCGCCAAGGCGAAACAGGCGTTAAACCTGGTCTGGGCATGTTCGTTCAAGCCCCGCATATAGCCCATCGAATAAAATACTGTAATGATCCATAAAAATGAAGCGACCAGGGCAAAGATCATGGACATGGCGTCAACCCGGAGCGTTACACTGACGCCGGGCACAATCTTAAACAGAGGGCAGAGAATCTTCTGACCGGCCAGCACCGTCGGAACCATGGATGCAACAATCATGAACATAATAACTGCGGCAGCCACGGAACACCCTTCCCGGACATTGGGTCTTTTGCCGTTCAGCATCACAAGTATGCAACCGGTCAGCGCCGCCATCAAGGCATACACCGGTTTTAAGGAGGATACTATTTCCATGATCCTAATTCCTCATCCTATCCTTTAAGTTCGACCATCTCGTCAGTATCAATGGATTTGTAATTCCGATACACAGCAATGATGATGCTCAAGGCTATAGCTGCTTCTGCTGCAGCAATAGCCATAATAAACAGGGTAAAGATCTGGCCGACAGTCGGATCAGGCGCGAGAAAACGATTAAACGCCATGAAGTTGATCGAAGCACCGGAAAGAACAAGTTCAGATGAAATCAACATGCTGATAAAGGTTCTACCGCTAAGAATTCCGTAAAAGCCAATGGCGAAGAGTAAGGCACCAATAACTAGATACAATTCAAGGCTGTTATATAATAGTTGCGAGTTCATGATTATTTCTCCCTGCCGGCCCGAGCCAGAGCCACCGAGCCGATAATTGCCAATAGAAGAACAATTGAGATCAACTCAAATACCATGCTGTTGGTGGTCAGCAATGATTTGCCAACCTCAATAAGCGCTCCACTGTTTACCGTAGAGCCGGCTGCTTTCCAGGCTGTTTTCACCCCCAGACCGGCAACACCGACAAACACAAGGATGGCAACGGCAAAACTTAGATAACCGCTCAAAGGACTAATCTTGGCATGCCGTTCTGGAAAGGGTTCGGCCATCATGACAGCAAAGACTATCGTTACACAAACTGCGCCGACGTATATAAGCATCTCCATGAGTGCCACAAAGGGACTGTGGAGAAAATAATAGAGCCCGGCAACCCCGATCAGGCACACAGCCAGCCCGGAAACCGCCCGAATCAGGCGTTTTGCATTGGTTGCGATCAATGCGCCCAACACGGTTATCCCGGCTAACACCAAAAAAACCAACTCTGTCAGACTATCCGCCGAAATCATGGTGAACACCTTTCTTTCATTCGCTTTACGAGATCAAAGACATAGGCTTCCCTGCTAGGTCCTGCCAGATTGTAATCCTTTGAAAAGGTAATGGCCTCCGGTTTACAGTTTTCGACACAGAGCCCGCACAGGCTGCACTTGGTAAAATCAAGCGTATAGCTCGAAAGCGTCTTCTTTTTGGCGCCTTCCTTCTTTTCGCCCTCTACCGTAATGCACCCCGAAGGGCATGCCTTCTGACACATGCCGCAGACAATACATTTTGACTCACCGGTCTCTTCATCTTTGACCAGGTCGATGTGTCCCCTGAACCGAGGAGTCATCTTCAAGGTTTCATGGGGGTACTGGAGTGTTACCACGGGCTCGAAGAAATACTTCAGCGTAATGCCCATGCCAACCGCCAGGCTCTTTGTGCCGCTAAACAGATCGTTGAAATAGCCGCTCATGATTGAAACACCTTCAGCATGGCACCTGTAAGGAGCAGATTGAATAGGGATATGGGGATCAGATATTTCCACGAAAGATTAAGCAACCCGTAAAACTGGGTACGCGGGTAGGTCCACCGCACCCAGATAACTGTAAAGCAGAGGAGATAAAGTTTAATCAGGAACCATAAAATTCCAGGTTTAAACAAAAACAACGACCAGTGTGCATCGGCCGGCACTCCGAAGGGGCTTTGCCAGCCTCCCAGAAAGAGAATAGTCGCCAGACTGCAACCGATCACCACGTTAGCGTACTCACCCATGAAGAAAACACCAAATCCCATTCCCGAATACTCGGTATAAGCTCCGGCCACGAGCTCACTCTCTGCCTCGGCCATGTCAAAGGGTGCCCGATTGGTCTCAGCCAAAGAGCAGATAAAGAAGATCAGAAAGGCAACCGGCATAAGCGGACTCGCAGTAAAGCGGAAGATGTACCACTTAAAGATATTGGGCTGCTGCATGACGATTTCGTTTAAATTCATGGTGCCGGCCACCATGACCATGGTGATGGCGGTGATCAGCATAGGGATTTCATAGGCGACGTTCTGAGAAACAGCACGGGCCGCTGAGATAACAGCATATTTATTATTTGAGCCCCAGCCGCCGATCAAAACACCCATAACATTCAACGAGGCAAAGGCAAAGATCATCAAAAGCCCGAGATTGATGTTGCGCGCCACCAGAGTCTCACTAAAAGGTATGGTGACAAAACTGGCAATTGCCGGGGCCAGGATGAGCAATGGCGCCACCTTGAATAGTATAACGTCAGCCCCGGCCGGTACGATCAGCTGTTTGGTCATCAGCTTGATACCATCAGCAAGAGGTTGGAGAAGTCCATAGGGACCAACCTCCTTGGGACCGATACGTCGCTGGATATGGGCGGCTTCCTTCCGTTCCAGCCAGACAAGATACGCTGCGTTCAAGGCGGCGAAGGCGATAATACCCACCAAATACGCCAGAAGCCGCAACAGCTCAGTATAATTACCCATCTGCTCGCTCCTTACCTATCAATCTCAGGAATAACCAGATCCAGACTTCCCATCAGAGCCAAGGCATCTGCCAGCAGCATTCCCTGGCTGGCCTCAGCAAAGAGACTCAAGTTCGAAAAGGTCGGGGACCGCAATTTCAACCGGTATGGTGTATTGGTACCATCACTCACTATCCGGACGCCAAAAGAACCGCGAGCAGCCTCCACGGAGAAATAGTAATCACCGGGAGCCGGCTTGATAATCTTCGGTGCCTTCTCAGCCATGATCGGCCCTTCCGGCAGTTTATTACAGGCCTGCTCAATGATTCGCATGCTCTGCTCGATCTCATCCATCCGCACCATATAACGAGCCATGGAGTCGCACTCGTGATAAACCGGGATATCAAAATTAAATTCGGGATAGACGGAATAAGGCTCGTTTTTACGAACGTCGAATTGTACTCCTGAACCGCGCAAAACCGGCCCGGTGGCGCCATAACGTCTGCACATCTCGGCTGATATGGGCCCGATGCCGATCAACCGTTTCATTAGAATTATATTCTTGGTGACCAGATCGTGATACATGGGCATCCGGGCGCGGAGACGTTTGATAAACGCCAGGGAACCGGGGACGAAATTGTCGTCGATATCGTTGTAGACTCCCCCAAAACGGAAATAACAGTAAGTAAGGCGGGAGCCGGTTACAGATTCAAGCAGATCAAGAATCTGTTCGCGGTCATCAAAGGCGTAAAGCAAGGGAGTAAAACCGCCTAGATCGAGAACAAAAGCGCCAAACCATAAAAGGTGACTTGAAATCCTGTTCAATTCTGTTGTGATGACCCGGATATACTCAGCCCTTTCCGGCACCGTGATCCCGGCAGCCCGCTCGACTGCTGCGGCATAGCCAAAGTTGTAGGAGAGGGCGGAAAGATAATCCAACCGACCGGTATTGGGCATAAACTGAGCCCACGTCCGATTCTCACCCATCTTCTCATGCATGCGGTGGATGTATCCGAGTACTGGTTCGGCATGCACAATATACTCACCATCCATGACGAGCTTCACCCGCAGAACGCCATGGGTGGCCGGATGCTGCGGCCCCAGGTTGAGAACAAAGGTCTCTTGCGTCTGAGTTTGCGCTAAATGACTCATGCCTTGAAGTCCTTCAGTAAAGGATGGAAATTGGCGTCTTCCGGCAACAGGA
>MGTA01000270.1:20966-21263 GCA_001799225.1 Deltaproteobacteria bacterium RIFOXYD12_FULL_50_9
AGAAATCATGCGTCTCCCGTTCATGCCAGTTGGCGCCTGCAAATACTTCGGATATCGTGGGAATCTGCGGGTTGTCCCTCGGCACCCGGCTGCGGACAACCACCCGGCCATGCCATTGCCAGTCAATAAAATCGTAGACCACCTCGAGTTGACCGTCCTTAATCCAGTCAACGCCGGTAACCGCCTCAATGCTCAGACCTTCCTTAAACAGGATCTCAGCGGCGGCGACCACATTTTCAGGGGGCAATTCGATATCGAGAGTAAACCCCTTCTTGGCATAATCGGTATCCAGCACCG
>MGTA01000270.1:21392-21619 GCA_001799225.1 Deltaproteobacteria bacterium RIFOXYD12_FULL_50_9
GGTGCCCTTCCGCATGGCCGGCCAGGAGAACGACGGCAAGCTCCAGGTCTTCTATCGCCGCAGCAGCCGCGGCGCCGGCCAGAAGCCCTGGACCGCGCGGGTCGTGCTGGACCTGCAGACCACCAACCTGGGGCCGGTCGTCGGCGACATGAAGTTCTTCCAGAAGGACGTCGGCCTGCGGCTCTTTGCCCAGTCGCCGGACATGGCGGCCCACCTCGGCTCGGGGC
>MGTA01000271.1:0-501 GCA_001799225.1 Deltaproteobacteria bacterium RIFOXYD12_FULL_50_9
GTATTCCAGTTCGGCAGTCCGTTCGCTGACCCGCTGTTCGAGCTCCGCATGCGCCTTTTCAAGCGCCTGCTCGACGAGTTTGCGTTCCGTGATGTCCCGGACAACGCAGAAGTAAACCACTTTGCCTTCATACTCGATCAGCCGCGCATTGACCTCAACCGGCATGGCGGTACCGTCCTTGCGCAGGTGGACGGACTCAAATACTGTGCTGCTGCCGCACTCACGTATCTGCGCCAACCGTTCAGGGATAAGGGAAACGAACGCCGGGTGGTCAAGCTTGCTGAGGGGCAAGGCAAGCATCTCCTCCTTCATGTAGCCCAACCGCATGAATGCCGTGGTATTCACATTGATAAAGTTGCCGTCGAGGTCAATGATGAAGATGCCATCCGTCAATGATTCAAACAGATACCGGTAATTGGACTCGCTCTGCCGGACCTTCTCATCGGCCTGTTTACGTTCCGTGATGTCCTGCCCGGTCCCGTGCAATATACGCTGAGTTCC
>MGTA01000271.1:518-1620 GCA_001799225.1 Deltaproteobacteria bacterium RIFOXYD12_FULL_50_9
GCTCTGCCTGGGCGAGCAGGATCCTGGTCCTGCCGTCCGGCAGGTTGAACCGGTAATCGACGCTGAATTTCTTGCCGGTCTTCACTGTTTCTTCAATGCCCTTTTGCAAGAGAGGCTGGTCTTCCGGATGGATCATTGCAAAGAACATCTTGAAGTCAGCCGGGTCTTTTCGGGGGTCGAGCCCCAGAATACGGAACAGCTCGTCAGACCAGACCACCTTGCCGGTTGTCAGGTTGTGCTCCCAGCTGCCGATGTGTGCGATGCGCTGCGATTCGGCGAGCTGCTTCTCGCGTTCACGCAAGATCTCTTCCGTCTTTTTGCGCTCGGTGATGTCGCGGAAGATCCCAACGAGGCACGGTTTTTGGCTTAAAGTCACATGAGTGGCATTGATGTCCGCGTAAAAAATCGACCCATCTTTTCTCAACATCGGAATCTTAGGAGCCAGAGATATCTCGCCGCGCAGCTGTTTTTCAAAGAGACTTTGAATGGCCGGCAGGTCCTCCTGCGGGTGAACATCATCCATACTCAGACCAACGATCTCATTGCGAGTATATCCGAGCATACTGCAAATGGCTTTATTTGCCTCAATATGCCTCTTGGTCTCTGCGTCAGCGATCATGATCCCGTCGTTCGCATTCTCGAAGATGGACCGGAACTTGTCCTCACTTTCCCGCCGGCTCTCATCAGTCCGTTGACGTTCGTCCATAATGCGGACCAACTCCCGGTTAATTCTTAAAATTGAGTTATACCGCCAGTAGGCCATACCGCAAATGACGATGAGCAGAAACAGTCCGCAGACAATAAAAATTTTCTCAATTGTCCAGTACGGTACAGGCGCCCCATACCATTTAAGATAGATACGTTGATATTCGGGGCTACCGGTAAAGCCTTTAAGAGAATTGTTCAACCGTTCAAGTAATTGGCCATTATCGTGGCGTACTACCAGACATCTCTCCTGCTCAAGAAAGGACTTGCCGATCTTCTTGATGTGTCCTTCGAGACCGGCTTCTCGCGCCTGTTTTTGCATCATGGAATCCTCGCCGGCAAATATTGCAATTTGCCCGGCGAGGAGATTGAAAAATCCCTCCTGATAAGTTCCCTG
>MGTA01000271.1:1626-1837 GCA_001799225.1 Deltaproteobacteria bacterium RIFOXYD12_FULL_50_9
AAGCTTCACTCCCGGCAGGTTTTTTAGTTGCTCGAAGGAACGACCGCCTTTGATAACACCCACGGTAACCCCCATGGGCAGGGTGTCGGGATTGACCGCACTTTGCGATCGGCCGAAATAGGAAAGGTAGGATATCTCTATCGGGGAGCTGAACAGTAATATCTTTTCGCGCTCAGCGCTCTTGAACAGAACACTGACAGCCGCTTCGCCG
>MGTA01000271.1:1982-6438 GCA_001799225.1 Deltaproteobacteria bacterium RIFOXYD12_FULL_50_9
TGCTGCTGAGATGATTCAGCCGATGCTGCAGTGCAACAGGCTAAAATAATGTTCAAAGTAACGATAAATAAGCTGAACACCCTGCCTGCTTTGTTCTTTAAGGTTATCATTTTAAACTCCCACAACTAAGGGAGGGTATCATTTTTGCCAAGCCGTTCCTCCTTAGTGAGGGGTAGGTAAACCATCATGGTCGTGCCCCGGAACTTTTCGCTGTCACAATTGATATAACCCAGATGCTGCTGCACAATCCCGTAGACGATTGCCAGTCCGAGTCCCGTGCCCCTGCCGGTCTCCTTGGTAGTAAAGAACGGTTCAAAGATTTTTGCCCTGGTCTTCTCATCCATGCCTGCGCCGGTATCGGAGACGGTAATCAAGGCATACCTGCCTGGTTTGCCGAACCCGTGACGATTGATAAATTCAGCATCGATGGCAATCTCGGTCGTCCCTATGGTCAATAAGCCGCCGTCAGGCATGGCGTCGCGGGCATTCGTGACAAAATTCATCATCACCTGTTCCAGTTGTCCATGATCTCCCCTGACCAGTATTTTTTGGGGGAATAGATTAATTTTTATCGTAATCTCCGCGCCGATCAGGGGCCGGACCATTTTTTTCAGGCCCTTTACCAGCTCGTTGATATTGATCGATTGCAGTTCCGCCGTTTGCTGCTTCCGGCTGAAAATCAGCAGGGACTGGATAAGATGGGCGGCACGCTCGGCAGCGGTCAAAATATCACTTACATACGACTTTTTCAAATCGTCTTCGGCCAGGTCTTCCGCCAACATCTCACCGAACCCCCGGATGACGAGCAGGATATTATTGAAATCATGGGCCACACAGCCGGCCATGGTGCCAAGCGCCTCGAGTTTCTGGGCGTGCCGGAGTTGTTCTTCCAATTTTTTCCTCTCGGAAATATCGGTTATGGTCTTAATGACCGAAACCACCTTGCCCCCTTCATCAAAAATCGGGTACGACTTGATCTCGACAAAACATTTCGAATCATCGTCATGAATATGCGTATGCGAAACCGAGTGGGACAATCCATCCTCAAAGGTTTGCTTGATGGCGCACTCTTCATTGCCTTCGAAACAAGGCCTTGGACAACGGTGCGAGATCTCATAACAGTGCTGTCCCACAACCGCGCCCTCACTCATGCCGGCAGACATCCAAAACGCTCGATTGGCAGACAATATCCGGTAATCACGGCCTACGATAATGAATCCTTCGTCGACCGTCTCGAGGATCTTGCGGATTAAAGCCTCGCTCTTCTCAATCCTGGCCTTGGCCTGCTCGACCTCTCTGATCTTCTCTGCGAGTTTTGTGGCGACAATTTCACAATACCTATTGAGATAATCCTCTTCCTCCTTGATCAGGAGCGGGGCGGCGGCCGACACCGATCCTTCTATCCGGAGCACGCTCTCCACCTGGTGCCAAAATGCCTTCGGCTCAATGGGCTTGAAGATATACCCATCAGCACCCAAAGAGTAAGCAAGCTTCACATCCTGATCACCCTTGTAGGTCGCGGAGTAGAAAATAAAGCAAATCCGCTTGAGCATCTCATCAGCCCTGACCCGTCTCAGAAATTGAAACCCGTCCATCACAGGCATCAGGGCATCGGAAATAATAAGATCGGGCCTGGTGCTGGTTGCGACCCTATATCCCTCCCTGCCGTTTTCAGCCTCTAAACCCTCGTGGCCCTGCCGTTCGACGACATAGCGCAAGAGCCGCCGGTCTTCGACTATATCGTCAACCAACAGGATCTTCATTTTTTTTCCTCATAACCTTATGAATTTTTTCGACAATTTTCAGAGGATCGAACGGCTTTTCAAAATAGGCGTTACAGCCGGCTGCCAGGATATCTTCCTCGTCACCGCCCATGGCATAGGAGGTGATAGCGATGATCAGCACATCATGAGCGGCTGCGAATTTCCGTATCCGCCGGGTCGCTTCCATCCCGTCGATCCCGGGCAGTTGAATATCCATGAGGATGATGAAAGGCTTTTCCCGGCTGGCAAGTTCCACTCCCTCCTCGCCGGTCCGCGCGGCGATCACCTCATACCCGGCCCGTTTAAGCGCATATGTGATGAGTCGCAGATTATCGCTGTTGTCTTCAATCACCAGCACCTTCTTCATACTCCCTCCTTTTGCCATCATGCCGAAATCCGCATTGTAAAAAAAGAGCCTTTGCCGGCGAGGGGAACTATTCGCATGCGGACATGGAAATATTGTTTTTCACAATATTTGCGTGCCAACTTATTTCAAGTTACATCAATATGGCCACAGGCCACAAGTTAGAATGGAGAAAAAAGGGGAAAGAGAGTGTTAAAAGCTAAAATCTATAAGACAGGCAGAGACTTCTGAACGTCGGAGAATATATCTCGGATCGTGTCTTTATTTTTTTTAATCGCCGAACGGTGTCAATTACCTGCCGACCGGCTGCTTAAAATATCTAACTGCTCCGTACATGGTTTTGAGCCGGTTTTCCTGGCATTCGGCATGATACTGAAGAATCTCGGACACGGCTCGATCGCTTAAGCTTTCAGCATATTTTAACTTTTCTATAAGAGTCAGATGATGTAACTCGCAGGGCAGACAATTAGGCTCGGAATCTTCATTGAACGGACAGGAGTTGATCAACAGGCCGAACAAAATGACCCTGGAATGCAGTTTTTGATCCTGATAATTACCGAATAGCAGATCAGCTCCTTCCTGTCGGTTAATATTCCTTGCTGTCGACTCCATAACCATGCCACCTCCTTTTTTCGATTTTGACATTTATTTATAGTCTATTTGACACCAACAAGCAGTGCTGAGTCAACGCTGGAAAAGTTGAGATAAATCCTAGGATAAAAACCTAGGATTTATTATGGGCGAGAGAGTCGGAAGTTGTAACAGGAGGGTAAATGGGATGCACTGAAAGACCGGGAATGAGCTGCTATTTCATTCAAATTGCGACTTAAATTCCAGAAAAGCCTGGCGTAACTCTTCAAGTTCAGCTCGCAAACGGTCGCTCTCTTTTTCCAGCCTGGCAATTCGTTCGTTTTCGGCCCGCACCTCCAGGGTAGCGGCTTCCGGCTGGGCCATGCTCACCGGAGCCACATCTTTCGGCTCACCGGCCAATAGATGGGCATACCGGTTCTCCTTACGGCCCGGCTGCCTGGGCATTTTTTTTACCAGCCCGGACTCCTCAAGACTCTGCAGTATTTCAGCAACCTCATCAAGGTCCTTAAAATCATGCATCCTTTCGGAACGACCTCGCAGTTCACCGATGGTTTGCGGCCCCCGCAACATCAGGAGACAGAGGATAGCGGCCTCACTCCGCACCAGGGTAAACACCTTGTCAACGCCATGGGCATATTTGGGAACCCGGCTGGAGTCGCTTCGCCAGGCCAGTTGTTTTTCCTTCAACTCCTCAAGGGCGCGCACCACGGTCTTTTCGTCGTAGGCCACCACCGGCTCACGGTTCGATTTCTGGTTGGCGGCATTGACCAGGGCGTTTAACGACAACGGGTAATAGTCGGGCGTGGTCATCTCTTTTTCAAGCAAACAACCCAGGACTCGAACCTCCGGATCGCTAAGGATAAACTTCATGACGGCATCCTCCAAAAATGCTGTGAGTAACAATTTTCCCTGCTGGACAGTTTCCGGAATATATTATTAACCCTTGCTGATCAAGCCGACCGTCCTTTTTTTAGATGGCCAACTCCCGGTTGAAAAACTCGGTCATCCGCCCACGAATCAGATCACGAATCTCTCGATAGATCTGCAAATTCTCCTCGTTCGCCACACTGGTATGGGGCGTGTCCGGAAAACCCATATGAAGGCGCTGAACCCCACCGAAAAAGACCGGGCACTGCTCATTGGCCTGATCGCAAAGGGTAATCGCGTAATCAAAGCGCTCATTTTCGTATTGGCGCATATGCTTCGAGGTCTCAGCCCTGATGTCAATGCCGATTTCGAGCAACACCTGTACGGCCAGAGTGCTTATCCCTTTGGGATTGGTGCCGGCGGATAAGGCCTGGACCCGTCCGCTGAAATCATGATTGACCAGACCGGCCGCCATCTGGCTGCGGCTGGCATTGGCCGTACAGAGAAACAATACCTTTTTCAATACATTTTCTCCTGTTGTATACCAAACCAAATTCAACCTTGTCGCGTGTTTTTTTGCCTGGTCCGCTGTTTCATAACCCCACCCGACCTCCCCTTACCTTAAGGGGAGGAGAAAAAAACCCCCTCTTAAACTAAGAGGGGGTTAGGGTGCGTTATGTTTATCATTGACCTGAGTAGTTACAAGCCTCTTAAGCTTTGCTTACCCGCCTTGCCGATGCAATGGGGATAATAACGCCACCAACTCCTGGTGGATAAGCGTGTTGGAAGCGATCAGCTCCGGGAAAAAGGGCGAAAACCGGTTGCCGCAATAATCCGAAAGCCGGCCACCAGCCTCGGTCAGCAGAATCTG
>MGTA01000271.1:6447-7267 GCA_001799225.1 Deltaproteobacteria bacterium RIFOXYD12_FULL_50_9
TCCCAGAAACCGTCCAGCCGGCCGCAGGCAACATAGGCCAGATCAAGCGCCGCGGCCCCGGCTCGCCGCACCCCCTGGCATCTGGTAACCACTGCTTCAAACCCGGCCATGACCTCAGCTGATTCAGTCCGAATCGAATAGGGAAAGCCGGTTGCAGTCAGGGAAGAGGCCAGATCAGCGGTCCGGGATACCTGGATGGGCCGGCCATTCAACCAGGCGCCGGCCCCGGATGCCGCACAAAAAAGTTCGTCGAGCATAGGATGATAGATGACCCCGGCAACCGGCAAGCAGTTCTCGACATAGCCGATTGATACGGCAAACCACGGGAACCCATGGGCAAAGTTGGTGGTGCCGTCCAGCGGATCAACCACCCAGGCCGGCCCGGCAGGTCGTCCGGCCCGGCCTTGACTGGCCTCCTCGCCAATGATAGCGACCCCGGGGTGTCTTTGGCCTAAAATCGCAAAGATCAACTGCTCTGCGGCAACATCCGCCTCGGTGACCAGATCGATTTCACCCTTGTGCCTGATCAGGTGGGGCTTCTCATACAACCCGCGGATAATCCGGCCGGCGGCAAGGGCAGCTGCGGCTGCCGAGCGGACAAGTTCGCCGAGATCGCCACGATGGCAGCGTTCAGCACACTCTTCAACACGGTTATCCATTAATCGACCTCCTGCCGGCAACGCAGCAACCGGGTAAAAACTTGGTCCTTGGGTTATCCTTTACCGAAAAATTTCGATTGGGAAATCTCCCACTCCCCCGCCGATACTATTGTGGATCAACTGATGCCCTATAACATACAACGATGGAATCAACTTCATTA
>MGTA01000271.1:7385-20977 GCA_001799225.1 Deltaproteobacteria bacterium RIFOXYD12_FULL_50_9
CTTAAATCTCCAGCCAGATATTTTTCGCTGAAATCTCTAATTCCCTGCCAGACATCGCCGGCTTCATAACCGGCATGACCGGCCATGGTCGTGCACTTGTAAATCGTGCCGTTGTAGTGCACGACACAGCCGTCCTCAACATCGACCATGCAAACATCCGGTGACAGGGTGGCAACCGGGAAGCCATGGCTGATGATGGCGTCCCGCGTGAATACTGCGGCAGGTGGCAGCCACTCTTCCTTCATGGATTTATAGCCGCAGGAGAAACCGGGCAGGGTGAATTTGTCAGATGTCTGCATGACCGGCTGGAAGGAAACGTGCTGGAAGTCGCTGGTGGTGAATCCCTGGTCAAAAAGCAGATCGAGCAGGGCTGGGTAGGACGGATAATTTTCCCGGGTGTAGTTGCCGTTCAGGATGATCGGTACAATGCCCAGGCACTCCTTGAGATTGGTAACGATCCGTTCAAAACTCGGTTGGCCGTTCTTAAACGGTCGGAACTGGTTGTGATTCTCCGGTGGTCCGTCCAGGGTCACCTTGATCGTGGCCAGACCCAGGCCGACCAGCTCGCGAAGCGTGTTCGGGTTCAAGAGCGAGCCGTTGGTGACCATGTGCATTTCAAATCTGCCGTCTTTTTCTTCGACATAGGGTTTTAAGGCGGCGGCAAGCTGCCTGATCCGGTTTAAGACCAGCAGAGGCTCACCGCCGTAAAGATCAAGGATCAAGGTGCTCTTGCCTCGGGTGTTGAACCGGTCTTTAAAGAAGGAAATACATTGCTCGGCCGTGGCCTCGGTCATTGCTGTCTTGGATTTCATGCTACCCTCGTAGCAGTAACGGCAAGCGAAGTTGCAATCCAGGGTCAAAATCATAGAAGCCCGGAAGGCCGTGGTTAAATGGTTGATTTCGGCTAGCATGGTGGATACTGCCTGTCGTTCAAGTTCTTGGTTTTCAACTATTACGCCGGCCTGAATGAGTGCTTCGCGGTGTTCAGTTGGAATATTGTCGGCTGTGAGGTTGCTTATGAACTCATCGCCAAGGATAAGAAGCCCGGCTGTTCTGGTGGAATACACAAGTGAATGGCCGGGCTTTTCAGGCAAATGCCAGATTTTGAGATAGCAGGATAAGGGCACGACTGGAAATCTCCTTGGCATGGCGGCTTGACATAAAAAAGGGGCGATTAAGCCCCTTGCGATTTCTTATTTTTAATAAACTATCATGTTGCTGTGTTTGGTTTGCCTTTTGCGCAACAGACCATGGTGGCGGCAATGGTTTTAAGATCTAGCCCTGGGTGGATGACGATAATGTTCATGCTTCCCTCCTTGTGTTTGTTGTTTTAGAGCCGGAACTAACATTTTTTCTCGTTCGGGACGAGCGGTGATTTTTTATCACCAATTTCTATAACGATATCACAATGAGCAAAATACAATCAAACGAATAATCGGAATAGGTAGATCTTTTTAAGTCCAAAACTAAATGGTCGTCAAGTTAATGTAAGACCATTAATAGGTTATGCTGACCCCCACCTCAACCCAACGGGCGGGGTTTTTATACTCTGTGCCCCAATAAACTGTATTGCTGAAGATGTTATGGACCGCGCCGAAAAATTCAAGGCCCTGCATGTTTCCGGAAAAGGGGGTGCCGCCAAAGGTGGCGTCCCAGATCATTCCGCTGAAGTCATGCTCTTTGTATCCTTCCCATTCATAGGTGTCAAGCCAGAGA
The DNA here is from genome assembly GCA_001799225.1 of Deltaproteobacteria bacterium RIFOXYD12_FULL_50_9. Taxonomy (GTDB): domain Bacteria; phylum Desulfobacterota; class Desulfobulbia; order Desulfobulbales; family CALZHT01; genus XYD12-FULL-50-9. The sequence goes on from MGTA01000271.1 coordinate 9,102, forward strand.
TATGAACCTTGCAGCCTGACCCGGAGCAGATGGTGATCGTTATAGGCAAAGACCAGGTTTGCGGCAACGATTTCATCGTTTTTACCACCGCTAAAGGTCTCGGGGTTCTGTTCATGGATGTATGTGCCGTTGGCATTAGCGGAAAATCCTTTGTACTCGTTGGTTTCGATCTCAGTCTCTACCCCGTCTCGGTGCATGTGCATGCCGTTTAAAGTCACCCCACCCCAGGTATCCTTAACGTTGTGGTGGAAAATGGTAGCCCTGAATCTGACAGCGTCCAGTATCGAAGTTTCAACGCCGCCCTGCATGGAGGCAATCTTTTCCGGTTTGATGGTTTCGGAACCATCAAAGGCGTAATTATAAAGAGGCGGGTTGGCAAAGCCACGGGCTACCGTAGCCCTGATCAGGGTAGATGCTGTCAGGCGATAAACTACGGCGAGACTCGGGCTTGTTTGATCGCCGATCAGTGAACTTTGATCAAAACGAATACCCGGGGTAACAGTAAGGTCGCCCCACGAGATGCTGTCGTTGATAAAATAGCCCTGCAATTCCTGCAATACGCGCTTTTCTCTGGTGTTATTAAGACTTGGGTTGTTAGGGTAGTAATCGCCCAAAAAATATTCCATCTGGCCGCGGTGGATTTCAGCGCCCAGAACAATCGAGTTGTTCGGCAAGCGGTTGATGGCTACCGTAGCATCGCAGCCCCAACTCTTATCATTATTGAATAACGAGTACGAATTAAGATCACCGTAATACATAATAGTGGTATTTTGGGTATAATCCATTCGGGCGCCGTTAAGGCTAAGCCGGATGTCGATGCCCACTGCCGGGCTGGAATCGATTGACAGTGTACCCCAGGAGTGCGGCAACGAGCCGTTTGCATTATTATCAGGGGCAACATAAAATTGGCTATAATATGGTTCACTATGGCCAATGACCAGGCCAATCTGAGTTTTCTGGCCAAGCTCCGCCTCGACCTTGCCGTAAAATCGCTTAGAATAAAACCAGCGGTCTTCCCTGAGACCCTGGGAATCCTGGCGACCGGCATAGAGATAGTAAGAGAACGGGCCGGTCTTGACGGCAGTATCAGCGTTATAATCCTGGGTCCGGGCCTCGCCGTAGGAGCCTTTGATTTGTCCTTCGGGTTTGGCAGTGTTGCCGGTATCCTTGGTGATGATGTTGATGGCCCCGCCCAGCGCTGACCCCCAGACGGCAGAAACCGGGCCTTTAACCACCTCGATCCGCTTAACGATCTGGAGCGGAACACCATAAGAATACGGCTCGCCGCCAAACAGCGAGTTGATCCGCACCCCGTCAATCAGGATCAGAACATGGGATGCATCGATCAGACCATGGGTCCTGTAACTGCCTTTTGCCACCATATCCCTATGGCCCATGACGACAACCATACCGGCAAGTTTGCTCAGAACCTCATCAATGCTGTGGTAGCCCATTTCCTCAATCTGCTGAGCTGAAATAATCGTCACGTTTTCCGCCACTCTGGGTAACGGCTGCGGTGCTCTGGTCGTAACCTCGACCAGGTTTTCATCGCTGAAATACATCCTGAGCACATCAATATCCAATTGTTGATCATTACTTGCGAACTGCATCTCTTCCTGGGCCAAGGCCTGTTGCCCCGCCCCCAGAATCAACAACCCGCTCAACAAACCAACCCCGATCACCCTGTTTCTTGCATTGATCATAAACCCTCTATTTCGGTAAAATTATGAGCTAATTCAAGATATTGTTTAATTTCCTTAAAAAATCTGTAGTTATACAGTTACTGTATTACATCACATCATGCAATAATGAATTTTCAACCAGTAAAAATTACCCTATGTTTTAAATAAACAGTATGAATTTTGCGGGGTTTGGGGCAGCGATTGAAACAGGAGTCAAGGCGGACAACGGGGGAGTGTCCCTTGATTAGTTTTAAAGAAGAGAAAAGGAGCGCAGGATCTCGGCGAGTTTGGGATCGGACTTGGCTTGTTCACGAAGCGCTTTGATCAGACGGGTGAGACGAGAACCATCCTCGTTAACTAGATCCAGATCTTTGACAACTTCCCTCTCCAACCGGTCAAGACGGTCGACGACAGGTTTAAGTATGGTACGCCGATCCCAGATAATATAACCGAACAGAGCGATAATCAGCGAGATAATTGCCCCGAATAAGGACAATATCATGTTCTGTAGCCCGTCTATACGGCGGTTGACATCGTCAAATCGTTTGTCGACCTGCTCGAATCGCTTATCGACCTGCTCGAATCGCTTATCGAGACTGGCCTGTCCGGCCTTCAGTTCGGCGAGAGACTCAATGATTTCCCGATCGGAAATACGTGACGCTATCTCCACCGCCTCGGCCGTGACCGGGGCCATAAAGAGCTTAACCATCATAAAGAATAATATAATGAACAACATTATCCGCTTCATATCATCTTTTTATCAAGTAAATGGCATGCTGTCAACGACGCTATCAGAGAATATGTTAAGAAATTCACTTTAATACTGGATCGACACCCCGGCTTCAACCCAACGTCCGGGGTTTTTATTTTCCTCCGACCAATATACAGTGCCGTTAAAAATGTTATGCACTGTACCAAAGAGGGTAAGCCCCGGCGTTTTAAAAAATTTCGGCATAACGCCAAAAGTGAAGTCCCAGAGCATGGGGCTGTAATCATGCTCAAGTGGCGCCAGTGATTGCCACGCATCGAACCAGATATAGTGACCGGCCAGCCTGGTTCTGAACAAATCTTGATAGCTGTAGGAAAAGGCCAGATTGACGGCCGTGATATCGTCGTTGGTCCCGTCAATATCCAGGGGAGGATTTCGGCCGCTCTCCCGGTTGCGTTCGTGCACGTAGGTGGTGTTCAGGAAGGCTGTAAAGCCGTAAAGATCCTGAGTTTCGAGCTCGGCCTCCACCCCGTCGCGTTGCGTCGGCAGGGTGTTGATGCTGCTATTCGGATCATAAGTATTCTTGATATCATGGTGAAACAGCGTTGTTTTGAACCGGACCATGTTCATGACGGTTGTTTCCACACCACCTTGGAGCGATTTAATATGTTCCGCCTTGATATTGGTCTTCCAGATAAAATCTTGTATTGGCATCTGGCCGAAGCCCCGGCCATAAGTCAGGCGAAGCAGGGTTGTGTCGCCAAGCCGGTAGATCGCAGCCAGACTCGGGCTGGTGTGTTCTCCGAGCAGCGAGCTGTAGTCATGCCGGATACCCGGGGTAATGGTCAAGGCTCGCCAGTCGATGCTGTCGTTAATAAATACTCCTCTTTTCTCCTGATAGACCGGATTCACACTAGTGGGGCCACCGAAGTTAAAAATACCCTTAAGTTCCTCCCGTTGGGTCTCGGCGCCCAGCACTACCCTATGGCCGGACCAGCGATTTACGGCTAAAATTGCTTCACCACCCCGCGTCTCATTAACATAGGTATAATCATCTAGATAATCGCCATTACTGAGACGAAAATCTTTGCGCTCCCAGTCCATTTTAGTGCCCTGCAGCGCGACACGCAGATTCACCCCGGTCATCAACCTGCTATCCAGACTGAAACTTCCCCAGGAATGGGCATGTGAACCTATTATTTTCTCATTTCGGTTTAGATTAGTTCCGACAAGATACTCCGGATCACTGCTGCCGATGGCCAGGATAAGTTGGGTTTGCTCTCCCAGTTCCGCTGCAACCTTGCCGTAAAACCTATTACTTGCAAACCAATGGTCATCGCGCAGGCCATCGGACTCCTGGCGACCGGCATAGAGATAATATGAGAGCGGGCCGACCTGGGCGACGATATCAGTGTTATAGTCCTGGGTGTTGGCCTCGCCGCCGGAGGCTGACATTGTCACTTGGGGAGCTACGGTTGTTCCGGTATCCTTGGTAATAATATTGATCACCCCGCCCAGAGACGCGCCCCAGACCGAAGAGGCCGGCCCTTTGATCATCTCGATGCGTTTAATGATCTGCAGCGGAATACCATTGGTGAGTGCAGTCCCTCCGGCGAGTTCGTTGATCCGTACTCCGTCGATCAATACCAAGGTGTGATAGGGAGTTTGATAGCCCAGGCCGTGGGTTCTGTAGTAGCCATTGTCGCCAAAGCCACCATTTTGAAAAAACACTATCATGCCCGGGAGTTGAGCCAGCACCTCATCAACGGTGTGGACGCCCATTGTCTCAATCTGCTCGGCCGTGACAATCGACACATTTTCCGCTACTTTTGGCAACGGCAGCGGTGTTCTGGTTGTAACCTCGACCAGGTTTTCATCGCTGAAATACATCCTTAGCACATCAATATCCGCTTGTTGATCATTGCGAGCGAGATTCACCCCCTCCTGGGCCAAGGCCTGTTGCCCCGCCCCCAGAATCAACAACCCGCTCAACAAACCAATCCCGATCACCCTGTTTTTCGACCTGATCACAAACCCTCTATTCCGGTAAAATTATGAATCAATTCAAGGTGTTCATTCCTTCCTGAAAATAAGAACAGTTGAATTGTTACCGTATTACCTCACAACATGCAATAACTTATTTGCAACACAAAGAAATTACGACCTATTTTGTAATATGACTGGGGTCAGACTTGACTTTCGGATATTTTTAGCAGTTTTGTTTACATGGTACGTAAAACCAAATGAAGAAAGTTGACAAAATATTCGAAACTCTATCCCTATGCTCATACCTCAGTCTGCCCAATTTTCCAGTAAGATATCGGGAATTCGGCTGAACTCCCCGGTGTTGTTGCTCACCAGAATAAGGTTTTCAGCCATGGCGTGCGCAGCAATCCACAGGTCATTGGCACCTATCGGTTTTCCGGTCCGTTCCAGCAAAGCTCTTATCCGGCCGTAATATCCTGCTGCTTTAACTGGCATAGGCAGTATGGGGATAAATTCCGCTAATTTGACTAACTTATTATGGGCTTCGACGGAATATTGGCTCTTTTCCGCTCCAAAATGAAGTTCCCCATAGGTGATAATTGACATGGCAACATCACCAACCTGCAGTCGTTCAAAATGTCTCAACACTTCAGGCGGACGACGTTTGGCAATGTAAATACATATGTTGGTATCGAGAAGATAGCGAGCCGGCATCAGAACGACTCCCGCTCTTCCGGCTTGGGATCTTGTCGCTGTTCAGCAAAAAAATCATCCGGCATTGCACAGAGCAGATCAAAAACATCTTTTAAGGTCTTTTGCTTTTTGCGCAGAACAATTTCATCTCCTCGTTGCATAATTTCAACTTCCTTGTCATCAAACTGAAACTCCTTGGGCAGTCGGACAGCCTGGGAGTTGCCATTCTTGAAAATTTTTGCTGTTTGCATATCATCACCCTCCTATTTTGTACACACATATAGTATATACTTTTTTGCTTTGCTTGCAAACACCAAATCACCACAGAACTTTTATGCCATAGGTACAAAAAATATTGTCAGCCGATACCAGGGTTAATTTTTCCGATATCGCTTGGGCGATCAACAGACGATCAAATGGATCACGATGATGAAACTGCAGTTTTTCAACCTTCGCGGCATGGCGCAATTCGATGTTCAGCATTATAAAACCGTTGGCTGTTATCTGCTCCCTCACAAATCGCTCTACTGGTCTGGCCAGCTGCAGTTTGCCAAGGCTCGATTTTATCGCCATCTCCCAGCAACTGGCCAGGCTCAGATAACTTCCGGATAATTATTGATGGTTATCCGAATTTAATAAATTGATCGGCGAAAACAGTTCTGCTGCCATTTTCTCTCTGCCAAGATACGACTTGATTTAGCTGAACTGACATGCTGACACAGAATAATAAAAAAGGCACGTTAACAACGTGCCTTTTGACAAATTTGATATGTTAAATCCTGTTTTCAGGCATTGCCCCGCGGGAAGAAATGAATAGTGCCGTCGATGTCCGAGGTGTCGCAGATCCGCCCGACCCCGTGTTCGAGGAAGAGTTCAAGGCCTTCGGCCTGGAGAACATATGCCTGACCACCCGGAAGATGACACACTATGGTTCGAACTTTAGACATATCAATAGGCTTGGTCAAGAGATTCATATAGGTACCTCCTTAAATATCCTATCGGTAGCCGAACGCCTTTTCATTAAAAAATTGCCAGGGGTATTTACCAAATACCAATAAAAAAAGCGACTGAAAAGCATCTGGGGAAAAACTTTTTTCTACCGATAAAATATCTTAAATTTCAATATGTTAGTGCATAGCTAAGAGATAAAATACCAAAGAAGCTCTTGCCGGGCATATTTTTCAGCAGCTAATCAATAGAACCTGGAATGCACAATAGTCATCATTCTCAATAAAGCAAGTATTCTATATTTTTTTAACCAGAACCTCGCGGGATTTCGAACCGTCCGCCGGTCCGACAACCCCCTCGCGCTCCATGGTCTCAATCATCCTGGCAGCTCTGTTATACCCAACCCGTAAACGCCTCTGGACCATGGAAATCGAGGCCTGCCCGGTCTCGGAAACCAGGGCCACGGCCTCATTGTATTTCTCATCGTACTCACTGTCGCCCGGCTCAGACTCCTCAGGCTCATCGGCGATGGTCAACACCGACTCCTCATAACGGGCCTTGCCCTGCTCTTTCAGAAAGGTGACGATCCGTTCGCTCTCCTTTTCCGAGATATAGGCGCCGTGGATCCGCTGCAATTTAGCGACACCCGGCGGCAGGAAGAGCATGTCCCCGGCGCCCAGAAGATGCTCGGCGCCGCTAGCATCAAGGATGGTACGGGAGTCGATCTTGGATGCCACCTTAAACGAGATTCTGGTCGGAAAGTTTGCCTTGATCAGCCCGGTGAGCACATCTACCGACGGCCGCTGAGTGGCCAGGATCAAGTGCATGCCGGCAGCGCGCGCCATCTGGGCCAGTCTGGCCACCGAGTCCTCCACCTCACGTGAAGAAACCATCATAAGATCAGCCAGTTCGTCGATAATTATAACAATGAGCGGTAACTTTATCTCAGCCACCTCATTGTAGCCGGCCAGGCTTTTGACCCGCGCCTCTTCCATGAGCTCATAACGCCGTTCCATCTCACGCACCGCCCAGAGCAAGGCGCGGCTAGCCATCTTGGGATCGACCACCACCGGATGGAGAAGATGGGGGATATCCTCGTAGCTGGAGAGCTCGATCCGTTTGGGATCGATCATCAATAAGCGCACTTCGTCCGGGGTGGCCTTGAGCAGGATGCTGGCGATGATGGCGTTGATCCCCACACTTTTACCGGCTCCGGTTGCCCCGGCAATCAACAGATGGGGCATCTTGGCAAGGTTGGCGACCACCGGATTGCCGACCACGTCTTTACCCAGAGCAATGGTCAAACGCGAGACTGCTTTCTGATAGACGTCACTGGAGAGGATATCACGGATATGGACGATCTGGCGCTCAGGATTAGGGATCTCGATACCGATTGCCGCTTTGCCCGGGATGGAACCGACGATCCGCACGCTTTCCGCCTTGATGCTCAAGGCCAGATCATCGGTCAGGGCCACCACCTTATTGATCTTGACCCCCGGTGCCGGCGAGAACTCGTAGGTCGTGACGATCGGGCCCGGCGAGATGCCGGAGACCTCCCCGATCACCCCGAAATCCTTCAAGGTTTTCTCAAGCTGCCGGCTCAGATCAAAATAGTAGTCCTGATCGATCGCCACCTTCTGCTCCTCGGGCTTATCGAGGAGGTTGAGACCAGGCAGACAGAATGCCCCTGAGCTGACCGGCAAAGGCTGAAACTCATCATCACTCTCTTCGGAAATCTCCAGACGCACCGGCTCATGGACCCGGGGCAACCCACGTTCCCTTGCCGGCGAAGCCTCGGCTTCGCCGGGCTCCGTCGTGGTCGACACCTCCGCAGCCTTAATGTCTTTCTCCTCCTGGCGACGCTGGTGTGCAGCCCTGGCAAGCTCCCAGAGCCGCTGTATTTTTATGCCCCAGAGGTAGGGCGAAAAACTAACGGCCGCCATCATCGACACAACAAAAATAGCTCCAAAAAACAATAAGGAGCCGGGCCCACCCAGCATAGTCTGGAAAAAACGCTGCAGGAGATCACCAAGATAACCTCCACGGGGAAAAACCTTGCCGAAGATATGGAGAGGTGCGGCGCCGGTGCCGGCTATCAACTCGGAACTGGCTATGACAATGCCGCTGAAACCGGCCGCAATAAACGGCAGCCGTTCGAACGAGGCCTGCGGAGAGAAGAGCTGAACAGCAAAAACGAGAAGCAGGATGGGCAACCAGAATGCACTCAAGCCCAAAAAACCGGCAAGAAGATGGGCGAAAAAAAAGCCGACCTTGCCGCCCCAGTTCGGGGCGGCAGCGACCGCTTCGGCCAACTGCCCCTGCGGCAAAGAGTAGCTTGCCAGGCAGATAAACAGAAAAAAAGCGATAAAGATCCCCAGCACGGCCAGAAGTTCCTGGCCGAAAGACGGCTTTTCCTGCTGGTTCTGTCCTTTTGCCATAGGGTATCAGTTAAAACATTTTTTTTGCTTTGACATGAACGGAGACCTTTTCGCCAACCCTGCAGTTGTCAGACAGCATCCTTCTTCTCGATGCTCCGCGCCCGGTTGACCGCATCAAGGACACCATTGATAAAGGAACCGGAGTCGTCCGTACAGAAACGCTTGGCGACCTCAATGGCCTCGTTGATGACCACGGTGGCCGGCACTGTCTCGCTCGGATAACGGAGTTCGAAAACCGCCACCCGGATGATATTGCGATCGATCAACGACATCCTTTCTAGCCGCCAGTTGCGGGCCTGCTCCCGGATCATCCCATCAATTTCATCCAGATGTCCGATCACCCCCTCGGCCAGATACTTGGCATAAGGAATGGCCTTCTTGACCACCTCAAAGTACTCGCACTGCCGCAAAAGGGCCTCGGCAACCGGAATCTCGTTCAATTCACTTTGATAGAGAAGCTGCAAGGCCAGTTCCCGGGCTTTTCGCCGGGTGCCGATGTTCGTCATATACGACTGCTCAGGTTTTTCATTCAAGCCAACTGCGGCAACAGGTTGATCATCTCGATTGCCGCCTGGGCACAGTCAGAACCTTTATTCCCGGCCTTGGAGCCGGCCCGTTCAATAGCCTGTTCGATGCTGTCGGTGGTGAGCACGCCGAAAAGGATCGGCACCGCTGTCTCCATACTTGCCTGAGCAATCCCCTTGGCAGCCTCATTGGCGACAAAATCAAAATGCGGGGTCGCACCACGGATCACGGCTCCCAGGCAGATCACCGCATCGTAACGGCCCGATTTCGCCATCTTGAGGGCGACCAGCGGGATCTCAAAGGCGCCGGGCACCCGAGCGACCGAGATATCATCTGCGCTTACCCCTGATCTGATCAGGGTATCAAGCGCGCCATCGAGCAGCCTTTCGGCGATAAAGGCGTTAAAACGTGCCAAGACAATCCCGATCTTCTTGCCTTCACCCTTGAGATTTCCTTCAAAATATCTGGTCATTGCCCTCTCCTTCTCAAATATTTTTCTCCATGCCTACACCTGGGATCAGGTCGAGCATGTGTCCCATTTTATCCTTCTTGCACTGCAGGTAGCTCAAATTTTCCGGCACGGCCTCGACCTCGATCGATACCCTGCTGGTCATTTCAAGCCCATATCCCTCAAGCCCAACGATCTTCTTAGGGTTATTGGTCATCAACTGCATCTTGCCGACCCCGAGATCGCGCAAGATCTGGGCGCCGATCCCATAATCCCGCAGATCAGGCTTAAAGCCCAACTCCAAATTAGCCTCCACCGTGTCCATCCCCTGATCCTGCAAGGCATAGGCCTTCAGTTTATTGACCAGACCGATCCCCCGGCCCTCCTGATGCATGTAGAGGATAACCCCGCGGCCGGCCTCGCCGACCATACGCATGGCAGCATGGAGCTGCGAACCGCAATCACAGCGCAACGAACCGAAAACATCGCCGGTCAGGCATTCGGAATGAACCCGCACCAACACCTCCCGGTCCGGGGTGATATCACCTTTGACCAGGGCCAGATGCTCGTAGTTATCGACATCATTCGTATAAACGATGGCCTTGAACTCGCCGCCGTAACGGGTGGGCAGCACGGTTTCCGCTGCCCGGTGCACCAGGGTGTCCTTCCGCAGTCGATAGGCGACCAGATCGGCTATAGTGGCAATTTTAAGTCCATGCTCCAGGGCAAAAAGCTTAAGATCCGGCATGCGCGCCATGGTCCCGTCTTCTTTCATGATCTCACAGATCACCCCGGAGGGTCGTAACCCGGCCAGACGGGCCAGATCGACCGAGCCTTCAGTCTGGCCGGTCCGCACCAGTACACCACCTCTTCTCGCCCGCAGCGGAAAGATATGACCCGGGCTGACAATATCGCTGGCTTTGACATCCGGGGCCACTGCCACCTGGATGGTCCGAGCCCGGTCAGCCGCGGAAATGCCGGTAGTAACGCCGGTTCTCGCCTCGATACTGATCGTAAAGGCGGTACCGAATGGCGACTTATTATTGGTGACCATCATGGAGAGATTAAGCTTCTCAATCTGCTCCGGCGTCAAGGTCAGACAGATGAGCCCGCGACCGAACCTGGCCATAAAATTAATGGCCTCGGGGGTTACCATTTGAGCGGCCATGCAGAGATCGCCCTCGTTCTCCCGATCCTCGTCATCCACCAAAATAATCATCTTGCCGGACCGGATATCCTCAATGACATCCTCAATCGAACTGACCTCAACCTCATCAATATTACTTCCAGACATGTTCCATCACCATTAACCTTACAATTTTCTTAAAAAAATCTTTAAACTACCTCAAAAAACCATGCTCAGCCAGAAAGGCAGGATTTATCGCGCTGCTCCGGGCCTCCTCCTTATCCTCCTTGGAGCTCAACAACTTCTCGACATATTTGCCGATCAGATCCACCTCAATATTGACCAGATCGCCAGGCTTGCGCTGGCCCAGAGTGGTTATCTGCAGAGTATGGGGAATAATCGCCACGCTGAAGGAGCGCTCGTCACAATGGTTGACCGTCAGGCTGATGCCATCAATGGCAATTGACCCCTTTTCAATGATATATCTGCCAAACCCGACAGGTACGACAAAAGATAATCTGACAAAATCACCCTCGGGCTGACGGGAGATGATGGAGGCGGTGGCATCGATATGGCCGCTGACCAGATGACCTCCCAACCGATCACTTAAACGAAGCGCCCGCTCAAGGTTGACTACGCTGCCGACCACAAGTTGGCCGAGGTCGGTCCGGCTCAAGCTCTCCGGGGAGACATCAACCAGAAAACGGCGACCGGCTATCTGCCGGGCCGTGAGGCAGACACCATTCACCGCGATGCTCTCTCCTTCCTGCGGATCAGTCAGAGCGAAATCAGCCTCAATTCCGAACAGCATGCCACCACCGGCCGGCCGCTTCTCGATGATCTTTCCTTTGCCAAGTATGATACCGGTAAACATGCTATTATTACCCCAATTACAGACTTGGTAGGTTGGGTAGAGCCTGCGAAACCCAACAGCTTTAGTGCCAACTTACCGATTATGTTACCATCTGGCATGGTTCGTAAATGTTGGGTTTCGTTCCTCTACCCAACCTACGGAAAAATTCTATTTCTAATGTAGGGGCATCCCTTGCGGGTGTCCTCATTCACCCAGATGGGCACCCGCAAGGGATGCCCCTACAAAACAATTCTATCTGCCCCGCGGCCGGCTGCCACCAGCCCTCTGACCAGCACATCGTCATCAAGACGCCTGACTTCCGTCACCTGCAGGCGCGGTATCTGCTCGCGGCCTTGCTCGAACAAACCATTGATCAAGGGGACGCCACCTGCTCCAAAAAAAACCGGCGCCAGAAAAATAGCGGCCTCGTCCACCAGGCCGGCCCCCAGAAAAGCGGCGTGCACCCGA
>MGTA01000272.1:0-13304 GCA_001799225.1 Deltaproteobacteria bacterium RIFOXYD12_FULL_50_9
AAGGGGTTGAGTATATTATCTGTGCAGCATTCCTTGGAGCATTCCCGGCATTTTTCAAATATGTTAATCGCGCCGGAGCACCTATTACCAACAAGTGATTTTTTAAAATTTGTAAATGCAAAAAATGGCCCGGATGTTTTCATCCGGGCCATTTTTTGTTAAAAATGTTTATTGATTTAACTGGGTGAGACATTAGAAAAACACTAATGTAATAATTGTTGTGATTTGCCATAATTAGTATTTAATTAAGATCGATTATAGATCCTCTTTTAAAAATAGCCATAGCGGTATAACACACATTATGTTTTTTCATGATTTCAACAACAGATTTAAATTGGTTCATTTTTTTATAAAACAAAAAAATTATTATGTTGTTTCCCAATAATAAGGGGGCGAATAGTGTCAAGTCGATATATCCGTAATTTTTTATTTGTTTTGCTTCTGACTATCGTTGCAGTGGTTATTTATAATGTCTGGAACACTGAAAACAAGGCGCCAAGTGTTGAATATTCGACTTTTATAGAAAGTCTTGAAAAAAGTGAAATTCAGAAGGTCCATTTAAAAGGGGGTGAAATAACTTTCATCGATAAATTCGGTAGATCATATTCATCATTCACCCCGGATGTCACCAGCCTCCTGCCAAAATTAAATGAAAAAAAAGTAGTTATCTCTGCTAGTTCTGACAGGCCATCTTCAACGTCCGGCTTTTGGACTGCTGTTTTCCCTACTCTGATTATTATGGGTGGGTGGATGTTTTTCATGATTAAGAACCAAAAGGGAGGCGGCGGCTTTACTGATTTTGGTAAAACAAAATCCTCTATTACATCGGATAGTACAAAAAAAATTACATTTGATGATGTTGCTGGCGTGCCAGAGGCTAAGGCGGATTTAATTGAAATTGTCGAATTTTTAAAAAAACCTGAAAAATTTACTCGACTTGGTGGGCGAATTCCTAAAGGTGTTTTATTGCAAGGGCCGCCTGGAACAGGGAAAACACTTTTAGCTAAGGCAATAGCCGGTGAAGCAGGAGTCCCTTTTTTTAGTCTCAGCGGTTCTGATTTTGTTGAAATGTTTGTTGGTGTTGGAGCATCCCGTGTCAGAGATCTTTTTAAACAAGCGAAAAAATGTTCACCATGTATTGTTTTTATTGACGAAATTGATGCGGTAGGAAGGCACCGGGGTGCTGCTGCATCTCAAGGTGGCCAAGATGAGCGAGAACAGACACTTAATGCTTTACTGGTTGAGATGGATGGTTTCCAGACCGGTGTTACCGTGATTATTGTCGCAGCAACTAATCGTCCTGATGTCCTTGATCCGGCGTTGCTACGCCCAGGTCGTTTCGATCGACAAGTTACCATAATGCCTCCGGACGTAAAAGGGAGAGAACAGATACTTGAGGTGTATGCCGTTAAAATTCTGATGGCTGCAGATGTTCGATTAAATCAAATAGCTCGTAGCACGCCTGGGTTTACAGGAGCTGATCTTGCAAATCTGATGAATGAATCAGCCTTGATGGCAGCTCGCAAGGACAAGCAGACTGTAGAAATGATCGATATAGAAGAGGCTAAAGATAAAATTCTGATGGGCGCTGAACGAAAAGGGATGGTCATCAGTGAAGAAGAGAGACGTACAACTGCCTATCATGAGGCTGGTCATGCTGTTTTGGCAAGGCTGCTGCCTAATACTGATCCGTTGCATAAAATAACTATCATTCCACGTGGGCAAGCCATGGGCATGACTCAGCAAATGCCTATTGATGATAGACACTCATATTCAAAGGAGTATCTCACTAACAGGATAAAAATTTTATTAGGAGGGCGGACCGCTGAGGAGATAGTTTTTAATCAATATACTACTGGCGCAAGTAATGACTTGCAGACCGCTACGGAAATAGCTACAAAAATGGTGTGCGAATGGGGCATGACAGAACTTTTGGGTCCGAGAGCCTATTTGATTGCAGATAAGGGCTTTTTAGGAGGGGCATCAAAACAGAGGCATTACAGCGAAGACACTGCTCATGCAATAGACAAAGAGATTAATAAGCTTATCGAAGACTGTTATCAGGAAGCCATGATAATTCTTGAGGGGAAAATAGACTTTTTGCATAAACTGGCTGCCTTGCTACTCGAAAAGGAGACTATTGGTCCAGAAGAAATTGAGAATATTGTTGATTGTCCTCCTGTTAAAATTGATAATGTGCAGAACCTGGAGCCACTCAACTTATAATACAAGTTTTTGATTGGAAATGAATAAATGTTCTGTTATCCGATTCATTCCCGCTATGAAATAGACATGTTACCAGCCAATTTTTTCTGTTTAAGTTGCCTTTATCTAGTCTTTTAAATTTTTGATTGATGTAGTTGTTCCTCTAGAAATCCCTAAGAGTCACCTTCCCATGTTTAACTGGATTGAGCAAAGTTAAAGCAGCGTTTAGCTCTAGCCAGATAATAATCTGTAGCGCTCTCTATTTTTAATGAGATCAAAGTTTTAAAAAAATTATTCACACTACCAGAATTTGTGTTGCGAAATTTAGAATTATTGAGTTGTGTGATTTGAGTTATATGTGTTGTACTGCAACAGATATGCAGCAGCACATATGTTGCAGTACAACACATATTTATCGACCACGACACTTGTTGAAAATTTTCACAACTTGGTCGTGGTTTGGTTCTTCTCATTTTATGGGGTTGGCTCAATTTGGTTGTTAATAAATATTATGTTTTCTATTTATTGTAAAAGCGTTTTGTTTTCAAGAGGTTAATAGGTTGGGTCCTAGGTTTATTGATAGGCGGCATAAATTATGCAAGCATATCAAAATCGTTCTAGTATTTATAATATATCTAACTACTACAGGAGGGAAACTTTGCAGATTATAATCTTGATTGATACAACCTGATATTGTGTGAAGGAAGGGGAGAATAAACGATTTATTGACATGAATCGTTGTATCTATTTGGCAATACACTACTTTTATGGAGACAAAGGGTTATGGTTGACAAGAAAAAAATGCTGCACGGGGGAGGGTTTATTATTGTCCTGCTGGTGATTGCATTCGGTGCAGGATATGTTCAAGCTATAGAAACATCGGAAGGGCCAGCTACGATCATCCTTGATAGTATTGCAGAATATTATGAACCTGTCCAGTTTGATCACGCATTACATATTGAATTTGCTGAAAATGATTGCGCCAAATGCCATCATCACACAATTGGAACACCAAGTACAGGTACAGGAAATTGTATTCTTTGCCATAAAAAAGAAGCCATTTCCAAGATAATTGCTTGTCGTGGCTGTCATCTTTCCGATCCCTATTCTCCTGAAGGCCGCAAGGTTGTTAGTGAACGTGGTGAAGTATTTCACAAGGATAAGCCTAGCCTGAAAGGTGCCTACCATCAATTTTGTATCGCTTGTCATGAAGAAGTAGACGGTCCTTTCACTTGTACCGGCTGTCACGAAAGAACCGATAAGGGAGATGCTTTTTTCCATTCTGGTAAGCATGCGCCAAAACATACGGGCACACCTAAACATTGATCATCGATTGCTGAGATTTGTTTTAATTTACATCTAATAAGAGGAAGATTTCATGGATAAGATGAACCGAAGGTTGTTCCTGAAAGGGGGATTAGCAGGCACCGCTCTTGGTGCTTTGGGGCTTGTTAGCAAGAACGCATCTGCCTCATCAGGGTTTTCCGGCTACAGTGAGGGGTTTGGTGTCCTTGTCGATTTGACCCGTTGTATCGGGTGTCGGACATGTGAAGCTGCTTGTAATAAAGAACAGCAATTGCCTGAACCAGATAAGCCTTTTGATGACTTTTCAGTATTTGATGAAGTCCATGAAGGTGGACAAAAACGACGAACATCGGAAAAAGCCTATACAATAGTAAATAAATATAAGGTTGAAGGGCATGACAAGCCCATATTTAGAAAGGTTCAGTGTAATCATTGTAATGAACCAACTTGTCTCACCTCCTGTTTTGTTAATGCTTATACAAAAACTCCTGAAGGGGCTGTAACATATAACTCCAAGGTCTGCGTGGGTTGCAGGACCTGTATGATTGCTTGTCCTTTTTATATTCCAGCCTATAGTTATTCGAGTGTGCTTAATCCAGTTGTTAAGAAATGTATTATGTGTTACGACACTCGTCTTAAATTTGGTCGGCCGCCAGCTTGTGCTCAGTCTTGTCCTCGTGAAACCATGACCTTTGGAAAAAGAAGTGATCTTATTTATCAAGGTCATCAACGCATCAGACTTAACCCCGGCAAGTATGTCGACCATATTTATGGTGAAAATGAGGTGGGAGGTACAGCATGGATGTATCTGTCAAGTGTTCCTTTTGAAGATTTAGGATTTGACACGACCTTGGGTAATGCTCCAATTATTAACAATGTCAAGGAGTTCCTTGCTATTGTGCCCATGGTATTGACCATTTGGCCCGCTCTTTTTGCCGGCTTTCATCTTTTAGCAACCAGAAAGAACGTTAACAACCAAGGTCATGAATCCGAGAAAAAATAGGAGTATTAAGGATATGAACAGGAGTGTAGAAACTATGGACAGATATGAGTCACAAAGTTGCGTGCCGATTGATTCTGATTATCGCGAAGAGGGTAAGGTCGCATGGTCAGTTCAAGATAAATTATTACTAGGATTATCTCCTAAGGGCTATTTGATTCAGCTTGTCAGGAATCCGGTTAATTGGGCCTTTGCCTTAATATTTGCAATTGGTATTCCGATTACGATCGGGCGATTCATTTTTGGCTTGAGTTGGGTCACCCATAGTTCTTATGATTATCCATGGGGACTTTTTTTGGGATTTGGGCTTTTTACCATGGTTCCCTTATCAGCATCAGGTTTCATGTTGGGAACCACTGTTGAGGTGTTTGGTCGAGATGACTTTAAGCCCATAGAACGTCTAGCCTTATTGAATGGGTTGCTCGGGTATCTTTTTGCAGTCGTATTTCTCCAGGTCGACTTGGGACAGCCATGGCGGTTGATTTATCCAATGTTTGTTTCGCTGGGTCCGGCTGCCGTACTTTTTCTGGTCGCCTGGCATGTCGCTACCTATCTTTCAGTACAGGTAGCGGAGTTGGTACCGGCTTGTTCTGAATGGATGGGCTGGCCATCAGCAAAAAAATTCATTAAAAGCATAGTGTTGGGACTTACAATCGCTGGTATTATCCTTTCCACCCTGCATCAAGGGGCGTTGGGTGCGTTATTCACCTATGCGCCCGGTAAAGTGCATCCCCTGTGGTATTCATCTCCTTTCCAATGGTTTCATTTCTTCTGCTCGTCAATTTTTGCAGGGTTGAGCATGCTGATCGTGGTAAGTACCTTGTGTAAGAATTTTATGCGCTGGCGATGTGATGCCAATTTTCTGGATAATCTTGATCGCCAGACACTTGGTTTGGCAAAAGGTTGTTCCTTGGCGCTCATTACCTATTTTGTCATTAAGATAATTGCAATAGCCCATGATAATGAATGGAGCTATCTTTTTACCGGATGGGGGATGTATTTTGTGTTTGAAATCGTCGTCGGCACAATTGTCCCGATGATTATGTACACCATTTCTATTCGTAACGAGAATGCCTCGCTGGCCAGAGTTGCTGCTGCAATAGCAGTGTTCGGCATAGCTTTGAATCGTCTGAATACAGCGCTGGTAGTTTTTAATTGGAAATTGTATCCTGAGATCCCTCACTGGCGAGAATTTGTGGTTGCTATCACGGTTTACTCTATTTACATCGTCACTTACCGTGCAGTCCTTTACAGATTGCCTATTCTTTACAAGTGGAAGGCTCAGGTAAAGGTCGCTGGAAATTGATGAATTAAATTGGTCAATAAAAAGGGAGATTACAATGCAACATAAAAAAATTTTGGAAACGCTAATGGCGTTTGTTGGTCTTATGTGTCTTGCCGGACCGACATTGGCCGGACAATCTCATAAGACTATTAAAGGCCCGTTTACTACACCTGAGTCTGTCACCAAGAAGTGTTTAGAATGCCATGCCCAGGCTGCTGTAGACATTATGAAGACACAACATTGGAACTGGCAGGAGATGCAGGTTGTTAACGGTAAAAATCAGTTATATGGCAAAAAAAAGGCAATGACCAATTTTGCCATTACAGTTGATGGCAACTGGCCGCGATGTACCGGTTGTCATATTGGTTATGGCTGGGCAGATGCCAGTTTTAATTTTCAGGACAAAACCAAGGTCGATTGCCTGATTTGTCATGATACCACAGGGACTTACAGCAAGGCCAAGATGGGTGCCGGCATGCCTCGTGGTTTTACCGAAACCAAGGAGCGTGCTGCTGCGGTTGATCTGTTATTTGTTGCTCAGAATGTCGGCAAGCCCAGTAAGAAAACCTGCGGTAATTGTCATTTCGGTGGTTGCGGTGATGCTCGGGTCCAACATGGCGATCTTGATACATCATTTGCCGGGCCCTCTATTGAAATAGATGTCCATATGGCAGCAGACGGGCAAGATTTTGATTGCCAGAAGTGCCATTATCCCAAGGAAGAGCATAATATTAAAGGACATTACATGATGCCATCTTCTGATGGTACATATCAGTCCGGATGTGTTGAATGTCATAAATCAGCGCCACACAAGCTGAAAATTCTTAACTCCCATTATGAGGCGGTTGCCTGCCAGACCTGTCATATTCCGACTTTTTCACGCCAGAATGCTACCAAGACCCATTGGGATTGGTGTACAACCGAGTGCAAAGTTACGGAGTGGTCATCTGAGAAGTATGGCACGTCTCAGGCAGTAAAGGGTATCGGCGCCTTTACCTGGAACAAAAATGTTATTCCAACCTATGAATGGTATAATGGTAAGGAAACTGTTTATCTTCGTGGGAACAAGATTGATCCTGATAAAGTAACTCTTATCAATCAACCGGAAGGCAGCATTAAAGACCGGCAGGCTAAGATTTTTCCATTCAGGGAGCATGGCGCTAAACAGATTTACGACACCCAGTATAATTATCTGATTACCCCATATATCTCCGGTAAGGGAGAATTAGCCTTCTGGAAGACATATGATTGGGATAGCGCCTCCAAAAAAGGCATGGCATTCAGCGGCTTGGCTTACAGTGGTAAATATGGATTTACCGAAACGCGGATGTTCTGGCGGATTAATCATGGTGTGGTCAAAGTTGAGCAGGCCCTGGATTGCTTGAGTTGCCATGGCAGCAATGGTCGGATGGATTGGGATTCGCTTGGTTATAAGGGCGACCCATGGCGAATTAAAGGACTTTCGCGCAGCAAGCACGATTTTCAATAATTCCTTGAATTAGGTGCATACCAAATAAAAAGCCCCTCTGAAACATGAGGGGCTTTTTATTTGGTGTTTGTTTTTTTAACTTATTTGGGATGACAACTACAATCCCATCATCTTTTGAAACATATTAAGAGGTACTGGAATAAGGGTCGAGTTGTGATCAGACATGCCTATCTCTCGAATAGTTTGCAGGTAGCGGAGTTGCATAGCTGCCGGGTGTTGGTCGATAAGAGCTGCTGCTTCGCATAGTTTAACAGCTGCCTGTAATTCTCCTTCGGCATTTATTACTGATGCGCGTCTTTCTCGTTCTGCTTCCGCCTGCTTGGCCATGGCCCGCTGCATCGATTCAGGGAGATCAACCTCCTTAACTTCAACTCTGCTTATCTTTATGCCCCAAGGTTCTGTTTCATGATCAAGGATAGTCTGCATTTTGTGGTTGACAGCATCACGTTCGGACAGCATATGATCCAAGTCATCCTGGCCGCAGACGCTTCGCAGGGTTGTCTGGGCTAGCTGAGATGTGGCCATTTTGTAATTTTCAACTTCTATTAGTGCCTTTATCGAATCAACTACCCGGAAATATACAACAGCACTTACCCTGACTGAAACATTATCTTTAGTTATTATGTCTTGACCGGGTACATCATGGGTAATTGTCCGGGTATCTACTTTTTCAAGTCTTTCCATGATAGGAACAATGATTGACAGTCCCGGGCCTTTTGTAGCAACAACTTTTCCCATGCGGAAAAGTACACCCTCTTCGTACTGATTGATTTGCTTAAGTAGTGAGAATATGAACATCAGAATCAATGGGACAATAAAAATCATGACATAAAGCAGCATTCAAATTTCCTCCTTTTGGTTTGATAATCTATGATTTAAAACTATTGCGTCATCAACTTCAGATGACAAAGTTGTTTACTTTTATAACACTGAGATTAAGTTATTATCTTCTGTTATGCATAATACACAAACTATGCCAATAGACACAAGTATTGTATTTTTATCTAACAGTTTAAAAAATATTATAGTATTAATTAGTTTGTTGAAGACTTTGTTGTGTAACTGGATGGAATTTTTCTGGTAGATGCTGAGACAAGCAAGTACCTTTGGTGGTATAGTATAACTCATTGGCAGGTTTTTTATAGTCAATGTAATTGGTTATAAACCTGTTGGGGTGTTTTCCTGGCCGATTAAGAAAGTAAAGCCAGGCAAGTCCGGCATTGGTGAGATCCAGACTGCCTGGCCGTAGATGAGAGTAAGTTTTATTTGTTAGTGCTCTTCCTCATAGCCTGTAAACATGGCCTTGAAATGGCCTAACGGTGTATGTCCAAGGGTTGCCAGATAAGAGTGAACGATTAGGAACGCCGCAAAGAAGAAGAACAGCAGAACATGAACGGTATCAATAATCTTTACCCCACCAAACATATCAATATAGACTTGGAATTTTTTTACCCGCCAGAGGAAGAGACCGGTTAACATCTGGGCAGGAAGGAAGAGAAACATGAGCCCGAGGTAGGCTTTTTTCTGGAGCGCATTGAACTTGTTGGTGGGGGTCATATGATGTGGATTGGGGTCTCCTTTGAAGATGCCGCCGCCATAATATTTAATTTGATTTATACAATCCTGAATAAAGGTTTTTGGATTGGGAAAGTAGATTTTTATTTTACCGGTTCCCATATAAAAGGCGAACCATAGTGCGTAATCGGCGATTACCAGAAACCCGATATAATTGTGCAGGTTGATGGCTTCTTCCAGGGAGAAAAAATCGAACATTTCAATAAAGCGGATTTGAACTCCAGTGATTACCAGAAGAACAATTCCAGCCGCATTAATCCAGTGCCAGACACGTACAGGCGCAGGATGGACATATAGTAATTTGTTTTCAGTCATGTGCTCCTCCACTAAAATCCGTATTTTTTTTCTTTCTCTTTTTCTTTTCTGCGGGTGCGGGTCGGTATGGTAACGATTCGGGCCAGCAGATGACCGAATACCACACTGATTCCGCCGACCACAATAGCTACTCCGATCTTGTCAAGCAGTCGTACTCTCGTGCCGCCGATCGCATAGAAATGGTTGACATAATAGGTCGATAGCACACTACGATCCACAACATGACGGTCAGTATCTCCATCTTCTTTATTCAGGGAGATAACGACATCTTCGAAAAAAGGTGATATGGGATTATGGCACTGCTCACACTCTCTGTTTGCTTTACCGCGATTGACGTGGTGCACAACCGGCACCAAGTCGACAATGAGTTCTCCGTGGAAGGTTCCAAACACATTATTTTCACGGAGTTTAAAAACCATCTGTTCGAATTCATCTGCATCGATTTTATTATCTTTGTTTTTATCAATAAGCGGCATAAAACCGGTAGAATTTGTTTTTAATGCTGTCAGAATTTCAGTGCCGGAAAGAAATCGTTTTTTGGAAAAGTCCCAGAAACGTAAATTGACAAATAGCGGTACATTTTCAGCATGGCACACCGTGCATTCAACAAAATTGAAATGGGTATCCATCTGAGGCAACCAGCTGTGAAACTTTTCCGGGTTATGGCATTTTAAGCAAAAGCCGTTTTCTCTATCGATGACGGATTCTGCTTCCAGATTACTGACATAGTGGTACCCGTGACAAGCATAACAGGGGATTGTTATGCCTTTGCCGCCGGCCTTTTTATGGACACTATTCACATATGCTTTGGCCTCTGCTTCGTGGCATTTGGAGCAATCAACGCTTTTAAGAGATGTGGCGTGAGGTACGTCTTTGTCCATCTCTAATTTTTCTATGTCAGCATGACAATCAACACAAGTGATGCCATTGATATTGTGTACAGATAGTATAAACTGGCTGTTATTGACATATAAGCCCTCTTTCATCCCTTCGGATTGCTGGCGGACGAGTGATGTGTCGCCATGGCAGTCAAGACATTCATTGTTTTCAATTGACCAGACAGGGGGGGACCATAAGAAAAAAAAGAAGATGAGAAGAAAAATGCGCTTATTTTTCAAAAGTTGTGAAGGTTCGTCCATTTTTTCGCCTCCGTTAGAAAAAATAATAAGATTTTTCACAAAAAAACTGAACAGATATAATGAATTAAAAAATTATAAGGTTTAACTGTCGATGTTATTATCGCACGGGTATTGCTTTGGTAATAATGATGGCAACTATATATTATTATTTACCAGTCACGCAATTGTGAATTTAAAAATTGATGTTGAAGTGAAAAATCGGTTCTTCTTCCGCTAAGTAAAGGTGAAAACATTTAGAATAGTAGTTTATAGAAATATTCTAATAAATTGTAATATTAATATATCGATTTTATTAACAATTTAAATTTCAATATTATTGAATTTTCATGCACATGTTGTGCCATATACAATTTACAGTTGTAGCAATTCTATGTAATCATTCGAAGTAACGTTGATAAAATTATATTCATCAAGCTGAGAGGTCGGTTTAAATCATTAATTACCAACTGAGAAATTGATGTAAATGTGTTGCAAGCATCAGATGTGATGTGTAGAAATGATCGTTTTTGCAACAGCATGCTACACTTTGCAATAAGATGATGAAACAATATGAAACAGTATGCAGTATTTGTTGGCAAACCATTCGGTGAGTAATTATCCAACAGTAAGGAATTTGAATTTTTACGGATAATTTATATTTTTCAGATGGTCCATAAGTCCTATCATATTTAACGAGATTTTTTTCATGAATAACTTGTATATTTTCTTAACCAAAAAAGCAATAAAAGTAAGTTGTTTTGGTTGCAGGCATTGAATTTGCATTAATATGCAGAGGCAATGTTTCGCTATACTGCCAATTGTCAGCATCGGTTTGTAGATTAAGGAGAATGTATGACCTTTCCTCTCAGGAAAATTATTTTTGCAATTGCGATCTTCATTATCTTTGTTCTTGGTTGTCTTTTGACTTTTGGTTTCAGGCAGTACCAACTACAAACAAAACTTGTGACTGTAATAGCCCAGAGTGAGAAAATGTTGTTTCAGTTTGCTGCCATCAGAGAACATATTGTCGAATCGATAGTAGATGGACGTTACGATCAACTTTCTGGGGTTATCAAGGATGTTGAATCCCTGCACGTCGCTATTTCAGACGTTATCGCTAATAATTATATACCAAACGAATACAAGCTCTCTTTTCTCAACCGGATTGACTTGCAGGGTCTTATCTTACTTCTTCGCCAAACAAGTTCTAGTCATATAGATAATGGGAGAATTCAACAGCTGAATCGCGAGAGCCGGATCATGAATGAACGTTTTCTCATGTTTGATCGGGTTATTGTTGATTATGCAAAAAGTTCGGTTATTGCCTTTCAAAGTGTTGTTATTGGTACTCTAGCAATAGTTGTTTTTATCATAGTTATAATTTTAGTGTTGGGTCATAGATATGTCGCACTCCCTCTGCTTGAGCTCGTCTGTCAGGTTCGAGATGTTGCTCAAGGCAAAAGAAATGATGTTTTTTTACAGCCTTTTATGATTTCATCCGAGGTTTTCAACCTTGGAGAAGCCTTTCATAATCTTCTCCAGACTCGTCTGCTTGATTCAGCTGAGATTGCTAGGCATAATCGAATACTTTATGCCGTTCATAAAGCTGGATTTGCTATCAGTCATGCTCGTTCGCGGGAAGAGTTGTTTAAAGACGTGAGTAGAGCGCTCAGGTTCAATGAAGACTATGTTTTGATATTGATCAGCGTAAAGGTTGAACCAAACGGTCAACTTGCTTTCTTAATGGCTGAAGAAGCCAATTCGAACAGTAAAAGAGGCACAGAGAGCAATATAATAACATTGCTGAGTGATGGCCCGGAGAGCAGTGAAAGGATCTACCCAGCCCAACGGGCAATTCGTGAAAACAAAAACATTATGGAACATGACATTCTGGTTGATGTCCCAATGGGCTATTTTAAAGATACTCCTTTGGAACAGGGAGTGATCAATTGTGTGGCATTGCCCTTGAGCTGGGACAACAAAACATATGGGGTGATTACCCTTTATTCAGGAATGCCGGAAAGTTTTCAAAAGGAGGAGTTGAAGCTTCTGAGCAAGATGGCAAGTGATGTCGCTTTTGCCCTTTTTCATCTGGATATGAAAAACGATCTTGTGATGGAGAGAGAAAAGAAAACCGAGTTGGAACAAAGTCGACTAAGTCTTGAGTTGGCCCTTTCAGAGCAGCGTTCTCTTTTTGATGCTATACCCAACATGGTTTTTATTATCTCCGGCAGTGGCATTATTCTAGATTTAAATATAAAAGCTCTTGAAGCTTTAAAAAATGAAAGGAGTGCCATTTTAGGACAGAATATCTTTCAATATATCTATCGAGACCGGGCTGCTGACTATCCAAGCCTTCTGAAAAACGCCTTGCGTGAGAATAAGAAAATGAGTCTCCGGGAACGATTTGATAATCTCGCAGGAGAATTTCTTCTGACCGTTGCGCCGTTACCTTCCCCGGCTGGTGATGAGCCTCACCTTGTGTTGACGGTCAACAATATCTTTTTGGGAAATGACAACCGTACTGATGAGGTTGTCCGGGCGTTTCAATTAACCAACCTTGGAGAACTAGCCACTGGAGTAGCCCATGAAATTAACAACTTAAGTAATGGCATAATTAATTATGCACAGGTGTTAGCTGATGAAGGTGTTGAACAAGACAGCAAGATTGACCATGAGCGCTTTGAATTGCTGCATAAAATCATCAGTGAAGGCGAAAGAATTGCCAAGATTGTCCAAAAGCTTTTGTTCTATGGACGAGAGAAAGGAAGAAGCAAAGATTTGATCAGTATTCATGATGTCATTGAGGATGTTTTGTTGCTTGTAAAGCATCAGTTTAAAAATGATGGCATTAAAGTTGATTTTGATATCCAGAATGACTTACCACCGGTAACATTTGAGTCTCCCCATTTGCAGCTCGTTTTTTTAAATATCTTGAATAATTCGAGAAGGGCATTAAACGAAAAGTACTCAGGAAAAAATGATAAAAAGCTGCTTGAGATTAAAGGTGGC
>MGTA01000272.1:13329-15696 GCA_001799225.1 Deltaproteobacteria bacterium RIFOXYD12_FULL_50_9
GGATTTTTGATCCGGTATTTACAACGAAACCCTTGGGTGAGAACGGTGGTATGGGACTAGCGATCAGCCGTGAATTGCTCTTGAAGAATAACGGCGCTATTTCGGTGGTGAGCGAACCTGATGCTTACACCACCGTCACTATTGAGTTACCTGTACAATTCGGTCAAGTAGTTTCAAGCGCCGCCTGATCTTATATCCGGCGTCATTATATTAAATATGCTTTCGGTTTAATCAATTTTTTTGCTCAAAGATTTGAGCAGGGGAGAAGGCCATGATTACTGACAAAGCTTTTTTTACTATTGGTACAGCATCGACTATTTTGAATCTCCATCCTCGAACGCTCCGTATTTATGAGAAAGAAGGGCTTTTCAGCCCGGAAAGAAAGGGGGCTTGGCGTTATTACAGCGTCAATGATCTCGATTGGATAAAATGCATTCGGATAATGATCCATGAGCGGGGGATTAATACCAGCTCTATAAGAAAATTATTGGAACATATGGCCTGTTGGAAAATTGTTGATTGTCCTCCTGAGAAGAGAAAGATGTGTACGGCGCACCTGGCAAGCAACTTTAGCCTGAAATGGGTATAGTTCTTTATTGTTTGTTAATAGTAGCAATGAGCAAGCCTGCATGAATTTTTATTTACTCAATTGTTTTTCTCTAGTAAAAGATTTGATCCTGCGATCATCTTTTCAGGATGCAAACGGAGAGTATTGATATTAGTTTGTCGGATCAAAATTCATTAAGGCGTTATTTATGAAGGTTGTGCAATTGGGCCGGGCTTTGCTCGTGCTTGCTTTGATTCCTTTTTTGACTATTCTAACAAGTGTTATAACCTTGTTTTTTAGTATTTTCTTCCGTTGGACTCCAGAACAGATCCAGATCCTGCCGCGCTTTTGGGGAAGAATAATTGCCCGGATGAGCGGTGTTACGGTTCGGGTCGAAGGTCTTGAACATCTTGTCGCAGGTAGACCGTACATCTTCTCAGCCAATCATCAGAGCCAATTTGATATCTTTGCTCTGCAAGGCTATCTGAGTGTGGATTTTCGCTGGATGGCCAAGAAGGAACTGTTCAGTGTGCCTGTTTTCGGGCGAGCCATGAAGGCTGGTGGCTATATAGAGGTGGATCGTGCCCACGGCAGACAGGCCATGAAGAGTCTGGATGAGGCTGCCAAGAGAATCGCCGACGGAACATCAGTCATAATATTCCCTGAAGGAACGCGCAGCCCGGATGGTAATCTCATGCCGTTCAAGGCTGGCGGCATGGTAATTGCCATTAAATCAGGTGTGCCTCTTGTGCCAATGGCCATTATCGGTACCCACAAGATTCTGCCCAAGGGCCATTTTTTGGTTAAGGCCGGCGATGTGCTTATCCGGGTCGGCGTTCCCATAGAAACCAACAGTTATTGTATGAAGCAGAAACACGAACTGGCGGAGCGCCTGCACGATGCTGTGGCCGGCTTGATTGCTACGCCAGCAGAGCAAGGGAACTGCTGACTTTAATGTTCGAGTTATCTAACGCACGCAAGGGCCAAGTAATCGCAGTTGACCGGCGTTAGAATCCATCAGAACATCAAGACCGAGTGGTAGGATTTGATTGGTTGCCCCGTGTCCTGCAGGAAATGCTGCCCAGACCGGGATCAGCGAACTCTTGGTGAGCTCGATCACCCTTTGCCAGATAAGATCAGTTCCCTCGCAATCCTTGAACTCCCCCAGTATGATACCGGCAACGTCTTGCAGTCGTCCGGCCTCTTGTAGATGAGTCAGCATCCTGTCAACCCGATAGGCTGGCTCATGCACATCTTCAAGAAAAAGTATTGCGCCAGACCAATCAAACTCATAAGGAGTTGCCACCAAATGAATCAAGCTCGTCAAATTGCCCCCCAGCAATTTGCCCTTTGCCTGACCGTTCCGGATTATTTCGAGTCCGGTTGATTTGATGGGCTCAGGCTCCTGTCCGGTCAACATTGAGAAGAAGGAGTCAATGCTTTTCCGGGTACATTTAGCCAGGGTGGTGAGCATGGGGCCATGGAAGACAATCAAGCCGGTTTCTTTATGGATGGCGGTCAGCAGGGTGGTAATATCGCTAAAGCCGATAAAAGGTTTAGGGTTGCGTCTGATGCAGTCCATCGGAATAGCAGAGAGTATTCGGAGAGCCCCGTAACCACCGCGCACTGCCAGGATGGCTGCTACATCCGGATCGCTCCATATAGCGATCAATTCAGCTGCCCGGTGCTGGTCTGAACCTGCCAGATATGGCTCGAAATGGTTTGCAGGTTCTGGTAAAAATTTGACATGGAAGCCCATATCCTTAAGGAGTCTGACCCCGGAAACAAAATCATCTTCGACCATTACCGGGCCGGCAGGT
>MGTA01000272.1:15735-16433 GCA_001799225.1 Deltaproteobacteria bacterium RIFOXYD12_FULL_50_9
GGCAGGACATAATCAGCACTCATGATTTTTTTCATAAAGTAGATAGAGACCTTCCAAGGTCAGGAGTGGATGGACTTCTTCTATGGTGTCGGCATACGGTTGGATAAGGTTTGCCATGCCACCTGTGGCGATTACCTTTGGCTGAAACGGCAGCATTGAGTTGGCTATTTTTTTTACCAGGCCATCCACCAGGCTGCCGTATCCGAAGAGGATGCCGGACTTGATAGCCTCCACGGTGTTTTTACCGATAACCCCTGGCGGCGTAGTCGAGATGTCAACCCGAGGCAACTTGGCGGTACGGCTTCCCAGGGCCTCAAGCGATATGGCTATACCGGGCGCTATGATGCCGCCAAGATAGTCTCCACTCACCGAAACACAGTCAAAGGTGATGGCCGTGCCGAAGTCAACCACGATCAGAGCGGTTTTATAACGCTCATACCCGGCAATGGCATTGACTATACGGTCAGCGCCAACCTCTTCAGGATAGTCGATAAGAATTCGCATGTCGGTGTGCATGGCATTGCTGACAACAAGCGGCGTTTTACCCAGGTAGCTCCGGCAATAGCTATTGAGTGCAGGTTGCAACGGCGGAACTACGCTGGCAATGATAACATCGGATATATCCGTCAGTTTTACATCTGCCATGTTGAAAAGGCCGAACAAGAGTCCGGCAAGCTCATCGGTTGTCGTGTCATGGC
>MGTA01000272.1:16535-18090 GCA_001799225.1 Deltaproteobacteria bacterium RIFOXYD12_FULL_50_9
CATAACAGATTATGCGTTGTGTTGTCCAAGGAGAAAAACAAGATAATTGGTCTGCGCAGGTCCGGTTGTCTTCTGTAGAATTGAACGGCCCAGGAATACCCAGCTATTTTGCTATTTAATTCTCTTAACCGCGTCAACTGTGCGATCGACGATTTTGTTGCAACTGGCAAGCAACTCTGAGAGTGCGGCCTGCTTAGCTGAACACCTGTCAAATTTGCTTTTTAGATCGGCGATGGATTCTGTCAGCGCGTTTTCTCGAATGTTCTGATCATTTGAGTTGATGGCTGTGATTGCATAGCTCTGCACAGGATCCTGGCACGGAGAACTGATATCGACGGGAGGCTCGCAGTGAACGGCAATTGGAATATAGGTCTGGCAGGCGGTCAGCAGAATAGCTAAAGCACTTGCGACGGCAATGTTTTTCATTGGCGTTCTCCGAAATCACAGTTGGCTAATTATTTTTTTGTTTGAGATTAAATACAGATTCCAGTACAGCGTTGTTTGCGGCATTGCAGGCTGAACTGGAACTGCTGTTTTTGCACTTCTTTTTTGTAGCGAGTATCAGGGGGCCAATCTCCGTATCCCATTGCTCTTGCATTTTCTTGATTTTGGCGTTGTATTCGGTTTCGACGCGCGATACTTCTCCTTTGATGTCATCAAGGGCACGCTTAGTCTCCGAATGCATTGCTGATTTTATTGCTTCGAGTTTTTTCGCTTCTTGATGTCCACCCCAGAAGTAGCTTCCAACACAGAGAATAGCAGTAACTATAATTGCGGCAAGCAAGTTCATCAAGTTCAAGTTCATGTTGTGATGATCCCCCTTTAAAGGCTGTAGGGAAACAAATTGAGTAGTTACGATTCTTACGGCATAATTTCTGATCGGTCCGAGTAGTATTTATCTCGCATGACCAAAGTAATTTTCAGCTCTTTAGCAAACCCGTCTAAACCTTTCTGTCGGAAAAAGGCAATCGCTTCCTGAATAATGTTCAAGTCCCCTAAATCAGCCAGGGCCGGAGGGTTTCTTAGAAGTTCAGTTCTGGCGTTAACGAAATAGCTTAAAGCTGCTATCTCATCGCCCTTGAGGAGATAGGTTTTTCCAAGATAGAGGTCAATTGGAAATGGGCCATTGGCTTTGCGGAACTCTTTTAAATAGTAAATCGCTTCATCCAGCCGGTTATTTTTTATCATGGCCTGCGCCAGATTAAATTGACCGTGGGCCATTTGTGGATTAAGCGCATAGCCTCTGATAAAGAACTTTTCAGCACTGTCCAGACCGTGGTCAGCCAAAAGGTTCTCGCCGATTTCAGACAAGACATAGCAATATTTTTTGTCAGCCAGGCAGGCCTGTTCGGCGTAGCTGTAGGCATGGGCTTCGGCGTTCAGGCCAGCCAGTGCAAAGGCATAGTAGGTAAGCATAGCCGGATCCGGTTGTGGAATTTCAATAAATGGTTGAAGATGCTCAAGTAGCTCGTCGTATCGGCCCATCAAGAGTAACAGATCAGCCTGTTGCAAGGCAGGATAACGATCGGGCAGTTTTCCTGCTGACATCATTAAC
>MGTA01000272.1:18101-20850 GCA_001799225.1 Deltaproteobacteria bacterium RIFOXYD12_FULL_50_9
GGTGTTGAGATGGCCGCCATCGACCGAATAGGCTAAAACGGCATCAATTATCTTGTAATTTCGGCCGGCCAGGGCTTTGTTTGTCCTGCTTATGGAGTCAATGAGTTTTTCGCTGCGGCTCTCTGCCACAGCCGGAAAAAAGTCACTATCAATATTTAAGACAATCGGTTCATGGATGTCAGGTAAAGAGTCGACATCGCAAAGGCTGAAAGGGATGCCGTTCACCTGGCCCTTAAAACAATTTCCTGCCATTTTGAAGGTTTTAATGTCTTTCTTGAAGAAGTTATAGTAGTTGAGCAGCGAGATTAACGAATTCTCTTGATTCGATGTTCCTGTGTAAGGAGCGGGAATGATCCAGAAAATTTCCTTGAAGATGCCGAGTTTGGCGGCGGCGTAAAGAAAGTTGCCATTCGTAACTTTCCCCGAGAAGTTCTGATGGGCCTCTGCACCGGCTGAAGTAGTTACTCTTTGGTTGGACAATACTTTTAATTCCTGGATATAGCTGTCCGGTATTCTTTTGATATCGTCATGGGCGTCGATGCTAACCAGAACAGCGTTTTTAATGCCGCTGTCCAGCCAATATGTTAAAGCGGATTTGTGGTTCTCGATGACCTTTACATGAGGCAGGTTATCTTTACCTGAAACCGGCTTTCCATATGGATTGGAAATGGTAGATTTGCTGAATACGAAGAAGCCGCCAGCACTAATGGCAAGAAAGATTACCAGAAGAATCCAGGGTTTGGTTGGTGTCTTTATTTCCATAAGCAAACCGTAGAGCTGAAGAAGATACCTGATAAAGCTGTATTTGTTTGTTTTGGTAACTTTTTTTCGGGTTGTTGTAAAGTGGAATTTTTTAACAGGATAGTTCTAGCAATATGAATGGAATTACTGCCCCGGGCCGGTTATTGTCCAGTTTCCCTTGACAGTGCAGGCCCGGAATTGTCTGAGGCGCACATGCGGACCTGTTTTGCGGCAGTTGCGGCAAAAGAGGAGGTGTAGGCCGCATAATTCAGGGCAGCCGGTCCGACGACAAAGGGGTCGGAAAGCCCCAGGCCCGGCACGTAGGCCCCCGTTTTTACCGCTGGCCCAGATATCGGTAGAATAAACCGCGCTCAAGCCGGTGAGATCAGATCATGGGTGACCGGGGCAGGGTCGCTGAACCAGGTCAGTCAAGCAAAGGAAACAGCAGCAGCCAGAGGCTAAGAAATAAGAGGTGAATTCGAAAAGGTAGTATAAAATATGTTTTAATGGCTGTCTCCAATTTCATCTAGGCAACTTCGGATCAGTTTCGCAAGTGAAGATTCGGAGAGAGGCTTCAATGCGAACTTCTTTATGCCGATGGCCTTTGCCGATTCCTCATTAACCAGATAACTGAATCCGGTACAGAGGATAATCGGCAGTTCAGGTCTGATTCGCAGCATCCGGCTGGCAAGTTCTGTTCCGGTCAGGCCTGGCATTGTTTGGTCGGTAATCACCAGATCGAACTGGTCCGGGTCATCCATGAAGGTGGTAAGGGCTTCGCTGCTATTGCTGAGGGTCAGAACGGTGTAGCCAAGTCGTTCCAGCATGTCTCCCCACATTCCCACCAGCAGTTCTTCATCATCGACAAATAGAATTCGCTCCTTCCCTCCGAGTGTCTCATTGGACGATTTTGTCAATTCCTTGGACTCTGCCTCTTTCTGAAGCACGGGTAAATAGACATGAAATGTAGTCCCGTGGCCGACCGTGCTTTCAACCGTGATGGATCCTTCACAGCTTTTGATGATCCCATAGGTGATTGACAGGCCTAATCCTGTCCCTTTGCCGATCTCCTTTGTCGTAAAGTACGGGTCAAATATCTTGGTAATGATCTCAGGTTCTATTCCGGTGCCGGTATCGCTTATCGTAAGCTCGACATACTCTCCTGGTAATATCTGCAGGCCATCTAATCGTGTTGCAGAGTCAATCAATGTTGTCTTCAACGTTACGGCAAGGATCCCGCCGGTTTTTTCCATGGCATGGAAGGCATTAGTACACAGGTTCATAATGATCTGCTGGATCTGGGTAGGGTCAGCAAGGACAATTCTGCACTGTGCATCAATATTCTGTTTTATGGTGATGGTGGATGGAATTGACGCCCGAATTATTTTTAGTGATTCCTTTACCAGTGGCTGAATTTTGATCGGGATACGAGCGACAACGGCCTGTCGGCTGAAGGCCAGGATTTGTCTGACCAGATCCTTGGCGCGGAAAGTTGAGGTCAATACTTTGTCAAGATTATTAGCGGATCGAGAACCAGGTTGTGCATCCTCTCTGGCCATCTCGGTATATCCCAGAATGGCACCCAGAATATTGTTGAAGTCATGAGCAATGCCTCCGGCCAGGACGCCTATAGCCTCCATTTTCTGGGCCTGCTGCAGCTTGTCTTGGAGTTTGGCCTTCTCCTTTTCAGCCAGTTTTCGTTCGGTGACGTCCAGAAATAAGACGGCAAACTGGCCGGGTTTCGGCTGGAAGGCCTCGACTTCGAAATATCGACCCAAGGCCTGCGCGAATTGTTCAAAATGGTTGGACTTGCCGGTGAGTGCGACTTGACCGTAAAGATCGATCCAGTAGGCCTCGGTATCCGGCATCACCTCGAGCACGGTGTGGCCGATGAGATCAGCCGCTTTGAGCCCGGTCAGGCGTTCAAAAGCCGGATTGATCGAGAGAAAACGATAGTCCACGGGGTGACCATCGTCGTCGCAGATAATCTCGTGCAGGGCGAAGCCGT
>MGTA01000272.1:20882-29524 GCA_001799225.1 Deltaproteobacteria bacterium RIFOXYD12_FULL_50_9
GTATTGGCTGCCATTCTTGCGGGCAGACCGCAGCTCAAAATTTTTGACCTCGCCATCTTTTATCAACAGATCTCGCAGCTGTTCGCGATCAGCCGAATCCACGTAGAGACACGATGCGGGTTTTGCCAGCAGCTCATTAACGTTCTCATATCCCGCCATTTTGGCTACCGTACTGTTCATGTGCAGAAATATGCCGTTAAGGGTGCTCTGAAATACCCCGGCATTCATGTTTTCGATGAGCAGCCGGTATTTCTTCTCGCTCTCCCGCAGCGCCACCTCAATCCGCTTGCGCTCCGTCAGTTCTCTTGTCCGTTCATCCACCAATATTGATAATTGTTTATTGTCTAAACGTTGAAGATAATTGGCTTTCTTGATTTTGGCCATAGTTTGGATCTGGACAGCCAGCTCGATATCGTCGAACGGCTTGGCAAGGAAGCCCTCAGCCCCCGCTTCCATGGCCTTGATCCGACTCTCCCGGTCTGTTCTGAGGGCGGTCAGGAATAGCACAGGAATCGTCTGCAGACGGATGTTTTCCTTCAGCTTCCGACAGACCGCGAAGCCATCCATCCCCGGCATGACGATATCGAGCAGGATTACGTCAGGATCTTCAGCAAGGGCCAACTCCAGCCCCTGCCGGCCATCCAAAGCGATCAGAACTTCTGATCCGGGCACTGTGTAAGCTATGACCGCCTGCAGGGTCAGCAGATTATCCCGGTTATCGTCTATCGCCAAGATCTTCAATTCACTCATTTTAATTGAGTACCTTGATTACCCATGAGAGTTGATGTGCCGGCAATGCCGGATATCGAAAATCCCTGTGTTTCATATAGCATTCAGGGCAGTAGTCATGTGATATATTCCGTTATTAGGGGTGAAATGCCCAGTAAAATATTTAGAAGGTGAAAAAAATCTATACCATACTCAATTTGTTGTTATTGACACAAACTGTCAAGCTCTCTATATTCAGACATGGCACGACCACTTCGCATCCAATATCCTGGTGCTGTATATCATGTCTCGCACTATGGATATAAGCGGCAGAACATCTTTCAGAATGATTCCGACTACCTGGAGTTTCTGGAGATTCTTGCCCAGACAATCAGTTCCTACGATATTATCATCCATAGTTACGTCCTGTTTGATAACCAGTTTCATTTGTTGCTCGAAACCCCGCTTGGTAATCTTTCTGAAAGTTTGCGATATCTTAATATTACCTATACCGCTTGTTTCAACCGTCTGCATCACCGCCATGGCAAGCTTTTGCACGGTCGATTTAAGAGCCTTTTGATCAACAAGTCAGCTAATCTGGCCAGACTTTCCAGGGTCATTCATCTTCTCCCGTTGCAATTGAAGCGTAGCAAAGACCGGTCGGTTTCAACCAGTCACAGTTACATTTTTCAACATGCTTGGAGTAGCTTGCAAGGGTATCTTGAAACTGACAAGCGGCAATTTTTTGTGGTATATGGAGACGTATTAAAGGTTTTCGGTGGAGATACAGCACAGGGACGGGAAGCTTACAAGACACAGATAGTCCAGGATACGATCAATGGTTTTTCAGTTCAGGATAAGATTACCGATCAATCAATTTTTGGCGATGATATTTTTGTCTCATGGGTTCGCAACAGATATCTGCAAGGTTCTGAGGACAAGGCAGTTCTGGCCCGTGGTCGAGTTCACCATTTACGGCCATCTGCTGAGATCTTGCGGGGCGTAGCCGAAGAAACCGGCTGTCAACAAGATGACCTGCTGCATCAAGCGAATCTTTACCGCTCCTTGGCAATGGACATGCTTTATAGATTCAGCGGCATGAAAAATGCCGAGATCGGCGATCTCATGGGAATCGATTTCAGCACGGTAAGTCAGGCCCGTAAGCGGCTGCGCGAGAAGGCTGCGACGGATCAGGATATCAGGGCGCTACGGATTCGTATAGAACGTCGGTTTCAGTCGTAATTCAAGCTATGTTTGCCTACCAGAAAACCGGCAGATACTTTGCCCAGATAGCAGACGGTCTGGAGGAGATGGGGGTTGAAGAACTTACCTCTCTCGGCGCCGATGAGGTATCGATTGTCTACCGTGGCCTCTATTTTAAGGCAGATTCAGCAGCCCTTTACCGGATCAATTATATGTCGCGGCTCTGTTCGCGGATCATGGCTGAATTGTTACGGTTCGATTGCCATAGCACTAAATATCTATATAAAACAGCCCGTGGCCTGCCCTGGCATGAACTTCTCAGGGTTGATGGCACCTTTGCAATCAATGCCACGGTAGCGAACAGCGCGATCAACCATTCGAAGTATGCAGCGTTGTGTCTGAAGGATGCCATTGTTGATTCTTTCCGTGATCGTTATGGTGTGCGGCCGAATGTTGATACTGAACAACCGGATATCTGGTTTAATCTGCACATCGATAACAATCTGGCCGTAATCAACCTTGAAACTTCCGGCGGTTCTCTGCACCGGCGAGGCTATCGACTGGCGAGCGTTGCTGCGCCCATGCAGGAGACATTGGCGGCAGCCATTATCAAGCTTACCGGTTGGAATGGTGAACAACCACTGCTTGACCCCATGTGTGGGGCCGGAACTTTGATCGGCGAAGCACTTATGCATTATTGCCGGGTGCCGGCTACCTATCTAGGCAGGCATTTTGGTTTTGAGGCTCTGCCGGATTTTGATCAGGATCTTTGGCAGACCGTGAAATCCGAGGCTGATGCTGCAATACGGCCATTGCCCAAGGGATTGATCCGGGCAAGTGATTCTGCAAAGGAGGCTGTGGTAGCTGCCCGAAAGAATATAGCTCTGCTGCCCCATGGCAACAGAGTTGATTTTAGCGTCAGTCGTTTTCAGGATCTGGGACGGTTAACGGATACACTGATTGTCTGTAACCCTCCTTATGGTATACGGATGAATCAGCAGAATGACATGGCTGTTTTTATGAAGGAAGTGGGTGATTTTTTGAAGCAGAAATGTACGGGGTCAACCGCCTATATCTATCTGGGCCGTAAAGAACTGCTTAAAAGTGTAGGACTGAAAACATCTTGGAAAAAGCCTCTAGCTACTGGTGGTCTGGCCGGGGTTCTGGCAAAATACGAATTGTACTGACCGGCAACATCAACGACTGAATTACAATTATCGGGGTGCTGGTATGAAGAATATTCTAGGTGTAATCGTTGTTTCACTGATTTTTTGTATGGTCGAGAGCGGTTGGGCGGCCGAGATG
This sequence comes from Deltaproteobacteria bacterium RIFOXYD12_FULL_50_9, assembly GCA_001799225.1. Classification (GTDB taxonomy): domain Bacteria; phylum Desulfobacterota; class Desulfobulbia; order Desulfobulbales; family CALZHT01; genus XYD12-FULL-50-9. The sequence continues at coordinate 24,099 of MGTA01000272.1, forward strand.
CGGATTCGCCTTGGTGAGTCAGTGCGGGTTGGCGATACTACTGTTATGTGCGATGATCGCAGCGTTGGGAATGCCCCTGTCATCATATCCGATTGTCAGTACTGGGATAAATACGACAAACGTTGTCTCTTTGAGAAACGAACGGTAAGTGCAGGTGGCATTGAATGTGTTGAAGAGTGTCAGCATTGGGATGCTTATGAGAAAAATTGCGAATATCCCACTAAGTGTACCAATTATCCTGATCAGAATCTTTTTGTGCGTACCACCTGCGAACTTTTTGACCCTTACGAGCATGTCTGCCGGAAGATCAAGGAGACACGCATTAATGACAAATCCCCAAGAAATTGAAGTCTGGTTGTTTCGCTAAGTAGTCAGAAATCAGCAGACAACCCGCTGTTGCTATAGATATCAGTATTTTTTTGGACTTCCGGGTTACCGGGCCAGGAAAAATAGAGCTATAACCACACATATAAAGAAAACCCCTACTTTTACACAGACGCTGTGGTCTTCATGATGGTCATCATGTCCTTGTGCGGCATGTCCGTGATCGTGTCCGTGTGCTCCCATGGTCTGTTCCTCGCTTAAGATTCATCTTTGAGATACCGATTGAATACCATTGCAAATTTATTACTATGTTGATGTACCATATTTATTCAAGCCACTCCAGAACAATTCGTGGTCTATAGCTCAACCTGGCTGCCAAGTTCCATAACCCGATCCGGAGGGATGCCGAAAAAGGTGACGGCGTTCCACGAATTGCGTGACATAAAAGCGAAGAGGCTCTTGCGCCAGCCCATCATTCCAGGTTTATCGGTGATAAGAATAGTTTCACGGCCGAGATAGAAGGTGGTGGTCGCCATGTCCATATTTATGCCACGCTCCTGAATGAGCTTGGCGATTTGGGGGACATTGGGAGTTTCCATAAAGCCATAGTGCACCACCAATCGATAAAATCCACAGCCGAGAGGTGTGACTTCAAGGCGTTCATCAGGCTCTACCCGCGGGGTTTCGGTTGGCACGATAGATAGGAGTACTACTTGCGCGTGGAGCACTTTATTGTGTTTGTAATGATGGAGCAGTGCCACTGGAGTGCCGGTGGGCGAGACCGACATAAAAACGGCTGTGCCGCGGACGCGGCAATGTTCGTACAGGTCAACCTCGGTGAGAAATTGGTCAAGAGGGTGAGTCGACTTGGCAAATCTCTCGGCTAATATTGCTCGACCGTCTCGCCAGGTGAGCATCCCCAGCAGAATTCCCAGGGCAATCATTATGGTAAACCAGCCGCCATCGAAAATCTTGAGCAGATTTGAGCCCAGGAATGCAGCATCGAAGACCAGGAAGAGAAGCACAAGCGGGATGCCCTTCCAGAGTGGCCAGCGCCAGCGCTGCCGAACCACTGCGAAATAGATAATTGAAGTGATAGCCATGGTGGCGGTAACGGCAATACCGTAAGCAGCGGCCAGGCGTCCTGACTCCTGAAAGACAAGGACAACACCCAGGCAGGCCAGCATAAGCCCGGTATTAACACTGGGCAGATAGATCTGGCCGCGGGTTTTTTCAGAGGTGTGGATGATCCGCATGCGGGGACTGTAGCCAAGTTGGATTGCCTGCTGGGTTAGAGAATAGATCCCTGAAATCATAGCTTGTGAGGCTATAACCGAGGCCATAGTGGAGAGGCCGACCATCGGGTAGAGAAGGGGGGTTGGTACAAGGCCATAAAAAGGGTTGATGGCGTTTACCGGATGGCTGAGCAGTAAAGCTCCCTGGCCGAAGTAGTTGAGCAGGAGTGAAGGCATTACCATGGCATACCAGGATAAGCGGATCGGGCTTCTGCTGAAGTGACCCATGTCGGCATAGAGCGCCTCTCCACCGGTAACACAGAGGACTACGGAGCCAAGCACCACGAGGCCGTGTATATGATTTTCAGCAAAAAATGCAATGGCGTAAACCGGGTTTGCTGCTAAGAGGATTGAGGGACGTAGGATAATCTGGGCAACTCCTAGAATGGCAATGGTGGGAAACCATACCATCATAATCGGTCCGAAGACCTTGCCGATCCGCGCGGTGCCGTGTCGTTGCATCATGAAGAGGGAAAAAAGAATAATGCAGGTAATCGGAACAACAAAACGGCTGGCTGCCTCGGTCGCCATGTTGAGACCTTCGACTGCAGAGAGCACTGAAATAGCAGGGGTGATTACGCCGTCACCATAGAGAAGGGCTGCTCCGAAGATAGCCAGGAGAGCAAGAAATCCAATTCTTTTACGGGGTTTATCCTTTGGCGAGCCCATGAGCGCCAGGAGTGCGAAGATACCGCCCTCGCCGTTGTTATCTGCAAGCATAATAAACTGGACGTATTTGACGCTCACCACTACGGTAAGGGACCAGAAGACCAGGGAGAGAACACCCATGACGTTAGCCTCGGTCAGCGCGATGGCGTGCAGGCCATGGAAACACTCTTTCACGGCATAGAGTGGACTGGTGCCGATGTCGCCGTAGATAACGCCCAGTGCAGCCAGCGCCAGACTGAAAACCTGTTTTTTATTGGCTGGAAGTGCATCGGTTGTTAAGGCATGGGAGTAGGGATGGTTTGCAGGGAGTGACATAACAATAAATCTCCGACACTTGCAGGTCTGGAAAAATCTCCCTGTTCCATAACCCTTCCCGACCTTCTCTTAAATTGAATGAGGAGAAGTATTCCCACCCGCTTAACGTAAGATGGCTATAGGAAGAGTTCTGTTTATCATTGAAGAAAATAGTTATCAATAATCTACATTGCGACCGGTTATATACCACGATTGCCGGTAAAGTGGAAGAGATATGGCGATTACAGATCCTAGGCTTTTAACCTAGGATTTATATGTGGTTTTTCCATGTTGCCTCATTACATCCTTTTGTAGTGTAATAGACTATAAACAAACACCAAGACCGACCCTGTTTCTTTTCGGTAGGTGTCAATCGTTTTCCGTAAAGCGATTACGTCTTTACCTGGCAGCACCGGAATATAACTATATTATAATTAGCTGTATTCATTGACTTTATTTATCAATTTCAGATATTCTATCTTTATGTAATAGGCAGTTTACCATTGGAAAAATTGATTTTGCCGACACGTCAGCTACGTCTTTGATGTGCATTGGGAGCGCCTTAAAACTGGCTACCCGAGTATCAAGCTGGGCAGGTAGTACGTGGTGGGGTGGAATATTTGATCAGCAGCTTTTTCTAATGGCTGCAAGCGGATTGACGGGGAGATGTCGGGAGGGTGCCAAAATGAACTCTATTCGAACGCGATTACTGGTTTGTCTCATTGCATGTGTACTGTCTTTTGGCTTTGGCGGAGGACCGGTGCAAGCCGAGTCCCTGTCGGACATGGTGCGGTTGTCCTCTCTGACCGTCCACACGCCTACCGGAGTGGCTTTGGATGCTGAAGAGACCCTGTATGTTGTTGAGGCGACCGATAAGCGGTTAGCAATTATCGCTAACAATGGCGAGCGGATCGCCGAGATAAACGGGTTCAGCCAGCCGAAATGCGTCGCGGTGGCCGACAGCGGTCAGTTGTATGTGAGTGATGCCGGCCTGAAAAATGTCGCGGTATTCGGGCCGGATCTGACCTTTATTGGCAAGCTCGGCATCGGGAACAACGAGTTTTTAAGGCCGCTCGGCATTGCAGTAAGCGCTGCCGGAGACGTGTATGTCGTGGACAGCGACCGGAATCAGGTGCGGGTGTACGACGCCAACCGGCAGCTCAAGCTGCAGTTCGGGGTATCGGGAAGCGCGGCCGGCCAGTTGCGCTCTCCCCTGTCCATTGCCGTGGATAAAGGCACAAACGAAATCGTGGTGGTCGATCTGCCCCTGGTGACCGGCCAATACGGTCCTGTAGAAGGATCACGGGTGCAGTTTTTTGATGTAACCGGCAGGTACCTGCGGGGATTCGGCCAGAACGGCACGGGCGAAGGGAAGCTCACCAAGGCCGTAGCCGTGGCTGCCGACCACAGCGGCAGGATCTATGTGAGCGAAACATATCAGAATGTTGTCGAGGTCTTCAGCCGAACCGGGACCTACATCGAGACGATACATGATCCGACAGCCAGGATGCGAACACCGGTGGGCGTGGCGATCGGCGGGATAAGCGGCCGGGTGTTTGTCAGCTCGGTCTCCCTGAACCGGATGGATATCTTCGGCCAATCGATCCAACACATAATCAATGCCGAAAGCAGCGCCGGCGGAACCATCTCGCCCAGAGGCGCGATCTCGGTTCTGCATGGTGCAGCCCTCAATTTCCAGATAGAAGCCGAGACCGGTTACCACATCAGCGGTTTGTATGTCGACGGCGTCAACATCGGTGCGGTTACGGAGTATCAGATCCCGGTGGTGGTGGCGGATCATACGGTGCGGGCCGAGTTTGACGCGGATGAACATATCGTCCTGATCGAGACCACGGGCAGCGGCGAGGTTGTTCCTTCCGGGTCAGTCACGGTGGCTGATCAAGCGGATCTATCCCTGACTTTTCTGCCTGCTCCCGGCTTTCAGGTGGCGGCTGTGATGGTCGACGGTGTCAGCGGGGGGGGGCAGAATAGCTATACCTTAAGCAATGTAAGGTCTGCGCACACCGTCCAAGTGGTGTTTGAGCAGGCATCCTACCTGATCACGGCAACAGCCGGTGATCATGGCGCCGTCACTCCGAGCGGCGCTATCAATATAATACATGGCAGCAACGCGACCTTCAGCTTTACCCCACAAAGTAACTACCGGATAACCGGTGTGACCGTCGACGGCACACAGATGGGGCCGCTCGCTTCCTACACCTTTACAGATATCTCGGCTGGCCATGACCTTCGTGTCTCCTTTGCCGGCATAACCTATTCGATTTCAGCCTCATCTTCCGTGGGCGGCAGCATCTCTCCCAGCGGCAATATTGATGTTTTAGCAGGATCAAGCCGGGATTTCCGTTTTGTACCGGCCCAAGGCCATCATCTCAGCAAAGTCCTGATCGATAGCGAACCAATCGTTACGGCAAGTCCATACTCGTTTGTCAACCTGGCCGGCCCGCACACCATCCGGGCGGAATTCGCCCGCAATCACTACGCCATTACCATCAACTCCGAGGGCAACGGCAGCGCCGAGCCTTCCAACAGTATCGACGTCCAGTACGGTGATCCATTAACCGTCCGGTTTACGGCTGCTGACGGCAATCATGTGGCTGCTGTGCAGGTGGACGGCGAAGCCGTATCCGTCGCCGACTCCTATACCTGGAACAACATCAGCGCCAATCATACGATAGCCGTTATATTTGCGCTGGATAATGCAACGCCGGTCGCCATATCCGGACCTGACCAGGACCTTTCCGGCGGGCTGATCACCTTAAATGGCGCAAACTCTTTTGATCCCGATGGCGAGATTGTTACCTACCTCTGGGAACAGACGGCTGG
>MGTA01000272.1:29567-29679 GCA_001799225.1 Deltaproteobacteria bacterium RIFOXYD12_FULL_50_9
TTTACAGCCCCTGAGACCGATGCAAACGGCGCCTCGCTTCAGTTCCGCTTGTCCGTGACCGACGATTTGGGCGCAATCTCCCAGGATGAGTGCCTGATCAATCTGGTCCGGA
>MGTA01000272.1:29697-29783 GCA_001799225.1 Deltaproteobacteria bacterium RIFOXYD12_FULL_50_9
CCGAAGCCGGACCTGACCAGACCGTCTCTGCCGGAGAGACCGTAGTGCTTGACGGTTCGGACTCCATGGCCTATGACGGCAGTTCT
>MGTA01000272.1:29873-32928 GCA_001799225.1 Deltaproteobacteria bacterium RIFOXYD12_FULL_50_9
CCCGCCCTCTCCTTCCGGTTGCTGGTTATTGACAACAACGGACTCATGGCTGCTAATGATTGCCTGGTAAATATTGCAGCAGGCACATTGCCGCCCATAGCTGTTGCCGGCTTTGACCGGATAGTCAGAGAGGGTGAGACAATAGTTTTTAACGGCTCGGATTCGTATGATCCTGACGACGATATCCGCGCTTATCTCTGGCAACAGATTCAGGGTACTCCGCCGGTCAGCCTGATCAATCATCCAACCGCTGTCGCCTCGTTTATCGCCCCGCCTGTTGATGTTGACGGTACAGTTCACCGTTTCCGGCTGGCGGTCACGGATGCAGCCGGTCTGGTCGCAACCGATACCGTTAATGTCCGGATTTATAAAAATGTAGGGGCGTATTGCAATACGCCCCTACCAGGTGGTTTCGGGGATTTGCAGGGAAAATCCAAGGGGAATTCGATCAGCGCAACCATCGAACTGCCGGGCGCAATACCCTGCGATTTGATCGATATCAACAGTATAGCGCTGACCATGATAAACGGTCGACCAATACCGGCCATTTTACGATCCGGACCGATCGAGATCACTGACCATAACCGTAATGGCATACCGGACCTCACGGTGAAATTCAATCGGCAGGAGTTGGAGGCTATTCTCACCCCTGGTTTATCGATCCTGACGATAACCGGCAGGCTTGAGAACGGCACAGAATTCCAGCAGGAATTTAGTATCGATTTTATGTAGGGGCAGGTCTTGCACCTGCCCTGGGGCACCCGCAAGGGGTGCCCCTACGATGGCCGAAACAATGATCAAGGCCATTTTTCGTTATAGAGGAAGGAAAAATTGGGGAGAAAGAATGCGCATCCTCTCTGTGATGGGTATAGCGTTGGGGCTGTTATTGAATATGTCGGCCGCCGTATATGCCGATCAGCGGGGCTTGGATTATCCACACAACAGCGCCAAAGGATATACCTGCGACTCGTGTCATTACGTGCAGGGTTCCCTGCTGCCGACCTGGATATCCGAAGGACTGAATGAAAACGACCTGGATGACACGCTATACAATAAATCGTGCTGGGAGTGTCACAACGATATCCGGGCACCCTTTATGCCGACCCATTCGAATCAAAGTGAGCAGGCGGTTACCAAGTACGGCGCAAAATGGTCGCTTGAATGCCGGGTTTGCCACTGGCCGCACCATCAGAAACAGACCAAGACCTACACGACGGCGAGCTACCTGAAGAGCGGCGCAGTCACCCTGGTCGGGACGAATTATATCAAAACCGGCACAGTGTTGGTTGAAGACGCCCTGATCGGTAATATCCTGATCCCGAACACCGCTAAGATATCATATCAATACAGGATAACAGATAACACGACCGACACGATCACGGTGAGCCCGAATCTTGATTCGGGTATCGTCAGTGTCGGTAATACCTTTGCCGTGATCTACGGCATGCTGATTAAGTCAACCATCAAGACCCCGAACAGCGGCGATAAGGCAGTCAGATTTTTTAGGCCGGAGGGGGCGAATTCTTTTGCCGACGGCGTCGACGCCTATGACGGTGTCTGCGAGGTCTGCCACACCAAAACCACCCATTACCGGAATAATGGCACGGGGTCCGATCAGAGCCATGAAAATATTGACGGCAAAAACGGCACTAATTGCGTTGACTGCCATAAACATGAAAATGGTTTCAGGCATGCCGGCAGCGGCACGGGAAGCGGTTGCGGCGATGCCGTTTCTTGCCACGGTCTCCAGAATTCCCATCCGGCCCATGTCGCGGCCGGCGGCAATCTGGCGGCAGCCTGTTCCACCTGCCACGATACGGATCATTTCCCGAACTTCAAACACGACAATGTCTGCGATGACTGCCATCATGATGGTACTTACGTTGCGACCGGGGTCAAGGTGGCGGTGACGCCGCCGGTCTGGAAAGGTGGCGGTACTATCGGCTGCGACGGCTGCCATAAATACGGGCCGTCTTACAAAACGGATTCGCCCAAGGCCAACAGCCACCCGGCCCACAAAAAATACGCCTGCAACAAGTGTCACAGCAATGTCACCACCACCGATTCGTCTATTACCACCTTGTCCAACCATATTAATGATGATTACAACCTGCTTGCCTCCGGCAGTGAAGGAGGGGTTACGGTATCGTTCACTTATGCCTTCAATGCCGCCGGCAGTACCTGCTCGAATATCTCCTGCCACGGCAGCACCAACGCCACCTGGGGCGGCGGTGCCTGTCTCGGCTGCCATTCCATTTCCCAGGGCAACCGGGTAGCGATCGCCGGCCAGTTCAGTTCCGCCTCGCATCATGTCCAGGGCATTACCGTTACCAATTCGCATTGCTATCAGTGCCATTGGGAGGCAAATTACGACGGCACCATCAATGCGACTTATCACAGCGGTTCAGCCGTGTCCGGTGCCGCCATCAACCTGGTTGTATACGGAGCCGGCAGCCGGCCCCAGACCTATAGCGGGAATATCACCGCCATATCTTATAGTGCCGATGGTTCACGGTCCGAGATAGCAAAACTCAATGCCCATTGCCTCTCCTGTCACAGTGATCAAAACAACGACATTGAACCATTTGGCGACTGCAACACTCCGCGCCAGTATGCCTGGGACCGGAACTCAGTCAAAGCCCGTTATTCTCAGGCGGGCGTTACCACCTGGGGAAAATACAAAACCGTAAACTATCCCAATGTGGCAGAGAAGAACCAATCCAAGGCCTATTCCGCCCATGGGAATGCGGTCTCCAACCAGGGGGGCTGGAACGCCGCAACCGGCCTTGATGCAACAATTCCCAACACCAGACCCGGTTACGAAAACGTGCTCTGTTTTGACTGCCACAACTCCCATGGCTCCATGGCGGCGGGCACGACTTCCAGTTATGTCTCTTTCAACGGCAGTCAAAACGGCGCAATTCTGAAAAACACCACCGCCAATCAGGGCGGCTACGCCATATCCTACACGCCGGCCGCCAGCACGGACAGCAGCAACAAGAATCCGTACAACGCCGGGGCCGATCTCTGTTTTGACTGTCATTTCTCTTCCTTG
>MGTA01000272.1:32968-33034 GCA_001799225.1 Deltaproteobacteria bacterium RIFOXYD12_FULL_50_9
CCACGGCAGCCATCCAGGGCTATAAGGACGGTGCACGTTTCGGCTCCAGCTATTCCGGCACCAAAC
>MGTA01000272.1:33044-33845 GCA_001799225.1 Deltaproteobacteria bacterium RIFOXYD12_FULL_50_9
CTACCGGGCCGGACGACTTAACCTGGGCGGCCACATGATGGCTTCCGCAAGCTTGAAAGGGTTGAACGGCGTCCATAACGGCAACGAGGCCAAGCACCAGATCAACGGCCTGTGCACCCCCTGCCATGATCCCCACGGGGTTTCTCCGACTCTAGGCAATAATCAAAAGTACGGCGTTCCATTACTCAAAGGCACCTGGCTCACCTCACCCTATCAGGAAGACTCGCCGGAGATGACCGGACGGGCCGCCACCACCAGCGAAGCATGCCAAAGCGGCTGTTCCGTCTTTGAAAAAGGTCATGACCGCCACTGGAACACCGACCGAGTGACTTTCGACACCAACAATAATATAAATGATGACGGCGGTCAGATCACCGAGGATGCCTCGGTTTTTGCCGGGCTCTGCCTCAACTGCCATACCAAGGCCAATCTCACCGACGGCACTAATAAAAATACGACCTGGAAGAGCGTGGACCGCATCCACGAAACAGTTAAAGGCTGGGGCAGTAACAACGAGCACACCTTCTCCTGTTCTAAGTGTCATGTGCCCCATAATGCAGGATTACCAAGATTGATGCAGACCAATTGCCTGAACTTCAACCATCGACAACAGGTGGTATCAGGAGGTCTTGCTTCCAATCGGATCGGCGACGCGAATCATGGCCAGGGATTTTTCCCCGGCGTGGCCAATAGAAGCATGTCTCCGTCCAAAACTTTTGTGAACGGCTGCCATGAGTCCGCGGCGGCCAATGGCGGCGGTGGGCCTCCGGGCAGCAACATCTTCCCCGGTAACGGCACCTG
>MGTA01000272.1:33853-34745 GCA_001799225.1 Deltaproteobacteria bacterium RIFOXYD12_FULL_50_9
TATGAATTATGAATTATGAATGCAGAATTAAGAATGAAAAACAAAGAGATGTAAGGTGATGGGCGGGGATAGTGAACAGTGATCGGTGAACAGTGATCTGTGTGAGATAAATAATTTATGGAAAAACTTGGACATGCGGATAGTTTTCGTGACTTGGCTGTTTATAAGAAATCCAGAGAGGTTAGCAGAGAGGTTTTTGCTCTATCGAAACGGTTTCCAAAAGAAGAGACATATTCGCTAACCGACCAGGCGCGACGCTCATCACGGTCAATTGGCGCTCAAATTGCCGAGGCTTGGGCTAAACGACGATATGAAAAACATTTTATCAGCAAATTGACTGATGCTGATGGAGAGCAGTTGGAAACACAACATTGGATAGATACCGCTCTTGATTGTGAATATATAAATACTGATGATGCATCAAGATTGAATAGTGGTTTATCAGAGATCGGCAGGATGTTGAATTCAATGATCAACAAGGCAGACCCTTTTGCTTCAAGGATTGAAACTTGATCACAAGCAGCAACCAGGAGCATCATTTATGTTTTCAAAAATAATTTACAGAAAAAACCCGATTGATTACCGGTCACCGATCACTGAGCACTGGTATTCAAACAGTGATCACTGTTCACTGATCACTGTTCACTGGAGGCAGCTGGCTGCCAGTTGTCTTCTCTCCTGCCTCCTTTCCCTTTTTCCAGTAGTTTCCTTTGCCGCTTCCCCGAATACCCCGACCAACTCCTCCCCGGCCAACGGGGCCAACGGGGTTTCGAGAACCCCGTCTCTGGCCGCTTCCGCCTATTCCGACGGCGACGGCGACCCGCACCAGGCCAGCCAATGGCAGCTCAGCACCAACACCGGCGCCAATTTCACCGCCAACATCATCTATGAC
>MGTA01000273.1:0-396 GCA_001799225.1 Deltaproteobacteria bacterium RIFOXYD12_FULL_50_9
AGCGGATGCTCTATCCATCGCGGTCTTTGCCGCCTCGATCTCTTTCTCTCGCCGGGTATGAATGGCGTTCAGGCCGCGATACTGCTGCATGATGACGTCCCGCACCCGGGTCTTCTTATTGGCATCTGCAATTCCCAGGGTCTTCACGATATTGTCGGCACGGCCCGTGATGACGCGTGTGTAGTCCGAGTCCGCGTCGGCGCCGGGCACCGGGCCGAGAGGCGCAGCCTCCTTCATCGGGCGGGACGTGGCCAGCGCAATGGCCCGGCCCTGATTGCCGACGGCACAGTAGAAATGATAAACCACGCCGTTGTGCTTGAGAAGCCAGGGCTTGTGGGCAAACTCATCGTCCCAGGGTTCAGACGGCTCGATCAGGTGGGGACCGTCCCAGCGGGT
>MGTA01000273.1:438-1479 GCA_001799225.1 Deltaproteobacteria bacterium RIFOXYD12_FULL_50_9
CTGGTCATCCAGATCGTTGCGGTCAGTAATCACCAGCACCGTAGGATTATCCAGAGCCAGGACAATCTTGCCGGTGTAGAACACCATGGAAAGCGACTTGCCGCTCCCTTGTGTATGCCACACCACTCCGGCCTTTCGGTCACCTTTTGGCTGTTGGGCTATACCAGGAAGTCCATAACTGGCCGGGCTTTCCTGAACCTGCAAGGGTAAATGATCATTTGCCCCTACGTCCGCCGCCCGCAGGGTAGAAGCCACTGCCGCATTCACGGCATAATACTGATGATATGCCGCGAGCTTCTTCACCGTGCTGATGCTGATCACGCCGGTTTTGGCATCTTTCTTCTTGTTCTTTTCAAAAACGATGAAATGGCGCAGCAAATCCAGCAAGGTGGTCTTATTCAACATGCCCTGAATCAGGGTTTCCAATTCGGGTTTTGGTAGGGGCAAATCATTATTTGCCCTATGTTGCGGTTGTAGGGGCAAAAAATCTTTTATTGGTCGTAGCGGCGGCGAGGGCAAAAAATCTTTTGCCCCTACATCGTCGGCGCTTTTCCAGGCCATGAAACGCGATAGACCTGCTGACAGTGAACCGGCTCTAGCCTCCAGGCCATCGGAAATCACCACAAAGGCGTTATGGGTAAAGAGGCTGGGAATGGTCTGTTTGTAGGTTTCTATCTGCTGCCAGGCCCCCTTGATGGTGGCGTTTTCATCGGCGGCGTTTTTCAGTTCAATCACCACCAACGGGATGCCATTGACGAACAGCACCAGATCGGGCCGCTTGTTCTGGCGATTTTCGATCACCGTAAACTGGTTGGCCACCACAAATTCGTTGTTCTCGGGCTTGGCAAAGTCGATCAGCCACGCCCGTTCGCCGCGTTCGTTGCCCTCTTGCTGAAAGCTCACATTCACCCCTTCGGTGAGCAGGCGATGGAAGGCTTCGTTATTGGCCAACAGTTCGGGTGAACTGATGCGCTGCACCTCTTTGAGTACCGCTTGCAACATCGCAGGTTGCAACTTGGGATTGATGCGCCGCAGCGCCTG
>MGTA01000273.1:1526-5820 GCA_001799225.1 Deltaproteobacteria bacterium RIFOXYD12_FULL_50_9
CACCTTCTCTGGCTTCGCCATTCACCTTGTCAGGGGCGATGTCCGGGGCATAGATATAGCTGTAGCCCAGGCGCTCGAATAGCTTGATGGCAAAGTCTTCGATGGCGGATTCGGTGAGTCTACTGCTCATGTCTGGCCCCTTCCTCTTCCGCCATCTCGTAACAAGCAATCATTTACGAGAGCGAGTATCAGACTTAACAAGTTAATATTAAATTACTTTTAATAATTTATTCTCGTAGGTTTCTCGTAAATTCTCATACCATACCATTTTTTACGAGAACCCAAACAGGGCGAGCATCGCAACCCCGGTTAACAATCCTTTGCTGCCGACGCAGCTCCCCGATCAGATTTCCAACCTTGTTTTTTCGCTGTTTATCGTCCATCCAGTCCGGCAACTTGTTCCAGAGCAACTCATCAATCTCCTTGCGTGTTAGCGAGCCGTGCTCGCCAATCGCCTTACAGATCAAATCAAGGTAATACTGCTTATCAAAAGCTCTGTTCTTGCTGTACGAAGCTTTCTGGCCAGTCTTTTGTGCGACAGGTTTGGCAATGTAAAAATTAGGCTTTCGACCTTCAATGAGCAACTTGACTTTCAGCAATTTTTCGTCGTCGTCATTGAGCGGATGACGCTTCTGCACCTTATCAAGCGCTATTATTTCCTGGAGCGTCAAGTTGCCGTTGCTGGCGAGTAAACGGGCATAGTCCAGATCCAGCACCTTGATGGTTAGCTTGGCCTTGTTCAGAAAGGTAGTGTTGTCCCAGCCATCCACCTCGGCAGCTTTGTCCGGGAACTTGTTCTTGAAGTTCTTTCTTGCCACCTGTAGTGCTTCATCGTCCAGATCGTCCTCGCCAGCGCCAGGGACAATGGCCGCGCTCCAGTCGTCTACCGCCGACTGTGTACGAATACGTTCGATTTCTTCCAGATTAAGTGGCGATAACGCCTCGCCGTCACGACCAAAATAATGGCCTTCAAAGGCTATGGGCAGCCCCTTAGGAGCAGCAGGAATTTCAAACAACACCACGCGGCCTCGATCAAGCTGTACTTCGTGAATCTCGATAAAGGTAATGCGGTTGGTGGTCTTATTGGCGATCTCTTCTTTCAGGCTGTCCAGATCTTTGCGCTGGGAACGAAAGTATGAACCTACTACTTGGTGATGCTTGTTTACGCCAAACACCAACCAGGCAGAAGGCTGACGCTTCAGATTAGCCTCATTACTCAGGGCGGAAAAATACTTGCCCAGCTTGGAAAAGTCATAGCTATTCTTGGCCTCCTTGAATTCCACCACCTCGTTTTCAGCCGGCAATTCAAGCAGGGTTCGGAGCTTTGCCGATATGTCCATGGAGTGATCTTTCATATTGACACCTTTACTTCGCCGCTCATCAGTTTAGGTAACAGGGTGTCACGGAGTTTTTCAAGGGAGGATTCGGTGAATTTAGACATAATAGGTGTCCTCCAGCCATCGTTGCGGGTTGGTTTGAATATAATCCGCTATTTTCAAATAGGCAGCTTCATCGCGGATGATATGTTCGTAATAGTTACGTTGCCAGACCACCTGCATATCCGTATTGGTGCGAAACCATTTGGTAACACCAATTTTGAATCCCCGCACAATTGATCCAATAGTTTGGGATGTGCCATGTTTCGGTTGTGGCACCGCATTCGATTGTAGGGGCGAATGATCATTCGCCCTATGTTTTGGTTGTAGGGGCAAAAAATCTTTTGCCCCTACGGTGATAATTCCATGCACATGGTTCGGCATTACCACAAAATCATCCAACATGGCCCAGGAAAAATGATCGGGTATTGCACGCCAACATTTCTCTGCCATCATTCCCGCCTCATTCGACATCATTTTCCCATCAACGATTTCTCCAAATATCGGCAACCGCTCATGGGTGCAGATGGTAATAAAATATAAACCGGCCTGCGAATAATCATATCCACGCAGACGGATGGATTTGCGATGATGGATGTCGGAATTGAATGTCATGCCGTTTGTCCTATGGGGCCAATACATGACGTGGGGGCCATGATACGAATACCCGCCGTAGGGGCAAAAGATTTTTTGCCCCTACACATAACCCACCCGGACCTCGCCGCTCATTAGCTTCGGCAACAGGGTGTCGCGGAGTTTTTCGAGGGTTTGGATCTGGAATTGGTTTGTTTTAATTTTCAGAAAAGTCGACTCAATTTCTTCGTCAAATTTTTTCAACATTGCTTCCGGCGGAATGGTAATGCTCATTTCTTTAAAAACTGATTTTGAAATCTCCTGAAAGACTGATCCATTCCCGGAGTTTTTAATATACTCCATATTGGACTTGCACCAAAGATACATGAAATAGTTTGATATAATTTTGTTGCAAATAATTGCGATATAACCCTGGTTTATCGCTAACGGCACTTCCGTTATCGCCAAATATCCAATGGGTGCGCGTGAAGACAACAAAACAGTACCAACAGGCAGCAAACCGGGCCCAATTTGCGAAAGCCCCTTTTCTGTAATTTTTCTTGCAGTGGTGAACATAAACACAGAATTGTGATTAGATAAATCACGAGGTGTCGTCCAATAAATATTCCCGTCCCAAAACTCTGCAATGCTAGTGCTTGGAGTGGTTCCTCCTTTGACTGATATTACATCATCGAGCTTTCCTTCCTCCCAATCCTCCTGCGCCTCTTCCACAAACCACTGGCGGAACAAAGTCTCGGCCATGGCTTCGAGGGTTTGGTTCTGGCGGTGCAGTAGGTCGATTTTGTCGTCAAGACTACTGAGGATGGTAGCGATGGTGCGCTGTTCTTGCTTATCTTCCGGAAGATAAAATGGAATTGAAGTCAAGCTTGCTTTATTGAGCTTTGGCTGAACAGCACCACTAATGAACTCATTCAAATCCGTATTCTTCAGATAATATACAACTATGTCGCTCAAATAGTTTTCTTTGCACTTAACGATATGTGCATGATTGTTGACCCAGAATTTCCCTGAAGCCTTAAATGCAATCGGTGTTTTTCGTGTTCTAAGATTTTCACCATCTTCAGAAATCAATACAAAATCACCATCGAAAATGTAGCCATCAATGTGGTCTACAATTCCCGATGCTCCGTAATACGGGTAGTTTCCTTGTCTTTTTGATCTATCCATGCTGCTCAGAGGCACTCGTTTATGGTTTTGTATTTCGGCTATCTCTTCAAGCCTAAATTCTCGCCAACTCATACCGTCACCTTCGCCAAATTCTCGGCAATGGCTTTATTCAGTACCATTTCCTCCTGCAACTGAGCTTCAAACTCGGCTTTAAGGGCATTGAAGCGTTCGACAAAATTAAAGTCATCCTCTTCATCGGGCAGGCCGACATAGCGCCCCGGTGTCAGTACATAGTCCAACTCTTTCACCCGTGTCAGCGGCACCGAGGCACAAAAGCCTTTTATATCATCATATTCGCCCTCGCCAGTACGCCAGGCGTGATAGGTATTGGCAATATTTTGAATATCATCTTGAGAAAGTTCCAAGGTGCGGCGGTTGATCAAATGCCCCAGATTCCGCGCATCGACAAACAGAATTTCATTCTTGCGGGGATGGCCGTTGTTACGGGCGCGGTTCATAAACCACAACCCGGCTGGAATTTGAGTATTCAAGAACAGCTTGGCAGGCAGGTTGACGATGCAGTCGATCAGGTTGCCATCGGCAATCATCGCCTTGCGGATCTCGCCTTCACCGCTGGTTTTGCTGGTAAGCGCGCCCTTAGCCAACACCACCCCGGCCCTGCCGTTGGGAGACAGGTGATAGACAAAGTGCTGCAACCAGGCAAAGTTGGCATTGCCCGCTGGCGGGGCGCCGTATTGCCAGCGGCCATCGCTACGCAGCAACTCGCCGCTCCAGTCGCTGACATTAAAGGGAGGATTGGCGATGATAAAGTCGGCCTTCAGGTCTTTGTGGGCGTCGTTGAGAAAGGAGCCTTCGTTGTTCCACTTCACCTGCGAGCTGTCGATGCCGCGAATGGCCAGGTTCATCTTGGCCAGCCGCCAGGTAGTCTGATTGCTCTCCTGCCCATTGATAGAGATGTCGTTGGCGCGGCCTTGATGCTCTGCGACAAACTTTTCTGACTGCACAAACATACCGCCGGAACCGCAGCAGGGATCAAACACCCGCCCTTTGTAGGGTTCCAGCATCACGACCAGCAGTTCAACAATGCTGCGCGGGGTGTAGAACTGGCCACCCTGCTTGCCTTCGGCCAAGGCAAATTCGCCCAGGAAATATTCGAACACATGGCCCAGCACATCGGCACTACGGGCCTTGGCATC
>MGTA01000273.1:5860-10129 GCA_001799225.1 Deltaproteobacteria bacterium RIFOXYD12_FULL_50_9
AGGCTGGCGGGGTCGAGGTTCTGCCGGGCAAACACCTTGGGCAACACACCCTTGAGCGAGGGGTTTTCTTTTTCAATAGCATCCATCGCTTCATCAACAACAGTTCCGATACCGGGCAGCTTTGCCTTGGCCAGCAAAAAAGACCAGCGTGCTTCCGGTGGCACGAAAAAGACATTCTCGGCCTTATATTCGTCCTTATCCTCTGGGTCGGCCCCAGCGTATTCACCTTCACCTGATTGCAGTTTGTTGAACATCTCCTCAAAAGAGTCTGATATGTATTTGAGGAAGATCAACCCCAGCACCACATGCTTGTATTCAGCAGCGTCGATGTTCTTGCGCAGCTTGTCGGCGGTTTTCCAGAGTTGCTTTTCTAATGGTTCTTCTTTGACATCTTTTACTGCTTTAGCCATGGTTATTTCTGGTTCCTTTTTCTAGTAAAAAGATCGGACGACAATTAATCTTTGCCCAATATATGCTGGTTGACCATCGAGACGCCCGACAGCATGGCCCCGACAATCCCCAGATAGCCTTGATCCGTGCCGGCCAGAATCAGATTCGGGCAAGTGGTTCTACCATCTTTAATCTTCATGGGGCTGCCGTAAATGGCGCCTTGATCTTTGCCGGAGAATTTCTCAATGGTCAGCGGGGTAAAGGAATCTTCAAAGAGATTGCTCTCCAGGGAATTGCCGATAATCTTGCCGACAACCCGGCGGGAACGCCTGCCCCAATCCACTTTCATCTCCTGGTAGGCCGACGTCGAAGCCTGTTTCCAGAGATCATAGTTAGCCATATGGGTCACTCGGACCTGGCAGGGGAACTCCAGAGGCAACCCCTCGAAATTATGCGGAAAACAGATGACCCCGCTTCTGGTGTCAACAGCTTCTGCCGGTCGGCAATACTCAAATTTGGCGCCTTGATTGTAAAAAATTATCGTGCGCCGGTCGACAATCCTCTCTGCTTCTTCTTTAGTGGGCAGATAGAGAAACTCCATGAAACTGAGCCGACCGGCGGCTTCCTTGATGGTCTCCGGGTCTGCGGTGCCAAGCAGGCGCAGGGTTCCTGGATAACCGATGGTTGACACCAGATAATCGCAAGTTATGGTCTCCCCTGAAGCAAGACAGACGCCGCGCACCCGACCGTCATCAATGATAAGCCGATCGACTCCACTGCGCAGCCTAATATCACCGCCGAATTCCTGGTAATGGGCGAGGAGTAGATCGAGGAAATCCTTAATGGTGCCGGCCGGCCGGAAAAAGCCTTCTTGAAAGATTGACCGGAACATAATGACAAACTGACTGAAATCCATGTCGTGCTCAGTGCTGTTGCCGTAAAACATCAGAGGACAGAGGAGCATGTCGCTGAGCAGAGGCTCGGCAAGCAGATCATTGAGAATCCGACGGGTTGAAAGCCATGGCCGCAGCGCAAAGGGATCATAGCCATCGATCAACCGGACAAGGGTCTGAAAGCGATCGACGGCTTGCGGAAAGGAAGCGGCAATTTCAGCAGAGAGCAGGCCGAAATCGTTTGAAAACCTGAGGCTGGCCTGATCGCAGAACAAAATTTCGGAAGAAAACTGGGGGTGGGTCCGGAAGGAACGTCTTTTAAGTTGCAGTTGGCGAAACAGAAGATTGAGTGGAGCATGCCGGTTGCCTGGTTCGGCATAATTGGTCATGGCGTGCAGACCGGTTTCAAGCAGGATTCCCCTTCTATAGTAGTAGGAGTTCAAGCCGCCGGCAACGCTATGTTTTTCAAGAATGAGAGATTTCTGACCGAAACGGGCGAATCTGATTCCGGCTGCCAGACCGGAGAGTCCCGCCCCTATGATGATCAGCGGGTAGTGCACCGCACCTTACACATTCGCCAGCCTGGGTTCGAGATAGTTAACACAGCTTTCCAGGGTTGCGAGTTGCGGATAATCGGCCTCCGGAATCTGCAGCTTATAACGCTTGCGCAGCTCCATGACAATATCAAGAAAATCCATGGAATCAAGGTCAAGCTGATCGCGTAACGGCTTATCAGGTTCAAGAGTGCTCGCATCAGCATCCTCGTCGATGCCGGCGATTATTTCAAGAATCACATCCTTAAGTGCTTCACGGGTCATTGAATACTCCAATCAAGAAAATAATGAAATCGTGACGGCCGCATGGGTGGGGGCTCAATCACCTTTATATTTCCGGACAATCACCACGGAGTTGATACCAACCATGCCGAACGAATTGTTAAGAATGGTGTCAACATGGGGTAGTTCCACGGGTTTATTGGCAACTATATTGGGCAACCGGCACTCTTCATCAAGGTTGTCGAGATTGATTGTCGGATGCACCAAGCCATCCTCAAAGGCCGGCAGATTACCTGCCAGCTCAAGCACCCCGGCTGCGCCCATCGCATGGCCGATAATGCTTTTTGTATTATTAACATAAGTATTCGGACAATCCCGGAACAACTCCCGAACCGCTTTACACTCCTCTTCATCACCCTGCTTGGTGCCGGTCGCATGGGTATTGATAATATCAATCTCGGCAGGCGCCAGTTGGGCCCGTTGCAGGGCAAGCCGCATGCACTCCGCCTGTCTCGGGCCATAGGGCAGAACAAAATCCCTGGCATCGGAATTCATGGCATATCCGACAATCTCGCCGTATATCCTGGCCCGCCGTTTTCTGGCTGCATCAAGGCGCTCGAGCGTATAGATACAAACGCCTTCGGAGATCACTATGCCGTTACGATCCCGATCAAAAGGCCGACAGGCCTTGGTGGGATCGCTATGGCTGGCTAAAGCCCCCTGGGCCTTGAAACTGGCAAAGATCCCAAAAGAGCCTACGCTTTCCGAAACCCCGCCACATAAAGCAAAATCCACCTCGCCAAGCCGCAACATCTGGGCGCCCTGAATAAGGGCGGCATTACCGGCGGCGCAGGCAGCGCCAACTGCATAGTGTGGACCGGTGATTCCCAGACTCATGGTAATCTCACCGGCAGGATTATTCAATACCGTCCGGGGATTATGGTGATGAGTCCAGTAATCGACGTTGTAGCCGTACTGACTGATATTGTAAACCTCATTTTCAGTCTCGACCGTACCGTGCTCGGTAAGCCCTATATAAACACCGGTCCGGGACCGGTCATATTCCGAAAAATCAATGCCGGCATCAAATAAGGCCTCATGAGCGGCATAGACGCCGAGACAGCCTGCCCGGGTGCCCCGCTTATTTTCCTTCTTTTTTCGGTGTTTTGTCTCAGGGAACTGGCAAACACCGGCCGGACAGGTGCCCATGTAGCGCAGATCAATCTCACGAATACCGCTTTCCCCAGCCAGCAGTTTCCGCCGATAGTCCGGCAAATTGTCGGCATTCGGCGCCGCCAGGCCAACCCCAGTAATGACAATCCGTTGATCGTTCGTTATTTCGCCCATATGCCCTTATTACCGATTCAATACAAAAGCGGCACTATAGTAAATAATTATTCTAATGTCGACACAGAAATCATCGAAATAAATTTCACAATCTCTTTGTAATATATATGATCTGTTGTGGTCATTGACAAAAACCTTTACGCATTGTTCAATATCCTTTTTTAATTTCACATACCGGCGAGGCAAGCACCTTGGAACAGAAGCCCTATGGACTGAACGTCAAACAACTGCGAACCCTGCTCATCGTTGGCGATGATATCGTCCATTTTCTGGTGGCGCTTACCCTTCTGGTCTGCGCCGGCATGGTGCTTGTTCTCTCGCTGCCCAATCTCCTGCACCTGGAAATCAGTTCGATCCTCCATGTCTTGAACGATGTCCTGCTGGTGCTGATCATTATGGAGCTTCTCTGGCCAATTGTCCGCTTCCTGCAACGCAAGTCCTTTATCCTGAATCCGTTCATCTATATCGGCATTATCTCATCGGTCCGTCGTTTGCTGCTCATTGAGGCTGAACACACCATGATAATCCGATCCTGCAATCACGCCGGCCAGTGGGAGACAACCTGGCCGGTCCTCGCCGAAATGGGAGCCAATGTCGTCATCATCCTGGTGCTGGCCATAGCCTTACGGATCCTGGCCGCCGGCAAGAACGACCAAGCCCGCATGGATGACTAAAGATGCTTGCTGCGGCAACCCTGGCTTTTTTCAGCACGGCAGGCGATCTCCTGCTTTGGGCTATTCTGGGTCTCTCCAGCCTGCTGGGCGCGGTCGGCTGCCTAAATCTGATTAGCAGCCAACCGCGCTGGCAAAGACAAACCGGCATCCTGCTATTTGCCGTGAATCTCTTGTTTATGGGAGGATTTA
>MGTA01000273.1:10199-14601 GCA_001799225.1 Deltaproteobacteria bacterium RIFOXYD12_FULL_50_9
CTGGCTGAACAGTCAACTGAACGCCATGAACAAGGGTGCGAGTTTTTCCCTGCCTCTCTATGATCCGGCCCAGCCGCCACGCTACACTATCCCGGTCTGGATTGAAAACGAAAAGTACTTCTTCTGGTTTTTCTGCTATAGCGCCATGACCCTGATCGCCCATCGCAGCCTCGCACACCGGCAATTCCGGGCCGTGCTCCACATCCTTCTGGCAATCCAGGTAGCCATCCTTTGCCTGGCTGCAAACCCCTTTCGTGACCCACTGCCAAAATTCTTTGCGGAAATCAGCCCCTGGTTCGAACCAGGCCTGACGCCGATGGCACGGTTCGGCCTCTTCATGCGGCTCTATCCCAAACAGATCTTTTATTACAATGCCCACTACATGTGGTTTCATCCGCCCCTGCTCTTCCTGGCCTACGCCGGCATGACCATTACCTTTGTCACCTCAATCTTCATGCTGGTAAAAAGAGACCTGGCCCTGGAAAAACTGGGGTACGACTATGCCAAGCTCGGTTATTTTGTCCTTACCCTTGGCATGCTGCTCGGCTACCCCTGGGCGCTGCAGGCCTGGGGCCCGAACTGGTGGTGGGATCCCAAGATCTGCAGTTCGATCATGATGTGGGCGATCTTCAGCACCTACCTCCACACCAGACTCTACGCCAATAAACCTGCCATGTGGTATTTTTCCGCCTTTTTAGGGATCCTGTGCTTTGCCGCCATGATCTTTACCTTCCTGGCTTCGTTCTTTTTCCCAGGCGAACACACCTTCCAGTAACCGGAAAAATTGACCGATGAAAAAAACCGGCTCCTATGATTTCTATCTGATCCTCGCTACCGTTGCCGTGCTTTTCGTAATCTCAGCCATCTGCGTCTACGGGATGTTCTCATTTAAATTCGCCCAGATTCAGAACATGCCGGTGGCGATCAAAGCCACCTACATGGAGCGGATGAACACGATTCTCATCCCCTTTCTCATCGCCCTCATCGTCATCCTTGGCATCTGTATTCCGAAACGCCTCATGCCGACGGTCTGGCTCAATCGCTTTGCAGTACTGCTCGGCATACTACTGGCTGGAGTCGTCTGGTGGATAGATCTCAAAACGGGTCTAACGGTCATCCTCACTCTCTCCCTGCTTTTACAGACCGTGGTACTGATTCTGGCCCTGGCCGGCAGCGCCCGGCTTATTTTTGAAAAAAAAGGCTACTGGCTCAGGGTCGGCTCCTCCCTGATTCATCTGGGCTTGATTCTCTTCATTCTCGACCTGCTCTTTTATAAAAATCTCAAGCTGCATCTCCTGCTCTTCTGGATCACCACCCTGGCAACCGTTGCCGGCATGCTGCTCTGTTTTTACGCCGAATGGGTAGCAGGAGTGTTTGACCGCACCAAAGCCTGCAACAATCGGGAAGAGGATAAGGAGGCAAGCATTGAGCAGTAACCAGGTCGGGTTCATTCGAATGACTCGTCATAAAATCCCCCTTGCTTTCGGCTAATACTTTTGGTTAATTATCATCCATAATTTTCTTAAGGTGGATTTTTCACCTGAACGAGCAGGCCCGTTGCGGGCGTCTACAACAACCTAAACAAAACGGAGTACAAAATGATAAAGCTGATTCTCATGGGAGCAATTCTCTTCTTTCTGCCGGCCACGATCTCCGCTGCTGAAAAAGCAGCCGAGGCGACCCATAAAACCGTGGTCCTTGAAACCTCAATGGGCACGATCCAGATCGAACTGTTCGACAAAGAAGCCCCGATTACCGCAGCCAACTTCAGACAGTATGTGAAGGAGTCCTTCTTTAACAATCTTATCTTCCACCGGGTCATTCCCGGCTTTATGATTCAAGGTGGCGGATTTGAGTCGGGCATGAAACAACGCAACCCAACCCATCCGCCCATCAAAAACGAAGCGGACAACAAACTCCTGAACAAACGCGGCACCTTGTCCATGGCCAGAACCTCTGACATCAACAGCGCCAGCAGCCAGTTCTTCATCAATGTCAATGACAACACCTCACTCGACCATCGACCAGGACCACCAAGTCAGTTCGGCTATGCGGTGTTCGGCAAGGTAATTTCGGGAATGGATGTGGTGGATAAAATTGTGACGGTACCGACCACTGCAGTCGGCGGCCACAGGGATGTCCCTGTCACGAGCGTGGTTATTCTCAAGGCTTATGAGCAATAAAGGGTTATGGCGTCGGAATCCTTCCAGCCACAACCATGCAAAAACAGGTCGGATAAGTGCTTAAATCATTAAATCAATAACGTTCCCAGTATCTCATGAGCTTTAAAAAAGTTATAGTAGAATCAAGGTTATTTTATGGGAATAATTCGCGTATATGCAGACACATCGGTTATTGGTGGTATCTTTGATGAAGAATTCAAAGAACCAAGTAGGACGTTTTTTGAACAAGTGAAAAACGGACAATTTGCACAAATAGCAATATTTTCTCCATTGGAGGTAATTAAATATGAAGACGAATAAATTTGATTGCGTCGAAATGAAACACGTTGGCGCAGAGAAGATCCAGGAGCAGATCGCAAAAATGACGAGAGAACAAGAAATTATGTTTTGGAAAGAGCGTTCCCAGCTTCTCAAGGAACACCAAAAAATCATTCAAAAACAACACAATAAATTGGCGGCCTAGCTCCGTCCCCACCTTGGCGCCTTTCGGGAGGCGACAAAGCGAGAGCCGCGGATATGGGAAAACTAGGGACATTCCCATGTTTCCTGTTGCTAGTCCAAAGAAAACTATGGACATAGTTGTGAGCAGTTAAATGGTCGCGTTTCAATTTCCGACATGTCAAGCCCTACTCCTCACTTTCCTCCGGCTTTTTCTCTTTAACCGGGTTTAAACCCGGCAATGGTCGCGGCACCTGTTTCTCTTGGGGCACGGTCTCTTTGAGTTCGGAGATCCGCCTGACGTCCCGATTGGAAATCCGCTTGCCGATTGCAGAAACCCCTTTGATCAGATACTCGGCAAAGTCAATCTCCATGGAGTTTGAGCGGGAGCGCCGGGCAGACATGAGATGAACCTTGACCTTGCCGCTCGGCCCGGTGGAAAAGTATAAAATCTTTGAACGGTTGTGCTCCTCGAACAGCCGATACTCTTTTTCCAGAATGAATTTCGGGGTGTGGAACCTTTTCAGATACGAAACATTCTGGGCACCATCACGATAGATAACATTAAAAATCACATCTTCATGGGCCTTGCCCACCCAGAGAAGGTCTTGGCCGACATATACCTTATCCGGCACATTGATCACTTTGTAACGGCCATCCGGGAAGATCAGCAGCAGCTTATCATATTCCGAACAGGCCAGGACCATCTCGGCATCCCCCTTGACCATGTGCCCTAAAAATCCATCCTTGCGGTCATAACTGACGGTCAGATTGGAAAGGGCGACCTCGCGGATCTCAACCTCCTGAAAGGCCTTGATCTCGGTGCGACGCGGATAATTCTGACCGTATCTGGTCAAAAGATCGTCTATGAAATTGATGGTATAGCCGACCATGTCCTCCAGATGCTTCAGGGTTTTGACGATCTGGACCCGGATGTCATCGATATCTTTTTGTTTCTTGTTGATATCATAACGGCTTATCCGCTTGATCCGAATCTCCAGCAGCCGTTCGAGGTCGGCCAGGGTGATCGCCCGCTCAAGCCGGTCGATAAATGGCTGCAGAGACCGCTCAATCGTCTCGATGATCTCCTTCTGGCTCTTGCACTCTTCAATCTGTTTGTAGAGCCGCTCTTCGATAAAGATCTGCTCAAGCAGCTGATAGTGCAGCCGCTCTTTCAGCCGGTCAAGCTCAATCCGCAACTCCTTCTCAAGATCAACCACCAGCTTTTCGGTAACAAAAGCCAGGGCCTCCTCGACCGCCATAGAAACCGGTCGGTCATCCTGGATGGCGATAAAATTCGGGCTGATCGAGACCTCGCAGTCGGTAAAGGCATAGAGGGCCCGGATCGTATCTGCCGCATAGATGCCGCGCGCCAGCTTGATCTCGATCTCGACCTCTTCGGCGGTGTAGTCGTCAATCGAGGTGATCTTGATCTTGCCGGAACGCGCCGCCTTTTCGATGCTCTCAATCAGGCTCTGAGTGGTGGTGGTATAGGGGATATCCTTGATAACTATGGTCTTATCATTTTTCTCATAAATCCGGGCCCGACATTTGATCTTGCCGTTGCCGTGCTCGTAACCGGTTACATCAAGCAGCCCGCCCTGGAGAAAATCCGGGTAGAGAAGGATAGGTTCATGGCGCAGGATCTTCTTTTGTGCCTCAAGGAGCTCGCAAAAATTATGCGGCATGATCTTGGTGGCCATGCCCACCGCAATACCCTCGGCGCCATGCAGCAGAAGCAGCGGGATCTTGACCGGCAGGGTCACGGGCTCAAGGGCCCG
>MGTA01000273.1:14612-15685 GCA_001799225.1 Deltaproteobacteria bacterium RIFOXYD12_FULL_50_9
AGATACCCTTTGTTGGCCAGATTGACCAGCGCCGCGTAGATCGAAGCATCGCCATGCGGGTGGAGCTTCATGGCATCGCCCACCACATTGGCGACCTTGTGAAACCGACCGTCATCCATGTTGAAGATGGTTTGCATGATCCGGCGCTGCACGGGTTTCAGGCCGTCAACCATATCCGGAATAGCGCGTTCTTTAATGACGTAAGAGGTGTAGTCAAGAAAATTGGTATCAAAGAGCTTCTGCAGCTCACCGTAATTTGTCAATGTTTCCATAGGGCTATAATGAACTCACTCTTTTTATCGATAAACAGAAAACCTTTTGCCGAAATCAGGCCAGATGCGCCATGATATAGTCACGGCGCTCCGGGGTATTTTTACCCATATAGAACTCCAGCACCTTGGGTACCTCACTGAGCCGATCAATATTAACCTGCTGCAATCGCATGGTCGGACCGATGAACTGTTTGAACTCCTTGGGCGAGATCTCGCCGAGGCCCTTAAACCTGGTGATCTCGACCTGACGTTTATTGGCGCCCTTGCCGGCCAGCTTCTTTTCAGCCGCAGTCTTCTCCTTTTCCGAATAGCAGTAAATTGTCTCCTCCTTGTTGCGCACCCGAAACAACGGGGTTTCAAGGATATAGATATGACCACGCTTGACGATGCTTTCAAAATAGTGCAGAAAAAAGGTGAGCAGCAGGTTGCGGATGTGCAGACCATCGACATCGGCATCGGTGGCCAGAATCACCTTGTCATAACGCAGGCCGCCGACCGACTCCTCAATATTCATCGCCTGCATGATGTTATACAACTCATCGTTTTTATAGAGCAAAGTAAGCGGATGCCCCAGGACATTCATCGGCTTGCCCTTCAGAGAGAAGACGGCCTGGGTCATGGGATCCCGGGAACTGACGATCGAGCCGGAAGCGGACTGGCCTTCGGTCAGGAAAACCATGTTTTCACGACCGGCCGGCGAAGGGTGTTCCCGGCTGGGATGGAACTTACAGTCCCGCAGTTGCGGCACCTTGATGGCGACCTTCTTGGCCTTGGCCTTGGCCTCCTTCCGGACATTCTGCA
>MGTA01000273.1:15793-15909 GCA_001799225.1 Deltaproteobacteria bacterium RIFOXYD12_FULL_50_9
CCTTGATCTTGACGGCAACCGCCCCGACTACGCCCTCCCTGACATCCTCTCCGTCAAACTTTTTACCGGAATATTCGTTGATCCCTTTGAGTATCCCTTCCCGGAAGGCGGAGAGA
>MGTA01000273.1:15930-16412 GCA_001799225.1 Deltaproteobacteria bacterium RIFOXYD12_FULL_50_9
AATGTCCCGTTGACAAAGGAGAAATACGACTCGCCATAGCCATCGGTGTGCGAGAAGGTAAACTCGATCTCCTGATCCTTATGGTAGATGGCATCGTACAACTGAGTACCCTGGATCTCGTTATCAAGAAGGTCCAGCAGTCCTTTGGCCGAAAATATGCACTCCTTGTCAAAATAGAGCTTGAGCCCGGCGTTGAGATAGGCATATCGCCAGAGCCGCTTGCGGATAAATTCAAAATTGTAGGAAAAGTCCTCAAAGAGTTTCCGATCCGGCAGAAATTCCACCAGGGTGCCGTTCTTCTCCGCAGTGTCGCCGCCCTCCTCGCTGCTAAGCACACCAGCCGTAAAAAAGGCCTTGGCAAAGCGCCCGTCCCGAAAGGAGGTGACCTCAAAATACTCGGAGAGGGAATTGACCGCCTTGGTTCCGACCCCATTGAGGCCGACTGAAAACTGGAAGACATCGGTATTGTATTTGGCGCCGGT
>MGTA01000273.1:16436-26006 GCA_001799225.1 Deltaproteobacteria bacterium RIFOXYD12_FULL_50_9
TGGCGCCGGTATTGATCACTGAAACGCATTCAACCAGTTTGCCCAGCGGAATGCCCCGGCCATAATCGCGAATCCGCACTCTGCCCTCATTGTTAATGGCAATTTCGACCTTTTTGCCCACCCCCATGATAAACTCATCAACACTGTTGTCGATAACCTCTTTGAGCAGGATATAGATGCCGTCATCGGGATGGGAGCCGTTTCCCAGCCTGCCGATATACATACCGGGCCGTAAACGAATATGCTCGAGCGAGCTGAGCGTCTTGATTTTCGATTCATCGTAGACTGCGTTGTTCACGTTCATGACAAAAAACCTCTACTTACTTCTTTTTCTTTTTAGATCAACAAGATATACTATTGCAGCAAAGCAAAGCTCACTATATCTGGTATGGGAATCGTCGCGCAATAGATTTTTATCGACATTGAGCAACTACTCCTGCCATACCTGGCCGTGTCTCTCAGACTCAATGAGAAAAAACGGTTCATTTTTCTCGAAATAGATTATAAAAGTGGCTCTGATAAGGGACTTACAAGCATCAAATATCCCGGTGTTATCGTAGGGGCGCGGTCCTCGCGCCCAGTTTTTTATTGGGCAGGAAGACCCTGCCCATACCCGGTATTTAAATTATTACTGAGCCCCTAAGAGGCTCAAAAGACAACCCCAAAACATCAAACTTAACGGAGCATCAAACCGTGTCTGAAAAACTTAATCAAGAGCTGCGTACCACAAATATTCTGTGGAATCTCACCGACCTTTATTCCAACACTACAGATCCTGCCATCGCTGCGGATCTCGACTCCTGCACTCAGGAAGCCGAGACCATAGATCAACAATATAGCGGCAAAGTTGCCCGGCTGTCGGCTGAGCAGCTTCTCGATCTGGTTACCCGGCTTGAACGGCTGGAAACTCTGGCCGGCAAACTCAGCACCTTTGCCTATCTCAATTTTGCCACACAAACCAAAGAGCAGACAGCCGGCGCTTTTCTCCAGAAAATCAAAGAAGTTTTAAGCCGGATCAGCACCAGAACCGTTTTCTTTGAACTGGAATGGAACAAGCTTGAGGAGGAGAAGGCCGCAGAGCTTCTAGCTGATGGGCTATTAGCCCATTACCAACACTACCTGGCAAGCCTGCGCCGCTACACCAAGCATCTCCTCTCCCAGGCAGAAGAGGCCCTGCTGCTCGAAAAGGCCCCGGTCGGCCGCAGCAGCTGGATGAATTTGTTCGACAAGGTATTGGGACACATGACCTTCGGCGAAAAAGGCCGCTCAGAAGAGGAGGTGCTTGCCGACCTTTATAACATGAACCGGGAAGTCCGTAAACAGGCTGCCGCCGACCTTTCTGCCGGCCTTGCCGGCAATCTCCATATCTTAACGCACATCTTCAACACCCTGCTGGCCGACAAGATGATCGACGACCGCTTACGCTGTTATCAGGAGTGGATCAGTTCGATGAACCTCTATAATGAACTTGAAGACCAAACCGTGCGGGTGCTGGTTGAGGCAGTCATCTCGCGCTACGACATCCCGCAGCGCTATTACCGGATCAAACGACAACTCATGGGATTGGACGAACTCATGGATTACGATCGTTACTCTCCCCTGCCACTGCTCTCCGCAACCATGCCCGACTCAGCCGCAGATGATCAGCAAACCACCTCAGCTGCGCCGGCTATTCCATGGGATAAGTGCCGGAGTATCGTGCTCGATGCCTTTGCCGACTTTGCGCCGCAAATGGCTGAGATTGCTTCCCAGTTCTTTGAACGCCGCTGGATTCACGCCCCGCTTCTTGATGGCAAACGCGGCGGCGCCTTTGCCCATCCTTGCGTGCCGGAGGTTCACCCGTACATTATGGTCAACTACACCGGCAACATAAGAGACGTTTCGACTGTGGCGCATGAACTGGGACACGGCATTCATCAGTATCTGGCGGCAGACAAAGGGTACTATAACAGCGGGACTACACTGGTGCTGGCCGAGACAGCCTCGGTGTTTGCCGAGCTGCTGGTCTTCCACAATCAGCTGGAACTGCTGACCGATAAGAATGAACGGCGCGCCTTCATCTGCCAGAAGCTCGAATCAATCTTTGCTACGGTATTCCGGCAGATCTCGATGAATCAATTTGAAGACCGGGTCCATAACGAACGCCGCGTCAAAGGTGAACTATCTTCCGAACTGATCTCCGAACACTGGCGGGCCACCCAGACCGCCATGTTTGGCGACACCGTAACCCTTTCGCAGGATTACGGGATCTGGTGGTCGTACATCCCGCACTTCTTAAGCACGCCGGGCTACGTTTACTCCTACGCCTTTGGCGAGTTGCTGGTCATGGCCCTCTATCATCGTTACCAGCAGGACAAAGCGCAGTTCATCCCCAGGTACCTCGATCTGCTGAAGGCAGGAGGCAGCGACTCCCCTTACCGGCTGCTGGCGCCGTTCGGGATCGACCTCAATGATCAAGCGTTCTGGCAGGGCGGACTGGAGATGATTGATGACATGCTCAAGCTCGTGGAATAAAACCTTACCAGGAAGTCAATTCCTCTCTTGAATATCCAGCTGACCTCAGCGAAGGTTGCATTTTTTGTCTGATGACCATATAATGCGACCGGGTTTTTAATTAATCTCAATTCTGTTTCTACTCAGCAGGTTACTGCGAGTGTAGTCCACTTCTTTCTTAGGAGGAATACAGCTTGATCAAGCTATTGAATTGCTGGGAATTTAAAAAATGCGGCCGCGAACCGGGTGGAGAGAAGGCGAGCGAACTTGGCGTCTGTCCGGCCTCAACGGAGAAACATCTTGACGGATTCCATAGAGGAGAAAATGCGGGGCGGGCCTGCTGGCTGGTGGCCGGTACCTTCTGCGGCGGCAAAATTTCAGGAAGTTTCGCTACCAAGAATAAAACCTGCGTAGAGTGTGATTTTTTCCAGAAAGTTCTCGAAGAGGAGAAAATCGACCTTAACGAAGCGACCGTCCGGCTTAAAGACCTTGTAGTAGACTTCTTCCGCAAAATCAGTGGGAAAAATTTATCGAAATAATCCAGCGGTTGCTGAGGAGTGGTCAATCACCACTCCTCAGATTAGTGATGACCACGCTCTTGATCATGCTATGATCGCAACCCTAAAGGTTAGGCCTGTCAAGGTACTGTATGCTTTCATTTTTTTAGTTGCGACTTTGCCAATTTGACAAATTTCCCAAAGGCCTTATCCTTCTTGCGCTTCTCCACGTAGGACAGTTCATAAAACTCGGACTCTTTTTTTAACTTGAGATAACTTTTATAGCGGTCTTCACTCAAGCTCCCGTTTTCAACTGCCTCAAGAACTGAACAGCCTCGCTCTCGGATATGGCTGCAATTGGCATATTGACAATTCATGGCCATCCCATGAATGTCATTAAAACTATCTTCAATGACATCGCTGGAAGCCAAGATGCCTAACTCCCTCATCCCTGGCGTATCAATAAACATACCACCCTTATCAAGAAGAATAAGTTGGCGTCGTGCAGTTGTGTGTATACCTTCTCCGGTTCCGCTGACTGCTTTTGTTGAAAACTCATCCCGCCCGACGAGGCGGTTAATAATCGTTGTCTTTCCAACACCGGAGGACCCAAGCAAGCAATATGTCTTTCCAGTAACCAAGAATTGACGAAGTTCATCAAGCCCGGCACCGGTGGTGTTGCTGAGTGTGAGAATTTTGGTAGTGATGCCCGATTCCCTTATTGCTGCAACTTTCTTCTCCAACTCATCTTTAGTGATCAAATCCGTCTTGGTCAGCACAAGGATTGGCTCAATACGACCTTCATTGGCCATAACAAGGTAACGCTCGAATCTCCTTAAATTAAAATCGTAATGACATGATTGGACGATGAAGGCAATATCGATGTTTGCTGCAATCATCTGAAAGTCTACGGTTTTGCCGGCACACTTGCGACGCAGAAATGTCTTGCGTGGAAATACCCCATGTATAATCGCTAATTCGCCGTCATTATGATATTGCACAAATACCCAATCCCCGACGCACGGCAAGTCAGCAGACGCCAGGACTGAAAACCGTAGTTTCCCAGCTAACTCGGAAGACACTTCTCCATTTTCATTTCTAATAAGGCCGCCACTCCGATCAACCGCTGTAACTCGAGCAATGTTGTAATCCGGTTGATGCAGTTCTGTTGCGCAGTCCTCGAACCACGAGTCAAAACCAAGATCTATAAAGTCCATGTCTTTTCTTGTACCGATCGAAATTTTATACGTCATGATTGCAAGGGAGTCAATCCCCATCCCCTGCCTTGCACGCATAAAGTCTAACCTGTCCCCCAGATGCGAAAAAGTTATGCACAGATACGGATCTGTTAAATGTAACGGCCGCCTTTGACTGCTTCAACCTTCCTCTCTAAACCATTCTTACGCATTATCCATCATATAATCAATATGATATCTACAAAAAAATCCACAGTTCTACTCTGGCACGAAAGTTGTAGTTGTAGTTCTAAATAAGCATGCTTCATCTGATCTCTCCTGAAAAGAGAAAGTGAAATACTGTCGGATTGCCCGATATAAAGCTGATAAAAATTATTAAAGAGGAGATAACAATGCTAGAAAACAAAATTTTTTATACATCTTTGTTTACCGCATTACTTGGGCTAATTCTATTTGGATGCAGTGGTAACCATTCTGACAGCAATACGCAACCGGGTACACTATCCGTTTCGCTGACTGATGCCCCGAGCAATGGTTTCGACGCTGTTAATGTAACCGTCCAAAAAATACGCGTACACCAAAGCTCCTCAGCCACCGACAACGATACGGGCTGGTCCGACATTACTCTCACTCCTGCAAGAAAAATCAACCTGTTGAACCTTTCCAACGGTGTCCTCGACAGCCTCGGCCAAACATCGCTTCCGGCCGGCCATTACACCCAACTTCGCCTGGTGTTATCCGCAAACACCGGAACTGGACTGGAGAACTCGGTTGTTCTGTCCGGTACGACCACGGAAATCACGCTCGATACGCCGAGTGCAGTGCAAAGCGGTATAAAATTAGTCCATGCTTTCGATGTAGCCCCTGGTCAGCAAATTGATCTGCTGCTGGATTTCGATGCCTTGAAGTCTGTGGTGAAACGTGGAAACGGCACATATGGGCTCAAGCCGGTCATCAACATAATTCCATTTACACTGAACGGGATCAGCGGCTTTGTCGATCCCGTGCTATCAGGCGATCATGTCTTGGTCACGGCTCAGATGAATGGAGTGGTAGAGCGTTCCACGGTGCCGAACGTCCTGACCGGCGAGTTTTTCCTCGCCCGCCTTGATCTCGGAAGTTACGATATCGTTCTTACGGCGGACGGACGCACAACTATGCTAATAGCCGGTGTGCCGATCTCCAGCAGTACGAGTACCGCACTGGTGAGCACTGCCATTTCTCCCCTAACCTTGCCGACATCAGTGACCAGAAACATCAGCGGCACAATTATCTTGAATCCGACCAGCTCCACCGAGGTCCCGGTGGTTAATGCGATGCAGATGATCGGCGGCATGACTGCGACTGTCAAATACCAGTCGGCTGATGGAATATATGGTCTGACACTGCCAATCGCCGCACCACTTCTCGGCTCATATGGTAACGGCACCCTGCCGATTTCACTTTCGACGCTAGCAACATCAACTGACGCAGGCCAGTATACGGTTGAGGCCTCTGCAGCAGGATACCAGACCAAATACCTCAACGTAGATATTTTAACGACTGATGCGATACAGCAGGATTTTTCACTGACACCGTAAATCAACGTATTGATATACTAAAGATTCGTAAGGCCCAAGGGAAACCAAGGGCCTTTTTTTGTCCGCCCTAAAACAACCCAGTTGGTTAATTTCTTTGGTTAGCGCTTCGTCTTTTCTATAAATCAAGAAGCGTTGCGCCATGCAATACTCTCATTATATACACGGAATCATAGCCTATTTTATACACAATACGATATTTATTATGAGTAACATGCCGGTAGCTGGTACCAAAATAGATGTTCTCTGGGATATACGCAAAACGCTCAGGGAAATTGTCTAAACTCCTTCTTCAGTAACCAAGTTGTACGAGTTTTTTTCTGGCTTGTGCTATCGGACCACGGCGGCTGCCTGAGCGCAGCTCCTTTATATTTATTTTTCCTTCGCGCAATACTCACGGATAACCCGATTTATCCGCTCCCCTCGCTCTATCCTGAGGCTTCAGATTTAATCTTGGCACGATGATGCGGTTGTTATGCAGTATTTTTTTTTGTTTTTATTGACATATAAAAATACAAATGATACGGTCATTTTGTCAACTTAAAAATACACAGGAGGCGACAAAATGGACACCCATAAACATATTTCATTCAAAAAAGAGTGGGAGTTAGACAATGAATGTTCATACATGCTTGGCGAATGTGATGCTTATATAAAAGCATTAACTGATATCCCACTAAAACCTGAACACCGAGACAGATTACTTCGCGTTTCCCTGATTAAAGGAGCACAAGCTACCACTGCCATAGAAGGAAACACTTTAAGCCAAGAAGAAATTGAAAAATTGGACGAGGGATGGAAACTCCCCCCAAGCAAAGAATACCTCGAAATTGAGGTGAAGAATATTTTAGCGGCATTCAATGAATTGCTCCGAGAAATAGTTGTTGAGGATAAAGTTAGAATTATTACCCCAGAACTGATTAAGGACTTTCATCGCATGATAGGCCAAAATCTTGGTAACCACTTTGATGCTATCCCAGGGAGATTCAGAGATGACAATCGTGTAGTCGGTAGATACTTAGCTCCAGACTATAAATTTGTTCCTGAATTAGTTGATACATTGTGCAATTGGTTAAAGCAAGAGTTTCATTATGGTGATGGGCAAAGCTTTTCAACTTTAGTCATTCAAGCGATGATTACCCATGTTTATATTGAATGGATACATCCTTTTGGTGATGGTAATGGAAGAACAGGAAGATTGCTTGAATTTTATATTCTGTTAAGGACTGGACTGCCAAGCATAGTTTCACATATTTTATCGAATTTTTATAACCAGACTCGGCCTGAATATTATAGACAACTTGATATGGCCCAAAAAAACAGAAATTTGTCTGCTTTTATTAAATATGCTACTCAAGGATTTCGAGATGGTTTGAATGAAAATTTGAATTTGATACAGCAAAGCCAATTTGTCATATTCTGGCATAATTATATCTATGAGGCTTTCGCCGATATTAAGTATACCAAAAGAGACTCTTTTAAAAGAAAAAGGGAATTAATCCTTAGTATACCAATCAATAAAGAGCTTGATGTTGACCAACTAATCGAACTCAATCCAAGTATTGCCAAAAAATACGCCACGGTAAATAGGGCTACAGTACTTAGAGACATAAAAGAATTACAAGAGCTTAACCTTTTAATAAAAATCGGCAGAAAATACACGCCGAACACAAAAATACTTAAGGCTATGATGCCTAGCAAGAAAGCATAACCGCCCCTTAAAATGGTGTCTTTAAGGCAAAATATGGCCTATTTTCCATATCTTTTTTTCATTAAATCAATCGGTTGTCTCGGTCCGGCAGTAAACATTCGGCCAACCCGTCTCATGTGATATCAAGAAGTTAGTATGTGTCTGAAGTTTCGCTCAACTGCCTGAGGTGGGTCAATTTTGGACGCCGATGGTGGGTCAATTTTCAATGCCGATTGACACGACATGGCCGATAAAGTAAGGCAGTCCAGCTCTCAAATTGAGCCAGGACCGAAGCTTGGTAGCATTGCCAGTCGTGAACGGTTTTCATCGGACTTGAAGGAGTTGCCTATAATAAATTTTTGCGAGGGCCGCTTCGATATACTCCTGCGTGCTCATCATGCCAGGAGGCTTCGGCTCCTCAGTATTTATTACCCGTATAAGGAAAATCTTGCCTTCTACTGCCTAAAAGTACCATTTTGTTGGCCCTTATTTTGTTGTCCCTTCAACCAACGCTCCATTAATGAATTTATGAATAATAC
Organism: Deltaproteobacteria bacterium RIFOXYD12_FULL_50_9; assembly: GCA_001799225.1. Classification (GTDB taxonomy): domain Bacteria; phylum Desulfobacterota; class Desulfobulbia; order Desulfobulbales; family CALZHT01; genus XYD12-FULL-50-9. The sequence continues at coordinate 24,429 of MGTA01000273.1, forward strand.
TAGATATATAGGTCTGATACGGCAAGCCTTCTTTGACGGCCTTTCTCTGTAGCTCGATGAGGTCTCTTTCGGAAATACGTATATTCAGCCTTTTATCTTTTCTTAAAGTATTGCGGGCATAAGCTGACAACTCTTTCTTTCTTTGTGTAAGGTTTGTAACTGGAACCCATTCACCCTTCTCAAAGCTATCCAGTATTTCCTTCTCTTCCTTTGTCAGTTTAGTTTTAGTATTCATATTTTTTCTCCAAAATATCGCTGTGTGGCCTTCCTACTCGGGATAATAGTTTTCAGAAACAACTCTTCCTCATTCTCAACATACGGTACGAGATATGCGTAATTGGCCACGCTAATCACCATGATTCGTTGTCCAGGGTATTCCTTTTGGTTGGGATGCAGATAGTCGTCTAATATTTCGCCCCTTTCAATAAAGAAAACAACATCTTCAAAACAAATTACCCGTGATGCTTTGAGCGCTACACTCTTCTCTGTATTCCAATTTATGTTTTTCATTAATAAACGTTATCACATTGTGTGCAGTTTGGCAACATGCTCATATCTTAGGTCTGCTCAAGGCCAACGCTCCAGTTGACTTGACCGCGCCAAGGCGCGAATAGAAAAACCGCCAAGTTTCTCGCGGTCAAGTCAAACTGGTTGTTCAGCGATTTTATGCCGTTGATTTTTCCTTTTCCTGTTTTGTCCGGCGGTTTTCATTGCACGCAGGTCCACAACTTTCTGCCCAGGCGATAGCACTTTCGCCTTGAGATGGGCGACAAGAGCGTCTACGTTGTAAGCATGTTCGTGTGCGATGCCGTCTTTAATTTTCCACAGCTCTTCGATGATTTCGTCAGCCATCTTAGTTTACCCCCATAAGTTCTTGTGGAGTGCAAATTTCCGGGCACACATAGCCATGTGCGGCGCATACTTTTCTCACTACAGGTTTCAACTCAGCGTTGTCAATATGCCGGCAGTTCCATGTCAGAAGGTAGTCGACATCATGAACGGCTGCTATTGCGATATGAAGAGAGTCATCCAACGCTTTAATCGGAAGCGCGTTTTCTTGAAGGAGCGCTTTGGATAAGGCGACGACTGCTTCGGTTATTGCCAGAAGTGGAATGTCAGACAGGGCCATGAGCCTCCGTGATGCAGCATCAGGGTTTCCTCTTCCAGCCTCTTCGGCAACAATGCTGGAGGTGTAAAGACTGAACCGGCTGCTTTGAGTGTCCCACCAATCACTGGTTATTTTCTGCCAGGCTGCCGCCAACAAATCGCTAGTGGGGCGAGCCGTCAGATATGATACGATTGATGTTTCGACGTAGACAGTTTTTTTCTCTATCACGGATGCCTCTCGCTTTTTAAATTCTCGATTTGCTCTGGCCATAGCCTATCTTGCGGGAAAAAACGCCATTTCGCCATTAAAAAAGCAATTGTTGGGCATAAATTTGGCATTAAAATAACACAAAATGACGGAATATTCGCCAGTTATCATGGTCCGACCGTAAACATTCGGCCAACCCGTCTCATGTGATATCAAGAAGTTAGTATGTGTCTGAAGTTGCGCTCAAGTGGATAGAGCCATAA
>MGTA01000274.1:0-4818 GCA_001799225.1 Deltaproteobacteria bacterium RIFOXYD12_FULL_50_9
AGATTGAACAATACTATCTGAAAGAGCTTTTAAGTGCCCACCAGGGAAGGATCAGCGGCTCTGCTCAGGCTGCCGGCATCACCAGCCGCCAGCTTCACAAACTGATGAAGAAGCACAATCTCCACAAGGAGGAGTTCAAGTAGGGGCGCACCTCTGTGTGCGCCCTTGTGGGCAGACCGGACAGACATTCAGTTCAATCCCCCCTGAAGCAGTAGGACATGGGGCCGCCCCTATAGCACCATTTTCACATAAGGATTGCTCTTGAGTGCCTGAAAAATCTGATTGCGTTCATCCTCAGACCGGACGACAATTTCAAGGTTAAGACAGTGGTATCTGCCGGTATTGCTGCTGTTGGAATGAGAGATAAGACAATCAGCCCCCTTTAGCACATCGGCAATAGCAGCGCGAATCTCCCCAGAATCCGAACCAATTATTTTGTAGTGCCATGGGCAGGGATATTCAAGCTCCACAGGCATACACCTCTTCTGATTTTTCATAGCACTCTTCAGCTGTGATAATTTGAGACTATTATCGTTAACTAATTGATATTATTTCTGCACTGTATTGAGTTTATCGACTCGTTGCCGAACCAGATCACTTATGTCGGTAGACATGTCGGCATATACCAGACCGGTCTTGGAGCGCAATCCGCTCATAGTATAATCGAAAATCAGCACATAGCCCTTCTCCTTGCCCAGTGCCTCAATAACATCGTTAATATCCTTCAGCAAGGGCTCCATGACCTTCTTCTCAAGCTGCTTCAATTCGTACTGGGCCTCTTCCGTCTTGCCCCCGAACTCCCTCATCCTCCGTTCGTACTCCCTCTCCTTTTCGGCCTTAACCTCCTCGGTCCAGACTGAACTTTTCTTCTCTATATCTGACTTCAGGGCATTCAAGGCCTCTTCTTCCGGCTGGAACTTGGCCTTCAATTCAGCCACCCTGCTCTCCAGCACCTTCTGAGCAGCCATTCCAGCCATTGACTTCTGCAGGATCTCCTTCATGTTGATGGTGGCAATCTTAATCTGGTCCTGGGCTGCAACACCTTGATTCTGATCAACAAATAAGAGCGCCATAAAAATAGTGAACAACACGGATAACGTTTTCAGCATAGCGAAGTATCTCCAATAAAAGTTGTGCGAAAAGAGCTCTCGCAATTTTTTAATCTTGTCCGGTGAGGTTAATTCACTACCATGAAATCCCCCCGACGATTCAGCGCCCAGGCGGCTTCATCATGACCAAGGGTTAATGGCCGCTCCTCGCCATAACTCAGAGTTTCAAGTCGGGTTTCATCGATACCCAGGTCGACCATATATTTCTTGAGACTTATGGCTCGCCGTTCTCCAAGAGCCATGTTATATTCATTGGTGCCGCGTTCGTCGCAGTTCCCTTCTATTCTTATCTTGATGGCGGCTTGTTTCTTCATAAGGGCAGCATTACTCTCTACCCGGGTCGTCTGGTCGTCCTTGATACTCGCTCGATCGAAATCAAAAAATACAGGCACAAGTGTACCGGTACTCCGGCCGGCAGTGGTCTCGATATCGTGAACAGCTATCTCATTCACGGAAGTTGGGGAATTTTGGGCAACAATAATCGCCGGCGCTGTATCCAGAGGCTCAACCTGTGGTCGTGACTCTTCAACAACACTCGCAACAGCAGGTAATTCCTTTACCTGGGGTATAGGACGCTGCTCGGCAACTGATCTCTCAACAACCGGTGGCACTGTTACAGGCACAGGTGCAGGTGCTGATGCGGGCGGCGAGTCCAATTCAGTTTTGACGGTCTTTTGAGAACATGCACTGATCAATAACAACGCAGATACTATCCACATCATGACCAATAAACAGGAAATTACCTTTTTCATATCGCCTCCCCCTAACTATAATTTGTAAGATATTGGCTAAAATATTAATCAATATTGAAATTCAGTAGGTAAATAATCGCAAGTAGCATCCCGAATTAATTTAAAATATTATATAGCAAACCGAATGTTGTCGGCAATCTGCCACCTTATCCAACAAATAACATGTATGTAACTGAACTGCAAGTTATCAGACTTTTACTCTTTTTTGCAGGATAAAAAAAAGATTTTTGAAATTCAACTTTTTTTGAACTACGATAGTTAATTACGGATATTGAAATAATCTAATTTCTATCCAACAATAAATTCTACCAACAATCTGCCAAAAGGAAATTTTTCTTAACCCAAACACTATTATGAAGAAAAAATCATACTCATTAGTTGATAAAGATAAAGCGCTCCGAAATATGCTGGCTTCCAACTCGCTCGGTGATTTTTTTGGTGTCACCAAGGAGACCTTGGATTTAGTCTGGAGCTATCTCACCTCACCGTCCGGCAACTCCGTCACCTATGTCTCTATGGAAATCGGCGCGGACCTCGACGTATATAATCCGGTAAAACGGCACCTGTTGTCACTCGGCGTCACCGGCAGCACAAATCCTAAACTTGCCTATCACGCCAAACGCTTTCTTTTCGGCCCTGAAAAAATCCCGAATTACAGCGGCGGTCTTGGGGTCCTTGCCGGTGACAGCCTAAAAAGTTTTGCTGACTGTAAAATACCGGTAGCAGCCATCTCCCTGCTCTATCGCAAGGGCTATTTTTCCCAGCTGGTCGATTCTAAAATAGGCCAGATCAACTGGTCTTCAGAGTGGCGTCCTGAAGAGACCGCGACGCTTTATCTTCTTAAAGATCCCCAGGAACCGGATATCCCGCTTGAGATCGAAATCCCTTTTTTTGAACTCTCCGACAAAGTAGTAATGGCCTATGCCCGGATCTGGATTAATATGGAGATCAATGACAACATGGATTTTTTCGTTCCCGAGATCCTGCTCGATTATGGCACGCCCTCTTCACCGGAGTGGATCAGAAATGCCGCGCAACAGCTCTATGACAGCAGCTCGGAAAAAGCCAAGGCTCTCCAGCGTCGTCTGCTGGGCGCCGGCGTCTTACCGGCAATGAACGCCCTCGGCATTACCTCAAGAACCATCCATTTAAACGAACAGCATGGAGTCAGCTTAGTCCTGCACATGATCGCTGAAAGACTTAAAGAACAATTAGGGGATGATTACCAGATGCTGGCATCCGAAGCTGATATCTCCGCAGCTGCCGCAATCGTTGCCAAGCACTTGGTCTACACCATTCACACCCCGGTTAAGGCCGGTCATGACCTATTCAACAGGAACATCTATAAGGAGATCGGCCATTCGTTCTGCCAAAGAATTCTCCTCCAGTTAGCCGATGACCAAGACAATCCCGCCTCCTTTAATTTCACGAATCTGGCAATGCGGGTCAACCGCGCCACCAACAGCGTCAGTCGACTACATAAAGAGGTGACAAAACGGCAATTCCCGCAATACGCCCAAAAAATCACCGCGATTACCAACGGCGTCCACCATCCGACCTGGATCAGCGACGCCAAAGCAGAGGTCTACGACAGCTTCCCTGAGCTGGAAAACTGGCGGCAGGATCCCAGTGTTTTCGCTAATGCTGAACTTCTATTGCACAACAAAAAATTCCGCACCTATTTGGAAGAGGCTTGGGCGACCGACAACCATATCCTGATCCGCTATATCAACCAGATGCTGATCAATCACCGTTCGCAGAAGCTGACCACCTGGATAGATCCACCCAACTTTCTCTCTCATCTTGACGATGAACAAGGCATGTTATACCCAGGCGCTTTTACTATCGGCTTTGCCCGGCGATTTTCCACCTATAAACGGGCCGATCTGATTTTTGAGGATATTGACGCCTTGACCGGCATAATCAATGAGTTCCAACAACCGGTCAACTTCGTCTATGCCGGCAAGGCACATCCCTCTGACGAACCGGGTAAAGCCCTGATCAAACTCATCCTGGATTGTCAGGTCGAACTCTATGAGAAGAGTCATGGTTTGGCGAAACTGATTTTTATTCCCGGTTACGACATGAGTATTGCCAAAATGATGGTGGCAGGAGTGCATGCCTGGCTGAACAGCCCTAAACGTCCCCTTGAGGCAAGTGGGACAAGTGGCATGAAGGCAGCCATGAACGCTATCCCCAACATCAGTATAATAGATGGCTGGTGGGCCGAAGGCTACAATGATGGCCTGACTGGCTGGAAATTCGGTTATGAACTGCCGGTGGATGATATAAATGCTTTAAGTGAACACCCGAACACCCTGCTCTACGCCGAGGATTCAATCTCGTTTTACAAGGTGTTTAAAGAGATTCTTGCTACTTTTATCAACCCGGATCTTCGGAGTAACTACATCGATAAATGCATCAGGAACATATCGATAAATTGTCCCAGATTCAGTACGCACCGGATGGTGGCGGAGTATGCCCTGCGATATGATCTCGAACTGCCCCCCTCCGTCGAAAGAAAGCTAGAAAAATTTCGCAGCCTATATCAAAGTGAAATATGATGGATTGAATGTAGGGGCGTATAGCATACGCCCTTACCCCCCCCGAAACCACGCGGGCAACACAGCCTGCCAACCCACCGGATAATTGTGAGACACGGATATGGCACCGATAAAAAAAGGTAATCGAGTTAAGGTCTATTATACGGGAAAACATAAGGACGGCATGGTATTTGAGACAAATATCGGCCAACCGGCCCTTGAGTTTATTGTCGGCAAGGGCAAAGTTATCAAGGGTTTTGAGAATGCGGTTATCGGCATGGAACTGGGGCAGACTAAAACAGTTACCTTTAAACCAGCCGATGCTTACGGCGCCAAGGATCCTGCTCTGATCCTGGTCCTCTCAGCCGGCGAGTTCCCCGCGGGCATGACAATTGCGCAGGGAATAGATATATC
>MGTA01000274.1:4835-10515 GCA_001799225.1 Deltaproteobacteria bacterium RIFOXYD12_FULL_50_9
TGGCAATCATCCTCTGGCTGGACGCAGCCTCACTTTTGATATTAAAATTGTCGGGATAGGCTGATTGATCCCAAAAAACCGAATGCAGGCAAAATGGCCTTTCCTTAAATAATCAGTCAAAAGAACAGATATATTCTGTAATTCCCGCCGGCACTTCAATTTCGAAAAATGAGTGCCCGGGAACGTCAAACCACTCTCCAGCACTGTAGTTGGTCCACTCAACTTGTCCGGAAATCCTTACCCGGCATTCACCTGCAATAATGTCCATCCGTTCAGGAGCTCCGGTATCAAACTTGTAGAGACCGGCATATATCAACCCAATAGTTTTACGTCGATTATCGGAAAAAGTAATGGAATGGCTGACCACTCTGCCTGAAAAATAGATGTTCGCCTTGCATGTAACTGTAACATTACCGAATTTTTCCGAGATGTTATTACTCATAATATTTTCCCTTTACGATTTAATCTTCAACTCCAAATTTTATTTCAGCCGTAGCAAAACGCGGTGGAAATGCTTCTATAGGCGCTACTGATATGCTCAGTTATCCCCCAGACGAATTGAAGCGGCTGTCTTCAGGCAATCACTTCTTGAATTCAATAAGGATATAAGGTTCTCATTATCAAAAGCCTTAAGCAACACATAACAGATCTCTGACATATCTATAGTGCTATCATAACGCCTTCCCAGGACACTGTCATAAATTTCGGCATCAATCTTCCCTGATGCAATCCCGATAGGAGTTTTATAAATTCTCTCATAGATTACGTGTTTATATTTATTTAGAATACTGACCGTCTTATACTCCATCCTCACTTCAATTTTTTGTTTTGCAGCCAGGGAGTATCTATTTTCATCAGGCTGATAATCTTCAATTTTCTCAACAATCTTATACTCGAGATGCATTTGCCCGTAATGTTCATAAATGCTCGGGTCAATTAATAGAGCTTTAATCTGCATTGCCTCCTTATCAGTAGAGACACCTTCAAGAGTCAACAGAGCTTTTATAGCTTCTTTTCTAACAATATCGTTGGTATCATTCTGGGCAATCCTGGTAAGTGTATCCTGGTTAGTAATTTTCCAGATTGCCGCTGTCCGGACAAATGGCACAGGATCAGAGAGCCCTATCTGCGCAACCACATTCGCGTTGGCTATCTTATCGATAGCAGCTGAACGGACAGCGGGATCTCCCATTACATCTTGGGCAATTGCCACAAGCAGGTCCTGATCCTGCAGATTTTTAAAGGTAATTTCCCGCACCTTCCAATCCAATGTATTAGTAGCTATCCGAGCTAAAATTTTCTGATCGGTTATGGAATTCATGGCTGCTTCCCGGACAATCCAGGCAGAATCGTTTAAAGCAACCTTGGCCAGAATCTCCTGATTGGTAATTTGCGCTACGGCTCTCTCTCTGAGTTTCCAATCAGAGCTGGTCAAGGCGAGCTGGGCGAGCTGGGCTTGGTCTTGAGGCAGGGCAATCTCGTTCTTTTGGGAGTCAACCTTGTCTGAGGATGACAGGTTGGAGTTAGAAGCCGGCAGGCATGAACATAGCTGAGAGAGGAGAAAAAAATAAAAAACGTAATAAATAGTTAGGTTCGTCAACTTGTTGTGCATAAGTATGATCCCTTCATTAAAAAGGTCAAGATATGTTAAAATAAGTTACGAACTGTAATTTATTGCACAAACAGAAGATTATTTTTAATAAAATACAATACGTTAGACTACATGTCAAGTTTCTGATCCCGGAGCAGTCCGGAAAATCATTTTTTTATTCCAAAGAAAATATTCACATGGAAGAATCCGCTTTATCTATAAGATTAATCAACAAATATTCTAACCGACTATTAGTCTCAAGCATAAAAAATATTTCCTTGCTCAACAAAACAAGGTATAAAAATTATTTTTTCTTGCGGTATCAGAAACACTATGAATTACAGGTAACGGGTAAAGTTCATGAAATACACCAGTATGGCGCAACGCCCCAGAGAGGAGTGCGGAGTCTGTGGAATTTTTGGTCATCAAGACTCTGCGAAGCTGACCTATTTCGGCTTATATGCTCTCCAACATCGAGGCCAGGAAAGTGCCGGGATTGTCACTTCAGACGGCCATCAAATAATCCAGCACAAGGCAATGGGACTGGTATCGGAAGTATTCAGCGAAAAAATCCTGCAAAGCCTGAAAGGCCATATTGCCCTGGGTCATGTCCGTTATTCCACCACTGGGGCATCAACTATAGAAAACGCTCAACCTTTTACCGCAACCCATCGGGGCAACACCATGTCGGTCGCCCACAACGGCAATCTCGTCAACATCAGAGCGCTGCGGGATGAGCTGGAAAAACAAGGATCAATTTTCCAATCGACCATGGACAGTGAGGTTTTTGTCCACCTCATGGCCAGATATTCGCACCTCCCATTTGAAGAAGCCCTTCAAGAGACCATTGCCAAGATGCAGGGCGCCTTTTCCCTGCTGCTCATGACCAAAGACAAACTTATAGCCGTACGCGATTCCCTGGGCTTCCGGCCCCTTTGTTTAGGCAAAATAAACGGCGGCGCATACATGGTTGCTTCCGAGACTTGTGCCTTGGACCTGGTAGAGGCCCAATATATCCGCGACATTGAACCTGGTGAGATCCTGATCATAGATGCCAATGGTTTAACATCCTTTCTCCCTGAGAAAAAGGGCCGCCAAAGTTTCTGTATCTTTGAGCAAGTCTATTTCGCCCGACCGGACAGCGATATCTTTGGCATTAATGTTTATGCGAGCCGCAAACGCATGGGAGAGATACTTGCCGATGAGTGCCGGCTTGAGGCAGACTTTGTCATGCCTTTTCCAGACTCAGGGAACTATGCCGCAATCGGCTACTCCCAGGCATCCGGCATCCCACTCGAGATGGGGATGATCCGTAATCATTATATTGGTCGAACCTTTATCCAGCCCACCCAATCCATGCGTGATTTCTCCGTCCGCGTCAAGTTGAACCCTGTTCGTTCTCTGCTCCAGGGTAAACGCGTTATCATCATAGAAGACTCCATCATCAGGGGCACCACCGGCCGGAGCCGGGTCCGCTCGCTGCGAGCCGCCGGCGTCAAGGAAGTGCATATGTTGATCAGCTGCCCGCCAACCCGTTTTCCTTGTTACTACGGGATAGACTTCCCATCGGGCGGCGAATTGATTGCCGCCTCCAAATCGGTCAATGAAATCAGAGACTATCTTGGGCTGGACACCCTCTACTATCTCAGTCTGGCCGGACTGGTTCGCGCCACCGGCAATCATGCGGAATCCTTCTGCCTGGCCTGTTTTGACGGTGTCTATCCTGTACCGCCTGATCCACAGTTTCACAAACTGGCTTTGACCTAATTAACGCTGTTTTGGAACCCGCCATGTCCATTGAACAAGCAAAGGAAGTTCTGAAAATTGAGGCTGAGGGGATACTGTCCCTGATTGATAATATCGGACCCGAGTTTGATGAGGCGGTCTCCCTGATCATCAAATGCCCAACCCGAGTAATTATTTCCGGGATAGGCAAATCCGGCATCATCGGCCAGAAAATTGCAGCCACCCTGAACAGCACCGGCACTACCTCTTTTTTTCTTCATCCGGTTGAAGCCATGCACGGCGATCTCGGGATTGTCGACCCAAGGGATGTCCTGCTTGCCATCTCATACAGCGGTGACACTGCCGAACTGGAACTGCTGGTCTTAAGCCTGAAAAAGCGCGGCACAAAAATTATTGTCATGACCGGCAAGATCACATCCCGGCTGGCGCGACTGGCAGATGTGGTCCTTAATGTTGCCGTGCTGAAGGAAGCTTGTCCGCTTGGCCTCGCCCCCACGACCAGCACAACGGCCACCCTGGCAATGGGGGACGCCTTAGCTGTCGTGCTCCTGCAAAAGAAGCAATTCAAAGAGAGCGATTTCCGGAGGAACCATCCCGGCGGCAGCCTGGGCGACCGGCTTAAGGTCAACGTTTCGGAAATCATGCTTACCGGAGAGAAGATCCCGCTGGTCCGCGACAGTGTCTCTTTACTGGATGCGGTGGTTGTGCTTAATCAAAAAAATCTAGGTGCGGTACTTGTTGTTGCTGAGGACCTTCACCTTGTCGGAATTTTAACCGATGGCGATATTAGAAGGCTGGTAAACCGTTATCAGGATCTGAGCACCAAAAATATTCGTGAGATGATGACGAAGGCTCCCAAAAGCATCAGCCAGGATCTTCTGGCCGCTGATGCCGTAAGCATCATGCAGCGCTATGAAGTCACGGTTCTGCCGGTAACGACAACCGACGGTAAACCTGTCGGCATACTGCATCTTCAAGATCTGCTGGGCAAGGGCGAGTTCAGATTCCTGCTCTGAGCAACCGGCAAGCATCTAATTAAACAAAACGCGTATTGTTGACAAATGATTTAGTTTTGGGTACCATCGCCGGTTCACGCTGTATCGATACAAAGCCTGTTCGTATCTAACTTATTCATACTCAGATGAAGCGTTCACAGTACCGCTAAAGGGTAGTTATGGGAATTACCAGCAAAGAGATAAATACGGCTTTTGGCGCTGAAGTTGCCGCCATCCCTGGTGGTGAACATCTAAACCGCTGCTTCTCCTGCGGCGCCTGTAGTGGAGTCTGCCCAGTAAGTCAGGCCATACCCGAGTTTGATCCACGCAAGATCATTCACATGGTCCGCATGGGACTTAAAGATAAACTGCTCGGCTCTGATATTCTCTGGTACTGCTCGAAATGCCGAAGCTGCATCTTTGTCTGTCCTCAGGATGTACGTTTCACCGACATCATGACCACACTTCGGACAATTGCTCTGCAACAGGGGTATGTCACCACGCAAGACCTGCTCGACAAAGGCAAAGCAGCCTGGGTTGAGAGGGACCAGTGCGCGGCATGTCTTACATGTGTTCGGATCTGTCCCTGGCGTATTCCCAAAATTGATGATAGCGGTGTGGCGCGAATTGACCCAACCCTCTGCCGAGCTTGCGGAATCTGCGTAGCAGAATGTCCTGCTCAGGCAATTACCCTCAATCAATCTCAGGACGAACAGCTAGTGGCCGCTTGCGGTCGATAAAGCTGAGTTGAGCAGCTGCCTGCTCATACGAAACTTATGCCCTTGCGGTATAAAACGGAGAGACAAATGAGTGACTTTACTCCTGACATAAAGGTATTTTGTTGTCATTACACCTCACAACAGGCCTGCGCCGAAGGCACAGACGGCTTATCCAAAGAGGGATTTCCCGCAAACATCACCATCAACAGGCTGGTATGTTCAGGCAAACTGCAAGTAAGCATGCTCCTTGCCGCTTTTGAGGAAGGCGCAGACGCGGTCTATGTAGTTGGCTGTCCAGCTAATAAATGTCATAACCTGATGGGCAGTCAACGGGCGGCAAAACGGGTTGGCGCAGTTAAAAAAGCCCTGACTGAATTAGCAGTTGAACCGGAACGGATCGAGATGTTCCATCTAGAAAGAGGCTTTCATCCTGAGTTTGTCCAGGTGGCCAAAGAGATGAACCAACGGATCAGTCAACTTGGCCCCTGTGCTTTGAGAGGAGAATAACCATGATTGTAGCAGAACGAAAACCTGTAGAAGAGATATTGGGCATGATCCGCGAAGCCAAACGTATTCTGGTTTTGGGTTGTAAGGGTTGTGTGACGATCTGTTCCACGGGCGGTGAGCGT
>MGTA01000274.1:10554-21086 GCA_001799225.1 Deltaproteobacteria bacterium RIFOXYD12_FULL_50_9
AAAAAAGAGCATAACCCGGTAGAAATCATTGAAGCTGCACTAGTACGGCAGTGCGACAAAGAATATATTGATTCATTGGACCGTTTTGATGGCCAATACGATGCCATTGTTTCCATGGCCTGCGGAGTCGGAGTAAACTTTATTGCTAATCTAAGACCGGAAGCGGTTATCTATCCGGCAGTAAATACAAGTTTTTTTGGAGGCTCACCTCAGCAGGGGGTCTGGACTGAACAGTGCGCCGGCTGCGGGAACTGCATCCTGCATCTGACCGCAGGACTTTGTCCGGTGGCACGATGTGCCAAAAGCCTTATGAACGGCCCCTGCGGCGGCTCCCAAAACGGTACCTGCGAAATCAACAAAGAGGTCCCCTGTATCTGGCAAGCTATCCACGACCGCTTACATCGGATTGGCAAAAAAGAGTCCCTGTCTCATATTGCGCCTATCCGCGATTGGAGTACAGCTGGACATGGTGGACCACGCAAGATAATCCGTGATGACCTGACAGTCTGATATGTGATGACAACTAATTTCCGAAAAGGTTAAACATCTCCGAAATTATTATAAATACCAGAGTAGTAAGCGGAATGGCCATAATACTTATAAACTGTCGTTGCAAAGGGATGTTAAAATCGAAGAGATGAATACATATTATGGCTGCGGTCAGGATCTCAAACGGCACTAATGCAACAACACCTAACTCACTCCAAAGATTTTGTTGTTGATTAATCCAGATAATCATCACCAGAACCGATAGAAAAGCAATTCCAATCTTACAGATCTCAAGCAAAATTTTGCTAAAAACATACATCAACCCATAAAAATTCAGCACCCGCATCAAAAAAGAAAGACCAATAAGAGTTAGAGATGCCAAGGTACAATAAGTTAGCAAAGAGAAGCCATATTCCGGGATGCCAACCCTGATCATCTCATAAATACTATAAAAATCAATGGCTCCTAAGAAAGCACCTCCTCCCCAGAACAATAGAGCCATAAAAATATATTTAATCATTATGAGTTGCCTGTAATCATAGAGTTAATTCAAGTTGACGGTCTCTGTGGTCACGCTGTTTGTCAAATACACCTATTGGCCTTTACCTGCTGATATCATAGAAAACCGACTGCACGGCCAATACTGTGCAAAAAGGCAAAACCCTTCCCCTTTTCATCCAATCTGGCAGCCTTGACAACAGCTTCAAAGACGATGTCGGTCTGTTCCCCTTTGGTAATGATTAAAATTATCTCCTTTTCCGGCTTGATAAAACGGCCCTTAAAACCAAGAATTTCCCTAATTCCAGTACCTCTGCCATAATAAATTGTTGCACCTTCAGCTCCAGCAGCCTTGGCTGCCTCTACGACCTTATCAGCCTCTCCTCTTTGCACAATACATGTTATCATACTTGGATTTGAATTCGACATGGGTTAATCTCCATTAGCATTAATTGATTAATTACCAATAATCACAACAAAATACTCATTGCATTGGTGTGCTACCAATGCCCAAACCTGATTCAACAAAGTTAGATAGTTGCGTACGCATCATGTCCGATAAATTTCGGAACTCACACCCAAAGCCGACATGCTTCATCAATTGATAATCGAGTACCCATTTTATCTCAACTTCAATATCGGAAACAATCTGCAAAGGAGAGTTGCCCATGAGTTTTGTCAGTATCAAGCGATCCCCAATTTTAAGTGAAATCAGCTCATTCCGTTTTATCGTAAAGTGCAAGCCGCCGACACTTATATTCATTATATGCGCTACCAGTATTTCTTGATCATCCCCCGGAAAAACAAAAAAGCCAATCATCCGATCTTCGGCAGAGTAAAATACACGTTTATAACGTCTTCTCTTCGAGCCTTCAATATCCTTGTTTGTCTCGATTACCATCTGCTGGACCTCCAATAGAATATTTCACACAAACAAGATACGTGCCGAATGTCTCAAAGTATAGTAAGGATATAAAAAACAACTTAGGGAGAACCAAATGAATGCAGAAATCTCAGAACTTACGGTTAATTTCGAAGAAGATGGAATCGTTCTAGTAAAAGAAATTGACAAAGTCATCCTCTCCAAAGGTGCTTGGACCACCATTATTTTCCGTTACCAGCAGTGGGATAAAAAGACCAGTCAATTTTCGCCCGACCGATTTACTATCCGCAGATATAAAAAAATAAAAAATGCGTACAGCCAACAATCTAAATTCAACATCTCAAGTCGAGAACAGGCGGAAAAAATTGTGCAGGCACTGCAGTTATGGTTAAAGGATTAACAATATTTACTAACACTGAACAGACCATTCAACTGAAGAGGGTACGCCTGGATCTGCACCCCACCTGCCTATTTCTTAGCCGGAAGGGCGACTTTGTCACTTTTCTTCCGTTTGGCAATCGCTTTTTTGAGGTTATCGGGAAGCCCTCTCGCTTTACCAGCTTTTTTACGATGTTCGGATAGCGATTTTGCACAAAGAGGTTGCCGCAAAGAAAACCCCCATTTGGACCGATACTCTCTACCATTCAATCCATGAGATTTAAGGTGTTTGGGAGAAAGCATCCTGAATTCCTGACCACATTCAAGGCAGACTATCTTGTTTTTCAATATAGACTTATCTGGATTCATTGCAGTAAAATCATTCAGAGCAGGAACTCCTTCTTGAACTCCAAAGCCCTGAGCACTCTTCGCCTCATTAAATTGCAGGTCATAAAGAGCCTTGAAAGTACTTTGTAATGCGAAAGATAATTCCTCAGTAGTCATGCTTTTTGTAGCACACTGTGACTGAACGAGATCAGCTGCCATTTCTACCAAAGTTTTACTCATGATGCATCCCCTCCATATTTATTATCTTATAAAGATATACAAACTATATCATTCAATTATCGTAAATATAATCATAAGGCAAGTATTTTTAACAATTAGGGGATAAACACCAAGATTTTTTGTTATGTCAGAACGACAACCTCAGATAACAACACATTGATTTACAAATAAACGGTCAAAAGGCACCGCTCACATCAAAGCTATATTATATTTGCAACTAGTAATATTGTTGATCATCATGAAGCCATTTATTCCAATATGACCTGCTGAAAACAAGAGAGCACAATTCAACAAACTACCATAAAACAGGACAAAATTTAATTACGCCTGTCGATAACATAATTACTCCCCATGAGACTCTTAACATAACTTTTCAACTGAGATGCTGCTTCTGACACCTCGCCGTAATGCTTGAACTTTCGCGTACTGCTGTTCACCACAACTGCTATAGAGATACTAAGCAAATCAAAGCGCTCCTTACGACCTTGCCTGTCCTTTCCAAAAATTCCACCGGCCGCAATATCTGCCTTGTCGATAAACATATTCTTCACTGTTTCAAAATTGCCCAGCAATTTTTCACAGACCGCCTTTATCCGTTCCTCTCTTACTATGAACACAAAATCATCACCACCCACATGACCGACAAAACTACCTTCCCTGCCATACTCATCAACCACATTGACGATAAGACGAGCCGTCATGATCAGTACTTCGTCACCTCGAAAAAAACCATAATGATCGTTATACGGCTTAAAATTATCGAGATCGAGATAGCAGATACCGTACCCCTCCTGAGATATTATGGTTTTCTGAATCGCCCGCAAAATCGAGGTGTTGCCGGGCAACTTACTCAACGGATTGTTATCAAAAACCCGATTCATTCTGGCCTCGGCCAAACTAATCCTCGCAAGTAATATAGCTGATGAGAATGGCGGGACTATAATATCGTCAACCGGGTATTGCTGCCAGTCAAGCCTGATCGCCAACGGCTCAGGGGCAATCAAAAAAATCGGCATATTGGTCTTTTGCAGACAGGACTTGGCAGTTCTGATCAGTTCGACATCGCCTTTGCCGTCAAACCCGCTTTCCACTATTAAAAAATCAGGGGGATCTTCAAGAATCTGTGAGACAGCCTGAGCCAGCCTTGTCTGTGCTATAAGCTCAATTCCCTCACCTTCCAAAAGCAGACGAGTCTGCCCGGTCAGCAGCTCTGAATTGCCGGCAAAAAGGATTCGGGGCATCAGTTGCTCTCCAAGGCAGCAAAACACCCCAGACGCAATAACCTATTGATTCGTCTGAATATCAAGGCTGAAGCCCTTAACTTCCCAGAGTTTTTCTTCGATTTCCGGGAGGATCTGATCCATGTCCTCCGGAGAGAGATCAAGCAGACGCCATGCCCGTTTGCTTAACGATGGCACCCAGACGTCATCACCATGACCATAGCCGAGACCACGGATCATAATATCGCTGAAATGGACGATAGCGCTGGCCAGTTGTTCATCGGATGCCATGCGGGGATCATGATGAGAGGCCACCGGCTCAACAAGCTTTTTGGGAAGATTCCAACTTTTTGCTAGCCAGCCGCCGACCTCGGCATGCTCAAGGCCTAAAACTTCCAGCTCAGCGTCCCGCCGACTGATCTGCCGCTCCAAAACCAGCTGATTAATCAGCTCATTTTCCCGTGGAAGTTCCATTTGTATGGCAACCTTGCCGATATCATGAATAAGCCCTGCAGTACTGACTTCATCCGGGTCTTGCACACCCAGACGCTTAGCCAGAACGCTACATATTACCGCACAGCCCAATGAATGCTCCCAGAGCTCCACATCCTGTTTTTCCATAATATCGAAGATAGACGCACTAATGATCAAACTCTTGATAACATTAACACCCAACAGAATAATTGCGCTGCTTAACGAGCTGATCTTTTGTGGAAAACCATAAAATGCCGAATTGACCAACTTCAACAACTTAGCTGCCAGAATGTGATCCATACTGATCACCTTACCCATCTGTTCAGCAGTAGTTTCAGGATCATCCGCCATTTTGCTGAGCTTGATGATGACCCCTGGAAGAGTTGGCAGGTTTTTTATCTCCCGCAGGGCCTTTCTGAAATGACTTCGTTTGTCATCGTCCATTATTTTCTCCGGGCAATAATCATCTGTTCTGTAAGACGTTTTTTGAGAAACATCAAAGGTGGTGTATCCGAAACCCGACTGAACCGCTTTTCGATAGCCTGCAACTCCTCCTCAAGAGTTCTCTCTCCTTCAACAGTTACAGGATGCCCCTGCACTGCTACATGAGTAATTTCTATCTTCTTGAGCCGTTCGATAAGCGTATCCGTCAACTCGGTCCCTTTGCCACACAGAACCCGCCCATCCTGATTCGTAACATCCCTGGCCAACACCATGCCTTTATCAGCCTGATTGATAAGAATCTCCTGCACGGAATCCTCCTTAGACAGCTATAATTTGTACCGCCAAATCTTCACAAGATCGATAAGTTATCTTACCTTAACCCCGACAAGATGGATAGTTACCTTAGAAATAATTTTCTACAACGCTTTTCACAACCCACTTACTGGGCAAAACAGCACATAAAATCCTTGCACAGGTACTAATAATTCTTGTTTACATAAATGATTCGATTTCTGCAGCTAATATTTTTGCATACAACTTTGCAACATGAATTGCACATCACTATAAAAACATCAAATACACAAAACAAAACCTCTGATTTTTCCTGTTCCGCATTGACAGATCATCTGCACAGCATTACATTGCTGTCAGCAAAATTTAAAAATAGTTAATGTAATTTTGCTCACCTTAGTTACAATCATCTTGTTGGGAGGTTTTTAAGAAATGCCGATTTATGAGTACGAATGTCAGTCGTGCCATGCAGTTGTCGAAAGCTGGCAGAGCTATAAAGACGAACCGCTTACCACTTGCCCGGACTGTTCCGGGTCTCTCAAAAAAGTCATATCCGCAACATCCTTCACACTCAAAGGCGGCGGATGGTATGCCGATGGCTACAGCAGCAAATCAGCCAACAGCGCAAGTTCATCCTGTAAGAGTTCAAGCTGTACAGCAGACAGTTCCTGCAGTGCCGGCAAAAGCAATTCCAGTTGCGACCTCAAAAACAGTGCCGGCACCGGCAGTGTCAGCACTTCACCCAGCACTTCACCCAGCCCCTGACAACCGATCTGCAATCAATAAAAGTCAACGCCGCAGCACAACCATAGCATCACCATAGCTGTAAAAACGGTAAGCATGGTGCAAAGCGTGATTATAAGCAGCCATGATCCGCTCGCGACCGGCAAGAGCACTGACCATAAAAAGCAAGGATGAACCAGGCAGATGAAAATTGGTGATCAGATTGTCTACAACCCTGAAAACATAACCAGGATAGATATAGAGATCACACAAGCCGGTCATTGGTTCAACTAGACCGGAATCAGTCATAGCCCACTCCAGAGCTCTTACCGTTGTAGTCCCAACTGCCCAGATCCGACCCCGATCCGACCTTGTTGCATTAATCTGTCTGGCGGTCTCCTCCGAGATCTCTACATATTCTGCATGGATACGGTGATCCCGGATATCCTGGGCTCTGACCGGCGCAAAGGTGCCATACCCGACATGCAAGGTTACACTCGCAACCCCGACACTTTTTTCTTTGAGATCAGCCAAGAGCGCTGCCGTAAAATGAAGCCCGGCAGTGGGTGCAGCCACAGCGCCGGCCAGCCGGGCATAGACGGTCTGATACCGCTCCCGATCCAAGGGTTCCGCACCGCTCGCCCGATGGATATAGGGCGGCAGCGGCACCTGACCGTGTTCGGCAAGCAGGCTCGCCAGATCACCTTTGTAAAGGAGAGCAACTCGGACCTTGCCATCAGGCAGAAGATCTTCAACCCGGGCTGTAAGCTGCGTACCAAAAATAAGCAGGCTACCTTTGCGAGGCCTTTTCGAACTCTTGATCAGGCAGACAACACTCACCTGCCGGCCATCATCTCCACCCTGCATTTCTGAGTTATTATAATCCGCAGCGGATAATCGCGGATATTCGAGGATCAACAGCTCAACCCGACCGCCGCTCTCCTTTCGGCCTAACAACCTGGCTGGAAAAACTTTGGTATCGTTGACAACCAGCAGGTCTCCAGGCAGGAACAGTTCGCGAATATCGGTAAATTTCCGGTCTCGCAAACGATTTTCCCTGATATCAACCACCAGCAGTCGTGAATCATCACGCCTGGCGGTCGGTTTCTGGGCAATACGATCCTCAGGCAGATCATAGTGATACCCGGCAATATCATACAGCTGCGACTCAAAATCAGACATGCGACCTGCGTGAATTGGAGAAAAAAAGATAAATGTTCACTTAATTAAACCTGAACACTGGGCGAGATAACAGAGCAGAAGGCCGATACCAAGGGCAATCAGTCCAAAGACACGCAATGTTGTCGGTTGCATCTCAATAACCTGCCGCAACCAATCCCGCATCTTCTCAGGAAACGCCAGGTAGGGAAGGCCTTCAAAAACCAAAACAAGCCCAAGGAGGGAAACAAGAGTCTTCATGATGACCAATCTACCAGGATAGAACAGTTCTGACAATCCACTATTCTGCTCTACTCTTTCTATACAGGGAGATTTTATCTGCCGGCAAGTCGGCTGTTCCTGAAATAGAGCAGGATGTCGGTCAGAACCATAAGGCCGTTAGCAATATAGAGAAAAATCACTGCATCATAACTATAGAGTGTTTTATGAAGGATTCCAGCAATATATCCTACAAAAACCACGCAGAGAAAAAGCAGGCTTTTGCCGGCATTGGTGCGGCTCGTGTATGAGTGGTAGAGGGAGACGGGCCAGGCGGAACCAAAGCAGACCAGCATAAGTATTTCAAACAGGCTCATGGGTTAATCCTTAATGAGTGTTAAATCTTTTTCTAGCGCCAGACGTTCACGATGCGGTAGATTGACATCGTGACAAACAACAGCTTTACCCGATTCTATAACCATGAGCAACTCAAACCTCCGGATCTCTTAACTCAGCGACCAATGAACACCTGGAAACACCTTCTCAGCCGGAGTATTACCAGACCCGAGCAACTGCCGGCCTTCTTGCGGCGGAACAGCCCGAACCTGGCCAAGGTGATTGAGCGCTATCCCATGCGGATCAACCCCTACTACCTGAGCCTTATCCGCGCGCCGGGTGACCCGCTCTGGCTGCAGGCGGTGCCGGATGAACTGGAGATCAATGACCAGCTCTGTCCCGATGATCCACTGGCCGAGGAGAACTTGAGCCCGGTGCCCAATCTCGTCCACAAATATCCGGACAGGGCGCTCTTTCTAGTCTCCTCGGCCTGCGCCATGTACTGCCGCTTCTGTACCCGAAAGCGCAAGGTCGGCACCGGCAGACTTACTGTTACACCCGACACCATCCGGGCCGGACTCGACTATCTTATAAAAACCCCCATGATCCGGGATGTGCTGGTTTCAGGTGGCGACCCGCTGCTGCTCGATGACGAAGCACTTATTAACATCCTTGCATCCCTGCGTCGCATCCCAAGTATCGAGATCATTCGGATCGGCACCCGGATTCCCTGCACCCTGCCCATGCGGGTGACTGCTCGCCTCGCCGCCTTGCTCAAGAGATTTCACCCCATCTATGTCAACACCCATTTCAACCATCCGGATGAATTGACGCCCCAGGCAATGCTGGCCTTGGCAAGACTCGCAGACGCCGGAATTCCGCTAGGTTGCCAGACCGTTCTGCTGCGCGGGGTTAACGACAATCCGGAGGTTATGAAAAAATTACTACAGAAACTTTTGCTTAATCGCGTAAAACCGTATTATATTTTTCAAGGGGATCTGACAAAAGGCACTAACCATTTCCGGACATCGGTTGGCACAGGACTCGCCATTATGGATGAAGTGAACCGCCACTGTTCCGGTCTGGCCCAACCGACCTATGCGATCGATCTGCCTGGCGGCGGCGGCAAGGTAGCACTCCTGCCGCAACATGAGATGTATTGCCGGAGTTAATTTAAGGAGAGCCTTACCATGGAAAAAAAGATTTTGGTGGCAGTAGATGGCTCCCTATACAGCTTCAACGCCATCAACTACCTGAGCCGCCTGTTTACCGATCTTGAAAACGTGCACATCCATCTCTTCTGTGTTGTTTCGAACACCATGGGCCAGGCCGGCCGCGAGTGGCTGAACGAGGGCGAAATACTCTCCGTGGCCAGCCCGGAGACCCGTAAAAACCTCCAGACAGCCAAGAGATTCATGAACGAGGCAACCCTGCAGATGGCTCATCGCGGCATCGCACCCGAACAGGTGAGTACGACTGTGCAGTTCAACCGAATGAGCCCGGCCAAGGATATCATGCAAGAAGCGCGAAAAGGAATGTACGACGCCCTGGTCATTGGTCGCCGGGGTTTGGGCAGACTCGAGAAACTGATTGTCGGCAGTACCTCTGCCACCATCCTCGACATTTGTCATGATGTGCCGGTCTGGATCATTGATGGCCATGTCGATTCACGCAAAATCATCCTGCCGATCGACGGCTCGCCTAATTCCTTGCGGGCCGCGGATCACCTGGGATTCATCCTCGACGGCAACCCGCATGCCGAGATCACCCTGTTCAACTCCGAGGCCATGTTCGCCGGCAAGGACAAGATCAACCCCCAGGAATTCTATCAGCAGTGGGGAGAAGAGTGGTGTAACGACCACCTGATCCGACCGGACAGCCTCTTTCATGCCCCGGAGCAGATCCTCCTCGAGCATCATGTTCCGGCCGCCAAAATCCACCGGCTCAGTACCAAAAAGGGCTTCAACCCCAGCAGCCAGATCGTCCGTCAGGCCCTGATCGACGGCTTCGGCACCATTGTCATGGGCCGCCGGGGCGGCGAGATTGCCAAGGGTATCTTCAAGGGCGTTTCAGACCAGGTGATCGCCACAGCCGAGGACGTGGCCGTCTGGATCGTCGGCTGAAGGCCGAAACAACAGCGCCGGCCAGACATCGTCAAACATGAAAACAACTCCCCGTCTATCCCTCATCATCCGCGTTGCCGTCCTGATTCTCTGGGCAGGACTCTTTGGCCTGCTGCTAAAACGTGACTATTTTGTCAGAGCCCTTGATCTACGGGAAAGCCAGGTCATCAAACGGAGCCGCGAGGAGAGCTTTGCCGGCGTCTACTTCAAGGATCAGCGGATCGGCTTTGTCAAAAACCGGCTGACGCCCACCTCCGACAACACCTACGAACTCTTTCAGGAGGCCTATCTGCGCCTGAATATCCTCAAACAGAGCCACCCGGTCCGCCTGCGGATCAAGGCAGAAATGGCAAACGACCGCCTCCGCGATTTCACCTTCTCCTTAAGTTCGCCATTCTACACCATGGAGGCGCATGGCGTTGTTGAGCAAAACACAATCAAGCTCTCCCTGTTCACCGGCAAAGAGAGGATCGAGGAGGTTATCCGCCTTAAGGAGGCGCCATTCCTCGCCACCAACCAACGCGCCTACCTGCTGAAATCCGGACTTGCCATCGGCGACAAGATCAAGGTTCCCTACTTCGACCCCATATCTCTCTCAGCCAAAGATACGATCATGGAGTACCGCGGCCTCGAAAAAATCCTGCTGCAGAGCCGGATCTACAACCTGCACCACTCTATCGAAACCTTCTCCGGCATCCGGATCAACAGCTGGCTGAACGGCTGAACGAT